>CAZPIQ010000084.1:2975-8356 GCA_964586665.1 uncultured Ignatzschineria sp. | reverse complement strand
GGTATTTAAGACGAACTTCTTCAGAAGTTTTATCATCGCCCAATTGGAAAGGAAGGGGTGCTGCTGTGTTAAGAATCTTCAACTCAGTTGCGATCACTTCGATTTTACCTGAAACGATATTCTCGTTAATCATCCCTTCAGGACGCGCAATAACTTTACCTTCGATTTGAATCACGAATTCATTACGAATTTTTTCAGCTTCTTCAAATGGCGTTGTAAGTTGTGCAGGGTCGATAACCACCTGAACGATACCTTCTCTATCACGAAGGTCAACGAAGATGATACCACCGTGGTCACGGCGACGATGTACCCAACCTGAAAGAGTGACAGTTTTGTCTAGAAGCTCCTCGCTTACGAGTCCGCAGTAATGTGATCGCATAATATATTGAATCCTTAAAATTTTAATACCATAAATACAACGCGTATTAATGTTGTTCGTTTAAAACCAAATAATTCAATTATAGGGTATTTTGCGGAAGTTTTCAGAGGAAGATTACATTATTTTTTGACGATTCACGATAGTTTCATGATCTTGATTGATCAAAAGTGGTTATTGATCATTTTGACGGTTAATGCTGGCTATTTTCATCATTGCGACGATGTTGCCTCCCATCTACAAGATGCGCTCTCGTATAAATTTTATATGAATTTAACGCAGAGCGATCTTGAAATATAACCTAGGAACCTACGCCTTACAAAACGTAGGTTCCTAGATCTTTAAGCCTATCTTGTCTCTATTCTTTTTATTGTGTGAGACTGATACCTCTTCACCATTACTAAACCGTGAGAATATATTTTCTCTTGAGTTTAGTCCTCCTTTGAATGCACCCAGATCGTCAATGAAACTTTGTTTATTAATATTATTTATCGATCTAAGCACAAAATTTTATGAAGCTGATACCTCTATGATTATCAAGACTAGAAATGAATTGCAAACTTTTCTTTGAAAATAAAAGACGATTGATATGTAACATCTTGTTTACAATGTATTAATTAAAATCCATAGTTGCATGTAATCGGCAATGATTGCTGCTCATAAAAATTTACATCTTCCAATAAGCGTCTGAGCAGCGTTCTTGGATAGAATTAGTGCTAATAATTTCATTAAGATACGTTTGAAAATGTATCTATATGGTTGTGTGGCAGTGAAAGGTTATTCGGTTTTGAGTGGGACTCTCAAATAATCCATGATCTCTAATTTAATGAATTGAGTATCAACAAAATGGGATAGATCATGTACTATTACAAAAGAACAATAAATGAGCGGCATTGCAAATGCCAAAACGAATGAAAATGAATCGAGATGATATTTAAAAGGGGTTGTTGTAATGGGGATTGAGCTACTGATTTTCTTATTATTAGGGTGTGTTATTGGAATGATTTCAGGGCTCTTAGGGGTTGGTGGCGGTACTGTTGTCGTTCCGGCATTAGTCTTCTTTTTAGTCTCGATAGGGGTCGAGCCTGAGTTGATTATGAAGGTTGCGCTCGGTACCTCATTTGCGGTTGTGGGCATTACGAGTCTCTCATCTGTGATTGCACATCAGAAACGAGGCTCGGTCATGTGGGGCGTTGTTCTATTTCTAGGGATCGGCGCGATGGTCGGGGTTTCACTTGGCAGTTTGGTTGTCAGTAAAATGAATAACTTTGTCTTACAACTCTTCTTCTGTGTATTTCTCGCTTATACCATCTATAACATGCTTCGTTCAGCTTCTAAAAAGGAAGCGGAGAATGTTTCGAATTTTGCGAAGCCTCTATTTGGCTTAGTCGGTGGTGCGATAGGTTTTGTCTCAAGCTTTGTCGGAATTGGCGGTGGTGTGATGATCGTACCGGTTTTAAGCAAAATTGGTTATAAGATGAAAAATGCGATTGCAACTTCATCTGCGGTTGGCATGTTTATGGCAGCAGCGGGCGCAACGAGCGCTATCTTTAATGGGATTGGTGTGGAAGGTGTCCCTGAAAGTTCGCTGGGTTTTGTCTATTATCCCGCAGTAATCGGACTCTCAATCACGAGCGTAGTCTTTGCGCCGATTGGTGCAAAGCTTGTGTATGTATTGCCGGTGAAACGCATTCGTCAAATTATGGCAGGATTCCTATCGATCATTTTGGTGATCTTTATCTATAATAACTTTGTGTCATAGATTCTGATTCTATTGCTCATTGCCGAAAGTTGATTGTGGGCAGTCATGAGCCAATGAGCAAATGAGTCAATCAGCAGAACGAGATTCACTTTCTGGCATTGACGGTATTTATAATAGTGAACATTAATAGTGAATTTTGATAAGCGAGGGCAGGGCTCTTGCTTTTTTTGTATAATCAATCTATTCATTATTGTATTACTATTTGCGAAAGTCTGTTTGCGGAAGTCGCAGATAGGTCAATCATAAAAGATTCATCAAATAAAGCTTCATCAAGAAAGGTTCTTAAAATACATGTCGAAAACATTTTTAGTCGTAGATGGCTCTAACTTTTTATTCCGAGCATTTCATGCATTGCCACCGCTTAAAAGCCCAGATGGGAGACCAACAGGTGCGATTCGTGGTGTGATTAATATGTTTGAAAAACTCATGCGTGAATTTAACCCAGATTATTTAGGGGTGATTTTTGATGCAAGTGGTAAGAGTTTCCGAAGCGATCTCTATGAGGATTACAAAGCACATCGTCCGCCAATGCCAGATGAGCTAAGAGAACAGATCGAACCGCTTTATGAGATTATTGATCTAATGGGCTTCCCTAGAATCTCAATTCCCGGCATTGAAGCGGATGATGTGATTGCAACATTAGCCGTTGAAGCAAAAGCGAAAGGCATTCGCACTATTATTGCGTCAAGCGATAAGGATCTCGCACAGCTTGTAGAAGATGGCGTGATTAATATGTATGACGGCATGAAAAATGAGATGCTCGGCCGTGCTGAAGTATTTGAGAAGTATGGTGTATATCCTGAGCAGGTTCGTGATTATCTCTCATTAATGGGGGATGCCGCGGATAATATCCCTGGCATTCAAGGGGTCGGTCCGAAAACAGCGGCGAAATGGATTCATGAATGGGGCGATCTTGATGCGATTGTTGAAAACGCTGAAAAGATCAAAGGCAAAGTCGGGGAGCGTTTAAGAGAAGGTCTTGAGATGCTTGAGCTCTCAAAAACACTTACAACTTTATTAATGAATGCGAAAATTCCGGTGAAAGTGGAAGAGTTATCACCTAAGCCGGCATTTACAGAGAGGCTTCGTGAGATCTACCAAGAGCTTGGTTTCCGTCAGTTACTGATTGGACTTGATAATGGTGCAGAGCCTGAAAGCTTTGTACCGCCAGTTGCAAAGGCTTCTGCGAGTAGTGCGGCAGATGGTGCAGATCAAGCTTGGGTAAATCCTGTGATGCCAGCTGTGAAACACTATCAAACCATTACAGAGCTTGATGCGTTAAAAGCGTATATTGAATTGATTCCGGGAGCAGCGCTATTAGCACTTGATACGGAAACAGATGGCCTTGAGTTTATGCGATCTAATTTGGTCGGCATTTCTCTTTCGGTTGCGCCAGGTGATGCGGTCTATATTCCGTTTAAGCAAGAAGGCGTTGAGAATCCTTTGAAAGTTGAAGAAGTGATGGCGCTTTTAAAACCGATTTTGGAAGATGAGTCTATTGCGAAAGTAGGTCAAAATATTAAATTTGATTGGCATATCTTAAAGCGTTACGGCGCTGAGATTAAAGGGATTCAGGATGATACGATGCTTGCAAGTTACATCTTTGACCCAACCGGTAATCGTCATAATATGGATGCATTGGCTGAACTCTATCTTGGGTTTAAAACGACGCCTTTTGAAGAGATTGCCGGCAAAGGTAAATCGCAAAAGACTTTTGATGAGATCGATATTGAAACAGCGAGTTTCTATGCTTGTGAAGATGCGGATATTACATTACAGCTCCAGCATAGTATCTTGCCTCGCCTAAAAGCAGAGAGCTCACAATATAAAGTATATGAAGAGATTGAAGTACCATTAATTTCAGTGCTTGCCAAAATGGAGCATGAAGGCATTATGGTGGATGCGGATCATTTAAATGCACTCAGCGTTGAGTTTGGCGAAAACTTAGCAGAGTTAGAGAAGCAGGCATATGCCCTTGCCGGCGAAGAATTTAATATGAGTTCTTCAAAGCAAGTGGGTGAAATTCTCTTTGAGAAGCTTGAGTTACCGATTATTAAAAAGACGCCGAAAGGTGCGCCTTCAACTGCTGAAGATGTACTTGTGAAGCTTGCCGAGGATTACCCGCTTCCAAAGATTATTATGGAATACCGCGAGTTTTCAAAACTTCGCTCGACCTACACAGATTCGTTAGTGGCAGAGATTAATCCTGAGACAAAACGGGTTCATACCTCATTTAATCAGGCGCAAACGAGTACAGGAAGACTCTCATCTTCTAATCCAAACTTACAGAATATTCCCATTAGAACGAAAGAAGGTCGTCGTATTCGCGAAGCCTTTGTCGCAAAAGAGGGATCGATCCTATTAGCCGCTGACTATTCACAAGTTGAGCTACGCTTAATGGCGCATTTCTCTAAAGATGAGACGATGATCAAAGCCTTTAATGAGGGGAAAGATATTCACGCGGCAACGGCTGCAGAAGTCTTTGGTATTGCGCTTGAGAAAGTGACAGGCGAAGAGCGTCGAGCCGCAAAAGCGATCAACTTTGGACTTATTTATGGAATGGGCGCGTTTGGCCTCGCAAAACAGCTCGGAATTTCTCGTACGCAAGCGCAGGAGTATATTAGTCTCTATTTCAGTCGTTACACGGGCGTTCTTAATTATATGGATGAATCGAAAGAGAAAGCGAAAGATTTGGGTTACGTGGAAACAGCATTAGGCCGCAGACTCTACTTGCCGGGAATCCATAGCTCCAATGCGATAGCGCGTTCAGGGGCAGAGCGTGTGGCAATTAACGCACCACTACAAGGAACAGCTGCGGACATCATTAAATTAGCAATGCTAAAAGTAAATAAACTCTTGGCTGCGCAACCATCGCTCAATGCCAAAATGCTCCTTCAAGTGCATGATGAATTAATTTTAGAAGTGGCACTTGAGGATGAAGAGGCGGCTACTCAGCTCCTCGTGGATGCAATGACAGATGTTGTGAAGCTCGATGTGCCTTTAATCGTTGAAGTTGGTCGCGGTAAAAACTGGGATGAGACAGCAGGTTAATGGCGATTAATTCAATATTCAAATAATATTGATCAAAAAAGCGCTGATAAAATTTCAGCGCTTTTTTGTTGAAAGAGAATGGCTCTTTAGAAGGCATGGTTAGAGGGATTTGATTCCCATCTCTCGGATTAATTGCGTCATGAGTTTTGGTGCACTCATTTGACGAATCTGCGCGACATTAATGCCTGCCCA
>CAZPIQ010000084.1:0-2875 GCA_964586665.1 uncultured Ignatzschineria sp. | reverse complement strand
GCACCTAAATCTAAAAAAAATTGAGCTTGATACCCATCCATAATGCCACCGGCAGCGACGATTGGAATTTGGCAATGTGGTACTAGATGTTTAATAAGATCATATGTGCTGATACCACTCTCATAGCGAGGATTAAAAAGACCACGATGTCCACCGGCTTCAATGCCTTGGGCAATGATGATATCAATGCCGGCATTTTCAATGCATTTCGCTTCACTTAAATTTGTCGCGCTCGCCATTGTAATAATGCCGGCATCTTTTAATGCTTTCAGCTGATAGGGATGTGGAATGCCAAAATGAAAACTGATGGCTTGTGGTTTTGTCTCTAAGACGAGATTGAGATAATCATCATTCTCTAAAAAACTTTGATAAGGTTTTTGGAGTGTTTGGGGCGGTGTTTCATTGAATTTTTTAAATTCTGGGGTTAAGTATTCGATCCAGGCTTTTTCAATGTATGGATCGAGTGTTTCAGGAATATGGCAGAAGAAATTTGCTTGGAAAGATCGCTTTGTGAGTGTTTTGGTCGTTTCAATCATTGCTTTAGCTTCTTCTATTGAAGAAGCTCCTAACCCAAGAGAGCCTAATCCGCCGGAATTTGAAACCTCTGCGGCAAGTTTAGGTGTTGAAACGCCGGCCATTGGCGATAGGAAAATAGGGACGTCAATTTTGAGTTGTTTAAGCAAATCCATTTCTACTCCACAATGAAATTCTTGATAGGATTATTGATCAAATAATGCCGGCAATAATGTTTTCGGAACGACAAATCGAGCTGTAAGTTGTGGATCGACTAATTGGCTGATTTCAGCATCACACGCAATACTACCAAGCATTGCCGCTTCAGCAAGCGGGATATTGAGTGCTTTTTGAATTCTTTGAACGCCGAGATTCGTTGATTCTACTAACGCTTCATCAATTGTTTTACGTGAAACCAAAAAGGCAAAGGCAGTTTCAGTCTCCACAATCGGGTGCGAAATGGTATGACCTTTAATGACATCGAGCGTTACAACCACTTCTCCGGCAATTTCAACGCCAGCACCGCCAATTTCCCCATCGCCCATCGCAGCATGAAGATCACCAAGCGCAAATAGTGCACCTTCAACAAAGATAGGAAGATAAAGAATCGCCCCCTCTGTAATGAGTTTCGTATCCATATTGCCCCCATGTTCTGCGGGTGTGCCGGTCGAAATCGGATCGCCTTCTGGTGCAACGCCAATCACTCCAATCATTGGATTTAAGGGGAGAGAGATTGCATCATTAAAAATGATGCGATTATCTCGGATAGGGAGAATTTTCTGCGTCATCTCCTCTAAAGGCACTAAACCAAATCCAGGGCCAGCAGCGCAAACGCCTTGATTATCGAGCTCAATAGAATGAATGCTTACTTTGAGAATATCGCCTTTCTCTGCGCCACTGACATAAATCGGCCCGGTTGCCGGATTAATCTCATTCCAATTAATGCCGGCAAGTGGATTGTTTTCATCAACCTGATTGCTAAAGCAATCTTTTGTTTTAATCGAGACTTTATCGCCGGCATTCACTTTGAGTTTTGGTAGATGGTGCTTGTCGAAAGCATAAATCGTTGCATCATTGCTACAGAGTGATTTCATAATGAGATTCCTCCCTTGTGAATCTAGATTAGTGATTATTCTTATAAAAGTATCTTTATCAATATAGCTTGGTCACTTAGAAATATCCCGACTATTTTGGGATTTGAGATGTTCTAAGCAATTAAAGAGAGGATATCATTCTGAAATACTCACGATTATCTGTGGATAACTTTGTGTATAAATAGCGGATTATTTGTTGATATCTAAAATCCGAGGTAAAAAAAAGCGTTCAAGTGGCTGAATTTGAACGCTCTATTATTGGAATGTTAATTGAAATTAAGGTGTTGCGATTTTAGTACTAAGTCTATCGTATCCCATACCACGTTCCCTGTAAGCATTTTTAGCCTGTGCACACGGCGCTGATTCTTCGATTGCGCTCATCGCATTATATTGGTCATTTAATTTTAAATCTTGTCCTTTAACTGCTTGGAATTGATCGACACAAGCATTATAAGTTTCAACGAACTCCACATCATTTTGGACATAATATTGTGTTAATTCTTTGTTTTTGATATCCCAAGCATCTTTCCAGCTTTTTCTGCATAAGTTAAGGTTCTTCAGTTCTGGAGAACAGAATTCCGCTTTTTTTGACTCAATTTGATAGATATCGAGACCTTGTAATTCTTCAGCGCCCTTATCAGCAAGTGCTGTCTGCCATACAGCGCAAACGGAGCCTTGTCTTTGGTCTAAGCTACAATATTCTTTTGATTGTGTTTTGAGTTCTTCGAAGGGAGCTTGGACTAAGATAGCACGACCTTTTTCGAATTCATCATTATAGAAGCTTTTCCAACCAGCACATTCAGGTGTAGGATCTTTAAGAAAGCCTGTTTTACAATCTACATTGAGGTAGGCTGTAATATTTTGTTGCCAAGTATTGTTTTTGTTTGTCTCGGCAATCTTTTCTCTTTCAGCTTCGATTGCGGCAAGTTTAGCAGCTTCTGCTTTTTCTCTATCGAGAACACGTTGTTTTTTGATTGCTTGATCAGCTGCTAGACATTCAGGGTTAGCTTCTATTTTTTCGAAAGCTTTTTCATCATCTTTCATTGCTGCTTCGAGAAGATCATTTTCACATTGTGTAAGGGTTGCTTTAGCTTTTTCTGGGTTTTCTAAGAAATACGCTTCGTCTTTATCTCCACAGGCAACAAGGAGGGTACTGATTAAGGTAATGCCGATTAGTTTCTTCATGGGATCTACTTTATAAAAAATGAAAACATAGTATCAATAGATGCATTTTTTATCATTATTTATTTTTAATAACTATAATATTT
>CAZPIQ010000083.1:0-8371 GCA_964586665.1 uncultured Ignatzschineria sp. | reverse complement strand
ATTCGAGTTTTTACATCTATGTTTTTTAAGAAAGATTAATAAAGAAAGATTATTTCTAGGTACTTATTCAGAATCTGGTTCATCCGCAGGAATCACATGGAAGAAGGTTTCATCTTCTTTGATCAGACCTAAGTGTTTTCTTGCTAGCTCCTCTCTTGCGGAGAAGTTGTGTTTAATACCATTGATCGTTTGACGTATCTGGTTGTTTTGTTCTATGAGTGCTTCATTTTGAACTTTAAGCTCTTCTAATGATAGTTGTAAGTCTTCAAGTTTTTTACGACCTGTTTCTTCATCAAACCATGTTTGCTTAATGAGTAGCCCTAGGACTAATGCAAGGATAAGTAAGAGCAGGGGCATTAACTTCATAAATGATCAACTCGTAATGTATACGAAAGCCTCTAGATTTGCGATAATGGACATTAAATTAATGTTTTAATCACCTATTATAGCGCATAAGCACTTATGAAAGACAGTATAATTGTAAAGTTGGATGAACTGAAAGAGCGTTTAGAGGAAGTATCTCACCTTCTTTCAGATCCTAGTATTATTAGTAATAATAATAAATTCAGAGAGTTATCTCAAGAATATGCCCATTTAGACCCTGTTGTTGCAGAGTTTAATGCATGGAAGGCAAATGAATCTGCGATTCAAGATGTTAAAGACATCTTCAATGGCTCTGATAGCGAATTAAAAGAACTCGCTAAAGAAGAGCTTCCTTTATTAGAAGAAGAGAAAGAACGTTTAGAGAAATCACTCAGTATTTTACTTCTCCCGACAGACCCATACGATGATAGCAATATCTTCCTTGAAGTTCGTGCTGGAACCGGTGGTGATGAAGCGGCAATTTTTGCCGGTGATTTACTGCGCATGTATATGCGTTATGCTGAAGAGCGCCGTTGGGGTATTGAAGTGATTACTGAACATCATGGTGAACATGGTGGTTATAAAGAAGCTGTTATCCTTATTAAAGGACAAGGCGCTTACTCGCGTCTTAAATTTGAATCAGGGGTTCATCGTGTTCAGCGTGTTCCTGAAACAGAATCACAAGGTCGTGTTCATACATCAGCAGCAACTGTGGCAGTCTTACCAGAGATTCCTGAAACAGAGATGATTGACATTAACCCGGCTGATCTTAAAATTGATACCTTCCGTTCATCGGGCGCAGGTGGTCAGCACGTTAACGTAACCGACTCCGCAATCCGTATTACGCATTTACCAACAGGTGTTGTTGTTGAGTGTCAAGATGAGCGTTCTCAGCATAAGAACAAAGCGAAAGCGATGAGTCTTTTAGGCTCACGTCTTTTAGAAGCCGAGCGTGAGCGTGAGCAGAAAGAGATGAGTGATACACGTCGTAGCTTAGTAGGATCAGGCGACCGTTCAGAGCGGATTCGTACCTATAACTATCCACAAGGTCGTATTACCGATCACCGTATTAACTTAACGCTTTATAAGCTTGAAGATATTGTAAATGGTGATTTAGACCAAGTGATTGAACCATTGATTCAAGAAAACCAAGCAGATCAGTTAGCGGCCATTGGAGACGAATAGACGATACCTATGAGTGAATATAGCGATAGGCTAAAGTTAAGAATTTTAGCGACCACGGATATCCATGGTTTCTACATGAACTTTGACTACTATAGAGATCAAGCGGTGGATCGACTTGGGCTCATTAGCCTCGCAAATGTGATTAAAGATGCAAGATCTGAAAATCCTAATTCACTCTTATTTGACAATGGAGATCTACTTCAAGGATCTCCGATGTCGGATTATCTTCGTGATTATGCGCTTGCAAATGAGCATCCTGCTTATACGTTGATGAATGAGCTTCATTATGATGCTGCAACACTTGGCAATCATGAATTTAACTTTGGTGTGCCTTATCTACTTGAGGTTATTACTCAGGCAAACTTCCCTTATGTTAATGCCAATATTACTAATGAAGCCGGCGAAACATTATTGCCGGCATCAGTTTTGCTTGATCGTGAGTTTATCACTGAGTCAGGACAGATCATTCCACTCAAAATTGGTGTGACAGGAATTCTGCCACCCCAAATTATGACATGGGATAAAAATCATCTTGATGAATATGCGGTATCTCATGAACGGTTAGTAACGCGTGACGCGGTTACTTCAGTAAGAGTGGAAGCAAAATCATTGAAAGCACAGGGCGCAGATATTGTCATTGTGCTTGCGCATACTGGATTCTCGAAAAAACCATTTGAGATAGGCATGGAAAATAGTGGCTACTATATTGCACAGATTCCTGAGGTCGATGCACTTGTTACCGGGCATCAACATCGTAGATTCCCATCAGAAAGCTATCGAGAGCTTTCTGAGTTTGGTTTTGACGTTGATAAAGGTTTAGTACAAGGAACACCGGCAGTAATGCCGGGATCGTGGGCGAGATGGCTTGGCGTAATTGATCTAGAGCTGATTGAAAATGCCGGAAAATGGGAAGTTGTCGGTAATAGTACGCACTTACGTTATGTGGAAGATTATTTAACAGAGAATCGTCCGCTTGAGATCGGTGTTGAGGTAATGCAATCCGCACATGAAGCGATTCGAGAAACGATGAATGTGCCGGTGGGGTATTCTGAATCGGGTTTTTATAGTTATCTTTCATTGATTCAAGATGATACCTGTATTCAAATCGTGGCGGATGCACAAATACATTACGCGAAAAGATTGTTAGAAGATCTGCCTACTAAAGAGGATTTACCATTACTTTCAGCTGTTCCGCTTTTCAAGGTCGGTAGTCGAAAAGATGATCCTACTTATTTTACAGAGATTGCCCCTGGTAAACTCTCATTTAAAGATGTTGCGGATCTCTATGTCTATCCTAATTATCTTGTTGTACTGGAGATTAGTGGTTTGAATTTAAAAGAGTGGCTTGAGTGTTGTGCTAGCATCTATCATACGATTGATACGAGCAATACGAAAGGTCAACATCTTATCCACTGGGGAAAATATCGTCCTTATAATTTCGATATTATTAAAGGCGTGACATACCAGATCGATCCGACAATGCCACCGCGTTATAGTCCTGATCTCTCTTTAATGCATCCGGATAGTGAACGTATTCGTGATTTAGCGATTGATGGCAAAATGATTGCAGATGATGATCGTTTCTATCTTGCGACAAATAGTTATCGTGCATTAGTCGATCGATTCCCTGGTGCCGGAAGTGGGAATGTTGTCTGTGCAACGATTAAAGAGATTCCTGAGGTCATTCTTGCTTATATTATGGCAGAAGCAGAGAAGGGCGAATTAGTTGTGAAGCCTGATTATAACTGGGCATTAGATCTTAAAGCGTTACAAGGAACAAAGCTTATTGTCGAAACAGCTGATAAAACGAGTGCTCGAGAATTTATTGCCCAAAATGGACAGTATGCAATGCATTATGTCGGACAAGATCCTGAGAAGTTTGCACTCTATGAAATTGATGTGGATAAAAGCTTAAAAGATCAATCTCAACAAGACCAGTCATTTACTTCGGTAGTTGTTTGATCATCTCACTGTAGAGTTTTGTAAACTTCTCTGCGAGCTCTTCGAGAGTTTTATCGCGTTTGCTATTAATCATCGCACCATTTTTTTCAAAGAATTCAGAATGTGCTCGTAGATGGCGAGTGTTATGAATTAGCTTCATCAGTCCATTATCTGAATGCTTCGTATCTGCTTGATTCAGATAGATCGGCGACATCTGTGCATGGCTTCTGCCATTGAGTGCTCCGACGATAAAGAGCATTCTTGATACTAAATGGGCAATTGCTTCATCATTCACACAATAGGTTTCAAGGTCTTGTAGATGATCCATGACAGAACCGCCGAAGTGTTTAAATGATGCCGCGAGTCCGCCAATAATAGCCCCCGTTGCAGAGGCTGCGCCTAAGGTTGTAAAACCAGCTAGCGCATCAATGCCCACCATCAGCCCCGCACCTACGCCAGCACCTTTGGTAAATTGTAATGAGAAATCAATTAAGCTATCACTTGTAAAGAGGTCTTGTTCATATTGAGATCCTTGAACCGCGAGCTTAAAATATTCGATATCCTCTTTATTAAATTGATAAACAGCTAAAAGCGCATCAATAGTAGATTTTTCCAATTTCTCAATGGCCTTATTGAGTTTACTCATAATCTTTTCAGAGGATGCCGAGCTTTTCTCTTTAAGCTGTAATGTCATTAAATTGAGGTAGAAATTGGCAGTGAGTGACATCGCTTTTTCAAGGCGTGCCTTTTCACTCAACTCTTCTAATGTGACATATGCCATAATCTCGGCATAAAGCTCTGGGAACATAATCGCAATCTGTTCATAAAACCGGCGTTTTTGCGGTGGCATTACGGTATCAAACTCTAAGTAATGATGAATCCCGTGGGCTTTAAGATGTTTTTTCCAATCTTCTAGATGCTCACCTTGAATAAAGTTTAAGATCGGTAAAATAGGTTTATGGGTTTTCTCAATCAGCGTCAATTCATCATCGAATTTAGGCAGAAATGGTAATCGGCAATCGATAATATAGCAGGTCAGGTCCGCATCGAAGAGTTGTTTAATCACTTTTACTTCTTGTTCAAACTCAGCTTCAATTGTTGGGTCTTTTGCAAATTGTAGAAGGTTATCGGATTCTTCAATACGAGAACGAGAAGGGTAGCGCTCCTCTAATGTATCTAAAACCCCCATAGCATCTTCAATGCCGGGCGTGTCGATATAAGTGAGTGCTAGCTCTTGGGATGCACGTTTAATTTCAGCGACATCAATCGTCGTGGAAGCCTCATCTTTAACTTCACCAAAGTTACGCTCACGGGTAATCGTGCGAATCAGGGATGTTTTACCTGTATTCGTATGACCAACAATCGCAATTTTGAGAGTTTTAGGATCTGTCATGAAGTGCTTGCTCGCTATGAAGTCAGAAGAAACCTCTATTTTACCGTACTTTCTCTATTTGTGCGATTGTACAGAAATCGACTCATTTTCCACAAGATTTGGGCGAATTTTACTTTGCCACTCTTCTGCTCTTGAATGCTCCCCTGAATGAATGAGGATCACTTCATTAGAGAGCGATAAATTCATTAAGGTATAGAGTCTACGCAGTAAGCTTCTATCAGGTGTTAAGCTACTATCGAGATAGATTGTGAGAGTGGCAAGCGGTGCTGATTCGAGGCGAGCCTTTAGCGCATTAAAGCGAGCTCGATCATTAATAATCTCAATGTTTTGGTCGAGATCCCCGGCATAATCAAGCGCAATGGCTAAATCTCCTTCACCTTGGGTAATTTCTTTAGGGAAGCGCTCACTTGTAGGTTTCACTTTGGCAGGATCAATCAGCTTTTCTATGCCTTGTTGAATTGTATCGATTTCAGGATGAGATTTTAGATAATGCTGATAACTTTTATAGGCAAAAAATAGCAGAACCAAGCGAGGGAATAAGCCATAAAGTGCAATCATTATAATGATCCAGCGAGCCCAGATGGCATTCTCGCTTGGGGAAGGCGCGCTATTAAGGCTATGTTCTACAAGTACCGGCGATATTAACTCACCGAAAAGAAGATTCGGAAGCCAATTGAGAATATTGATGATTGTAAGATAAAAGCCACTCTCATAAGGAAAGAGTGTACTAAAGAGATTAAAGTGATATTGCTTCAGCGTAAATTGGAAGAAGAGACTGATGATGAGCGCACAGAAGATAATGGTCCAAGCACTATGCATGATCACTTTTGTAAGGCGAAGAAGCGCAGGTGCATCCGTCTTCAAAGAGATGGCTTTTTGAAGCTCTTTCTGATCTAGGGGCATTTTTTGTGCGCCACTTTGAATCTTATGAAGCTGTTTTTGCAGATAGATAAGAAGATCGGCAAAAAGGGAGTGTTTTCGGATGAGCGAAAAGAGGAGAAACGCATATGCCGGGATTAAGATGCCAAGCACTAGTCCAATCGGATGGATGGGAGATGTAAGAAGTGCGCTGCTGCCACTAATAGTTATCAACGCAAGGATCAGTGCTAAGAGAATAAAAAGCCCCTTAGACAAGGCAAAGGGAAGCGCATGAATGCTTCCCTTTGATGTTTGATGAGATGATTGATGTTGCAAAATCGATCCTTCTATCCTTAAATTTTATTCAGACTTCTCATAAATGAGTGTATTGCCGGTTATTTTGGTAATACGAATTTTGGTGCCGGCAGGAAGATCTTCCCCATGGATTCCCCAAACAGAATCGCCAATCGGTAATCGGCCTTGGTTATCGACAACATCGTTTGTGAGTGTAAAGACTTTCCCAATATATTCAGAACCGCGTGCCTGATTGAGATGGTCCGTTTTAATATCTTTATCCTTACCCTTATAAACTTTCACACCGATAAGGACAGAGAGTATGGCGAAGATCGCAAAGAGCAGGATTTGATAAGTTAAGGTTAAATCAACAACACTCAAGATACCACCGACAATGAGCGATGCAATCCCGACCCAAAAGAGATATACACCCGGAAGGATAATCTCAAAAAGGATAAGTAGCGCACCGATGATGAGCCATACCATCATCGGGTTAATATCTGAAAAGAGTGCAACCATTTTATGATTCCTTACCGGCGTTTTTAACAAGCTCAGCAATGCCGGCGATTGAACCGATCATGCCTGCTGATTCCATCGGCATCATGATGATCTTGCCATTGTCGCTCTCAGCAATTTTGCCAAAGGCTTCTACATATTTCTGCGCGACGAAGTAGTTCACAGCCTGAATATCGCCTTCACTAATTGCTTTAGAAACCATCATCGTTGCATTCGCTTCCGCTTCCGCCATACGCTCACGCGCTTCGGCTTCTAGGAATGCAGCTTGCTTTTTACCTTCAGCGGTTAAAATTGCAGATTGTTTTTCCCCTTCAGAGCGAAGAATCTCCGCCTCACGAACCCCTTGTGCTTCTAAGATCGCCGCGCGTTTTTCACGTTCAGCTTTCATCTGCTTTGCCATTGAATCAATTAAATCTCTTGGTGGTTCAATATCTTTGATTTCGATACGTGTGACTTTAACGCCCCAAGGCTCTGTGGCATGGTCAACAACAGAGAGAAGGCTAGCATTAATCTCATCACGTTTTGAGAGTAGCTCATCTAGGTCCATTGATCCCATCACGGTACGGATATTGGTCATTGTTAGGTTGAGGATAGCGGATCCTAAATTATTGACCGCATAAGCTGCGCGTGCAGCATCATTGATCTGGAAGAAGACAACACCATCGACACGCACCATTGCGTTATCTTTAGTGATAACCGCTTGCGAGGGAACATCTGTAACGCTCTCCATCATATTAATTTTATGACCAATACGATCAAAGAAGGGTACGATGAAGGAGATCCCCGGCGTAATTGTTTTACGGTAACGACCGAAGCGTTCAACTGTATATTCACTGCCTTGCGGCACCATTTTGATACCTGCGAAAATTAGTAAAATCGCAATAACCGCAATGATGATGACTAAAATCATACCTGATGACATATAAAATAATCCTTAAAATATATGAGACAGTTGAGAGCGGGTCGCTCATAGGTGCCCCATAAAATAGCCTATAAAAAACACCTATCTAAGATGACCTAGATAGGTGTTCTCATCTCGTATATCTACTCTATAGTATAAACGAAATGTCACATTAGTAATAACCGAATATGGATTACTAATGATTATAGTTATGATTAAGCGCTAAATGAGTTACCACAGCCACAGGTTGTTGTTGCATTTGGATTGCGGATTACAAATTGCTCACCTTGAAGATCGTTCACATAGTCGATCTCAGCACCAACTAAGTATTGGTAGCTAAGTGGATCTACTAAAAGTGTCACGTCTTGGTTGATCACTTCAACATCTCCATCTTCTACTTCATTTGCAAATGCAAAACCATATTGGAAGCCCGAGCAACCGCCACCTTGGATATAAACGCGGAGCTTAAGTGATGCATCACCTTCTTCATCAATAAGGCTTTTTACTTTTAAAGCAGCTGAATCTGTGAAGTTAATGCCTGTTTCTTCAATCATCGACATCGTATTTCTCCTTACGTAAAAACAGTTTAATTTATGATTCATTATAGCACTTACGTCAAGTTTCTCTCACTATTCTCTGA
The DNA here is from genome assembly GCA_964586665.1 of uncultured Ignatzschineria sp. Classification (GTDB taxonomy): domain Bacteria; phylum Pseudomonadota; class Gammaproteobacteria; order Cardiobacteriales; family Wohlfahrtiimonadaceae; genus Ignatzschineria. The sequence goes on along the minus strand of CAZPIQ010000083.1, from coordinate 280 downwards.
TCTTTACTTGCATTAATTATTTTATGATGGCGCTTAGTTTTATTTATAAGGTTGATATGGTGCATTTTATTGGCAGTATAGAATGAAGGTTGCAAGATGTCGGATGGAATGTGCGATGCACTTCAAGAAGCCGAAGCGCCGACATTGGGGAGATAAAAGCTTCTCACTGATTGCTTGAAGTAGAGATTTTTGTTGGTGGTATGGAAAGTTAATTGCAAGATGTCGGATAGAATGTGCGATGTACTTTAAGAGGTTGAAGTACCGGCATTGGAGAGGAAAA
>CAZPIQ010000082.1:6154-8549 GCA_964586665.1 uncultured Ignatzschineria sp. | reverse complement strand
AAGAAGCTCTGAGATGTCAATGAATGACTGATCGGAGCTTTTTTATATGTGCAATTACGATTTGAACCTATAAAATAGGTTGTTATATTGCATTGAAATATTACGGTGGAATATCTTCATGATAGAAATCGACAGAATTAAAGCGGAATACAACACACTAAAATGATGAATAAATCACAACATAAAGCTAAAAAACGTTTTGGCCAAAACTTCTTGATTGATGAGAGTATTATCTTTCAAATAATTCAAAGTATTATGCCGGAATCAGATGAGACATTGGTTGAAATTGGACCGGGTCTTGGTGCGATGACAAGGCCTCTTTTAAAAGCGGCTAAGAAGATGACGGTCGTGGAGCTTGATCGTGATTTAATTGAGTATTTAAAAACACTAGATGGCCTTACAGTCATCAATGAGGATATTTTAAAGGTCGATCTTACGAAACTTTGCCCACAAGGTCAGAAACTCAGAATTGTCGGGAACCTTCCGTATAATATTTCGACCCCAATTATTTTTCATCTTCTTGCTAACGTGGAAATGGTTGATGATATGCACTTCATGTTACAGAAAGAGGTGATTGATCGTATGGCAGCTACGCCGGGGGATTCAGCTTATAGCCGCTTATCAATCATGGTTCAACGCTATTGTGAAGTTGTGCCATTGTTGGAAATTCCACCAGAGTCATTTGATCCGGCGCCAAAAGTGATGAGTCAATTTGTGCGCTTGATTCCTTATCAGGGTAATCCTTATGGTATTAAAGATGATGCTATTTTCTTCGATGTTGTTAAAGAAGCATTTTCAATGAAACGTAAAATGCTCCGTAATAATTTAAAGCCATTGATGACACAAGATGAGATTGCGGCGTTAGGTATAGAACCGACACTCCGTGCAGAAAATTTGAATATAGAAGATTTTGTGACATTAAGTAATTATCTAGCAGATAAATAAAATAAAGTGGGGCGCCCATGAACGAGAATATGTATGCGGTTATTGATTTAGGTTCAAACAGTTTTCATATGGCAGTCATGCAGGAAGATAATGGGAGAATCCTAGTTGTTGACCGCATCAAAGAGATGGTACAGCTTGGTTATGGGCTTTTAAATGGCGGGAAGATCGACCCTGTTGTTAAAGAACGTGCACTTCATTGTCTTCGAATGTTCCGTGAGCGTTTAGTGAATATTGATCCCAATAATCGACGCGCGGTAGGAACGTTAACATTACGAAAAGTGAAAGACCCAAGTTTCGTAAAAGAGCTAGAAGAAGCACTTGGAATGCCGATTGATATTATTTCTGGTCGTGAAGAAGCGAGACTAATCTATCTCGGGGTTTCACAATATATTCATGTGCCGGAAAAAGACCTCTTTGTGATGGATATCGGGGGTGGTAGTACTGAGTTTATCTTAGGTCATGAAAATACCATTAAAGCAGCTTATAGCCGGGATGTTGGTTGTGTCACGATGACGAGACGTTTCTTTGAAGATGGTGAGTTCTCGCAGGTTGCTTATGATCAGGCATTTACCTACATTGAGGCTGAGTTACAGTCACTTCGTTATCTGATTCCTTATAAAGATGCCATGTTTGTCGGCGCTTCGGGAACGATTAAAACGATCGGTACATTAATCACCTATTTAGGTTTTGAAGATGAGATTATTACAGGCGAATCTTTAAAGCGTTTAGTGCGTAAATTTATATCCTTAGGTTCTACGAAGAAGATTGCTAAATTCTTTGAAATTAGCGAGTTGCGGGCAAATGTTGTAGGTGCAGGGCTTGTGATATTGCAAGCAGCCTTTAAAGTACTCTCTATTAAAGAGATGTCTGTGACAGCTGTTGCGCTTCGTGAGGGAATGCTCTTTGACTTATTAGGGCGAGTACATCAGAAGGATAGACGTGATGAGACTATTCAAAGCCTGATTGCTAGATTAGGTGCAGATGGAGCTCAGGCGAGACGTGTTGCAATTACAAGCCTGAAACTTGCGAAGATGCTTGAAAGATCAGAGGGAGAACCTGTTGTATTAAGTGATGAAGCACTTCGCTATTTGAAATGGGCATCTTACTTGCATGAAGTCGGTCTTTCAATTTCACATCATAGACATTATAAGCATTCAGCCTATTTAGTTGAGCATGCTGATTTAGATGGTTTTAGTAAGCAGGATCAGAAAATTCTCTCCACTATTATTCGTTACCATCAACGTAAAATTGATCTCAATGCTTTTGCGACACTTCCTGATTATGTGTTATTAGTGACACTTTTACTTCGAGTTTCGGTCTTGTTTAATCGTGGGCGCTACCTACAAGAATCTCCGAATGTGAAGATTGAGCTGAATGATAAAGTTATTAAATTGAATTTTGAAAAAGGTTGGTTAAAGGATCATCCGCTTTTCAAAGAAGACTTACAAGC
>CAZPIQ010000082.1:0-6054 GCA_964586665.1 uncultured Ignatzschineria sp. | reverse complement strand
GTTTTAAAAGGGATTGCCCTATCGCGCTTAGGCGAAAAGGATAATCCCTTTTTGTTCGATTTGAAGTGTGACTTTTAACGATTTTTAATCACAAAATCAGGTCGAATGCCGGACTTTTCAATAAAAGGCATTGGATCGCGACCTCTTAAAAAGCCCCAATCAGCTTTCAGTAAAGTCTTACAGCCAGCCTCATTGCCGCCTAAAATATCTGTGTGTAGTGTATCGCCGACCATAAGAACACGATTTGGGTCGAAATCGCCGACTATTGCTCGGATTCTTTCAAATGCAACTTCATAGGTGTTTTGGAATGGTTTTCCGCAATATGTGATTTCTAGATCAGGGATTAATTGTAATAGCTCAATTGCATAGTATCCTGGCTCTATAGAGAAGGATGTTTCAAGAGGCGCGCTGATATCGGGATTGCCAATAATAATCGGGCGTTTACGTTGGATCAGTGAGGCTGTTAATAGTGTTTGCCACTCTTCTGTCCAATAGCTTGTTGCTAAGAAGATAAAACCATCCACAAAATCTATATTCTCTTTTGAGAGTAGAACTGTATTGGCAGGCAGTCTTTCGATATAAGCGCCATCACCAACAATGACACCCCATGTTTTACCAGCTTTTGTGAGTTCAAATTTCGGTAGCTCTTTTTCAACCGCATCGCGAGAAGAGATAATATGGGATGCCGGAATATCATAGCCGAGGCCTGGGTACATTTTTGCACGAATATCCGTTGGGTAAGATGCCCCATTAGTAAGGACGAATGTCTCCTTACCGATTGATTGAAGTGTTTTGATCATCTGTGGCATATGAGGTACAGCACTACCCCCAACATTTAAAACGCCAAAGCCATCGAGTAGGAGGATATCGTATTCATCTTTGATGGTAAGGAGAGAGTCGACTTGCTGACAAGCTTTTTGCGGTGCCTCGCTTTGTGGGAAAAGGCGTTTGTAATTGTAATGAGTATCGTAGAGAGTCCAGACTTTTTCGAAGTTCAACATGCTATAACCTATGTGGAAGTAAAGAGGTGGATATCAATCTAGAGAGGATTCATATCTCTCTTTGATAATTCATCATATTATAGCTTAAATGGGGAATTTTAGCCGATACTCTCTTATAAAGTATTGCGCCGAAATCCTGTTCTTTGTAAAGCAAATATTGCTTAAATAATTGCTTAAATAATATTTTTTTTATTTTAGTCATTTTTTCTTGAAAAGCAGAGTAAACTACTGAGATTATTAGTTACCTTGAGGTTTTTGTGCGTCGGTATAACGTCGTTGTTATTAAACTTTTTGCGAGTTACGTGATTCCAACCGTACTTGCGATGTTTATTAGTGGAACTTATCAAATTGTAGATGGTTTCTTTGTGGGGCACTTTATCGGAGTGTCCGGATTGGCTGCTGTTAATATTGGTTGGTCTTATATCACGCTTCTTCTAGGATTTGGCTTTTTAGTCGGCGTCGGGGTTGGGAGTCTTTACTCAATTGCTAAAGGCGAAGACGATGATGTACGAGCTCGAAAAATATTAGGTCAAGCGCTCTTTTTGCAGTTCGTGCCAGGCATTATTATTGGAGTAACGCTGTACACGCTTGCGCCTTGGCTTGTTGCAATATTAGGTGTTGAGGGCGAGACGGCTCATATGGCAACGCTTTTTATTAGAGCATTTTCTTTTGCTTCTCCTTTTGTGATAGGGAGTCTAGCAATGCCGTTTATCGTTCGAAATGTCGGCACGCCGATTAGAGCGACTTTCTATATTGCGGCAGGCGTTGTAGTGAATATCCTTCTCTCATTCTTGCTTATTTCTTACTTTAAGATTGGTATTTTGGGCGCGGCGCTTGCGAGTATTGGCGGGGAAATTATTGCTATGGTGCTCGGTGGTTACTATGTTTTAAAACAGAGTAATGAGCGATTAACACTTCAGGACTTTAAACCTGATTTTAAATTACTAGGCTCCATATTATTAACCGGTAGCTCGGCATTCTTCACCTTTATCTATATCGGTTTTATTATGACGCTTCATCATAAAGCATTGATGCAATATGGGGGTACCGTGGCAGTCTCAGCTTATACGATCGCCGGCTATTTATTGACGATCTATTATTTTGCTGTTGAAGGTGTGGCAAATGGTGCACAGCCGTTAATTAGTCGATTTTATGGGGAAGAGCGAGTGCGCTCAACGCGTTATGTGACGAGATTAATGGTGTATGTGGGTCTTGGTATTGGGATCATTATTACACTGTTATTGCTTATTTTTCCGGGTTTCTTTACGAGTTGGTTTACAGATGACCCAGCGCTTACCAGCGTGACAACCTATGCGCTTCGTCTGCACTTATCTGTTCTCTTTTTAGATGGGCTCTTTGTGACGGCGACGATGTTCTTCCAGGCAATCGGCGAGGGGCAGAAGGCGTTAGTGGTTTCTTTGGGTAATCTTCTGTTGCAAGTCCCATTTCTCTATATCTTACCGAAATATTGGGGGCTTGATGGGGTTTGGCTCACAATGCCGATTGCAACAGTGATATTGGCGATACCAGTGGCTTATATGTTCTATCGTCGTTATCAGCGGATTACGGATGAGGAATTTATGGAGTAATCGTTTTATTCTGATGGATAAGAAAGACAGTCGTGATTATTCACAACTGTCTTTTTTGTAATATGAGTATCCGAAAATGATTGAGTGGATTATAAGGATTTGAATCGAATCGGATTAATCTTCAAACAAGTTATATTGTAGTTGTTTGCCAGATTTTCCATGTTGCTTAAAATATTCAATATCAGAAGGCTCGATATCAAAGCGTTCTATTTCACTTCTAAAATGGGGAATAGGTCGCTTATAGATAAACCCTATTTCTGAACCTACTTTGTTTAAAAGGTTTGGATATTCGGTAAAGTGCTCGACGGCATTTAGGTTATATCCCATAAAATCCATTACCATTGGCGCAATAATCATTTGATTAGTAATGCCGGCATTATTCTTGAATGTTTGTACTAAATTACTTTGAATAATGGATTCATTAGCGAATAGGATGAGTGGAACAATCCCCTCTTCCATTGAAGTTGTCTTGGCATCGCAGTGCGTCTTTTTACCCTTAGGATCTGACAGGTCTTGTCCGTGATCAGATGTGTAAATAACGATGGTATCAGGGTATTTTTCAAGAAGCTGTTGGAGCTTTTTGAAGAATTCATTCGTATTCGCACGAATCAAGTTTTTGTAGGAATTAAGTGCTTCTTCAGCAGTTGCGTCAGCAAGATTGGTGTTTTTCATTGCCGGAGTGAACGGTGTATCAAAGCCAGTATTTTGGAATGGGAAGTGCGAGCCTTTGAGGCCTGCGTAGATAAAGGTTGGCTGGTCATTTTGGTCTAAAATTTGATCGATCATGTCAATGACTTCGCCATCATTTTTTAAAGAAGCTCCGTGAATATTGATAACATTCTCAAGTTCTTCATCTGTATAGAAGTTGTGACCTTGCGCATTGTGCTGTGCATCAATTACATAGGGTTTAAAGCCGGCGATTTCCGCCAAGCTCCAGATAGTCGTTTGATCGATGAAGAGATCACTGGGCTCTTTGCCGAGTCTAGGAAGTTTACGGATGGCTAAATTAGAAGTGTCGCTACAATTAGAGAATGAGGCAACCAGACCAAAGTTTAATAAATTATTTTCCGGGAATGTTAAGAGCGAAGGGGTTGTTCCAAGTCGTCCATTAAGATCAATCATATCACCTCGAATAGATTCATCCATTACGACAATAATATTGCGTGCTTTAGGTTCGATCATATCGGCTTGAGTTGGCGGTTTTCTAGGGAAAAATTCAAAACTAGCACGATCCGATCTAAGAACATTAAGATAGGTAAAAGCCGATAGTTGTGCTATTGGCGTAATATATGAGGCGCGTCCATTGGTACCTTTTCCACTTTTGTTGTAGATAATCATTAATATCCCGGCAAGCGCTAAAATATAGAGTACCATTGCTGTGATAGTACCCTTTACCCCCATATAAATGTTAGGAAATAGAAAGAAACCAATAGTGATGGGAATATGGTAAAGCACTGCGTCAATGATTGCGCCTTGATAACCAAGCGCAGCATCTTTCATCATAACTCTAGCATCCATGAGTGTCCTAAAGTCCTCATAATCAGGTTCACTTCCCGTTGAGAAGTAATAAATCAGATAAGTCATGGAGCCAAATATAAATAGGCCATATAACGGGATACGATAGCGCATTCGAGTGAAGGCGAATAACTCAATTATAGTGAGGGCGACGAAAGCTGTAAGAAGATGTCTTAGGAGTCTGTCGGGGCGTTCAATTGTAATATAGTATACAGCTTTGCCTTCAATAAAGGGCAGGTTTATCAGTATAAAACCTATCGCGATGAGAATGATTTTGCTAGCAATGCGCATAATTTGAAATCCCTTTTCTGGGGTAAGTTTAATGGGTCTTGAAAGAGGTATTATACTCATCAGTTGAAAGTGTGCGTAGTTTATAAGCATTGTAGAGGTAATCTGCGCTTATAAAAAAGGAATTTATAAAAGAGGAATCAAAGGCTGAAATTTTGCTTCTATGTTAAAATCATTCCCAATTTTAGAAGATTATAGAAAGGGCTATAACATGCAATTTCAGGATTTACGGGAATTTATTGCCTACTTAGAAGAGCGAGGCGAGCTTAAACGTATTAAAGAGGAAATTGATCCTTATCTCGAGATGACGGAAATTAGTGACCGTACCTTGAGAAAACAAGGGCCAGCACTTCTTTTTGAGAACCCAAAGGGTTCTGATATTCCTGTTTTGACGAATCTTTTCGGAACCCCTGAGCGAGTTGCCTTAGGAATGGGACAGGAGTCTGTTGAAAAGCTTCGAGATATTGGCGAGTTCTTGGCATTTCTGCGTGAGCCTGAACCACCTGAAAACTTCAAAGATGCCCTTGAGAAGCTTCCGAAGTTTAAACAAGTTTTATCAATGCGCCCTAAGCGTGTAAAAAAGCCATTGTGCCAAGAAGTCGTGATCGAAAAAGAGGATGTCGACTTCACTAAAATGCCCATTCAACACTGTTGGCCAGGTGATGCTGCACCTCTTGTGACTTGGGGGTTGACGATTACCAAAGGTCCATCGAAGCGCCGTCAGAATTTAGGGATTTATCGTCAACAGGTGATCGGTAAAAATCGTCTCATTATGCGCTGGCTCGCCCATCGGGGTGGTGCGCTTGATTATCGTGATTTTAGATTGAAAAATCCCGGTAAGCCATTCCCTGTAGTCGTTGCTCTAGGTGCAGATCCGGCAACGATATTGGGTGCTGTAACCCCTGTGCCTGATGCGCTTTCTGAATATGCCTTTGCCGGGCTACTTCGCGGTAAGCGTACCCAAGTTGCCAAGTCATTAATGCACCCCGAATTATCAGTTCCGGCAACTGCGGAGATCATTTTGGAGGGATATATTTATCCTGATGATATGGCGGAGGAGGGACCTTATGGTGATCATACAGGCTATTATAATGAAACGGATCATTTTCCTGTCTTTACGGTGGAGAAGATCACAACACGTACGAATCCGATCTATCATTCAACCTACACTGGCAGACCGCCGGATGAACCTGCGGTATTAGGGGTTGCATTAAACGAAGTATTTGTACCTATTTTAAGAAAACAGTTTCCTGAGATTGTCGATTTTTACTTACCGCCGGAAGGTTGTTCGTATCGTATGGCGGTTGTTTCGATTAGAAAACAATATGCCGGACATGCAAAGCGTGTAATGCTGGGTGTATGGTCTTACCTCAGACAATTTATGTACACAAAGTTTATTATCATTGTGGATGAAGATATCAATTGCCGGGATTGGAATGATGTGATTTGGGCGATTACGACCAGAATGGATCCGACTAGAGATACTGTGATGGTTGATAATACACCGATCGATTATCTTGACTTTGCATCACCTATTTCAGGGCTCGGTTCAAAAATGGGCATGGATGCGACCAATAAGTGGGAGGGCGAAACTGATCGAGAGTGGGGCACGCCGATTATTAAAGATCCTGATGTGGTTGCTGAAGTTGATGCCAAATGGG
>CAZPIQ010000081.1:0-8630 GCA_964586665.1 uncultured Ignatzschineria sp. | reverse complement strand
GGCTTAAACTTAATGTAGAAGCTTTTGCGCTATTTGTCTAAAACTGCCGATAACCTTGATTAAATCTAGCTCCATGTTCAATTTAGACTAAAAAATTGACAAAAAAGGCACTTACTTTCAATTTTGTTCAACTTACCATGAAAAATCATCACACCTTTTAACCTAGAATCCGCATAAGCTAATAGAGAGCGCTAAAACAGATCTCGCAAACTTCCCCTTGCTCCTCGAAGTGAAACTATCTCTGTTTTAACGCCCAAACCGTATCAATCCACTTTATCGTTTATAAAAGGCTTTTAAATATGCGCAATTCCACAATGTCAAAACTACAATGGCAAGTCGTACTTCTCTGTGTTTGGTTAAATATTATTGATGGCATTGATGTCATGATTATTGCATTTACCGCAAGTAGCATTGCCAATGACTTAGCGCTTACGCAAAGCTCACTCGCTTGGCTCATCAGTATCGGCTTGATTGGTATGACGATTGGCTCGATTTGGCTTGGACCTTTTGGCGATAAATATGGTCGTAAACCAATGATTATTCTGAGCCTATCACTCTGTGGTGTTAGCCTATTTTTAGTCGGTTTTTTCCAAGGATATTGGGCACTCTTTATCCTAAGACTTACTGCCGGCATTGGTATCGGCGGAATACTCTCTTCTAGTAATGTTCTCTGTAATGAATATGCTTCCATTAAAAATAAAGGGCTTGCGGTAAGCATGCTCTCGGTGGGTTATGCTATTGGCGCTGTGTTAGGCGGGTTTATTGCCCTTAATGTGATTACGAATTATGGCTGGCAAACCGTCTTTATGATTGCCGGCATCTTAACGCTAGCAACCATCGCGGTTGTGATTCTATTCCTTCATGAATCTATCGCGCTTCTTGAGAAACGAGGCGATACACGTAGTCTTCATAAACTCCAAGCAATCTTTGCAAAATCGCCAGCATTAGCAAATGAAATTTCAGCATTATCAGCACTTGAATCTCAAAAGAACTCTGATGGGAGACAAGGTTACAGAGCCCTTTTCCAAGGACCATTGGCTAAAAAGAATCTGCTACTTTGCTTTGCCATTGCACTTACAATGTTTGGCTTCCAATTTGTAATGACTTGGACACCAAAACTGCTTACTGAACTCAATGCGAGTGAGAATATGGGAATCTCTGCTGGCATTATTCTAAGTATTGGCGGAATGATCGGCGCGCTTCTTGTGGGGCTATTTAGCCGACGTTATAAGCTTTCAAACTTACAATTTTTAGCACTTGGGACATCAGCTCTCATGACGCTTCTCTTCATCAGCGTAAATGGCATACCGTCACTCTTCTTTATTGCCGGCTTCTTCTTAGGTTTAAGTTTAAATGCCTGCGTTGCAAGTATCTACGCTTATGCCCCATCACTCTATCCTGTGAGCATTCGTACATCTGGTGTAGGCTTAGCAATGGGCATGGGAAGAGTCGGCGGAATCCTAAGCCCGCTCGTTGCCGGCGCGATTTTAGATGAAGGTTTCTCTGTTATGGAAACCTATGCATTTTATGCATGTGCATTTGTATTAGCCTTAGTTGTAATCGTCATTCTTCATCGTGAAAAACGTGATGTGATCACACCTATTTTATCGAAGGTATAAAAAAGAGAAGCCTTTATGCTTCTCTAAAAGAACTCAAATACTCAAGTACCCAAGTACTCAAGGAATAAAACTATCTGAACTACCTGAGTTACTATAATTATTTCTACGATTACAATTTCAATTACAAGTACAAACTAAATAAGGTAAAAAAGATCTCGTTCTTTAGCATATTTACGCATTTGATTGAGGAATTCTGTGAAATAGGTTTGATCAGCATGCGCTTTGTTATAAGCAGCATAGAGCGTACAGAGGAGCCCATTACTACCATCAAATCCCGGCATTCTTAAGGTTTTCACTAATCCCCGCATTTCGTACTCATACACGACCCAATCAGGTAGTGCTGCATAGCCCCGTTTCGTTGAGACAAGTTGAATGAGCATCGCTGTCTGTTGGGTTTTACGCACATTTTTCGGCGTAATGCCGGCAGGTTCAAACCAATGATTGTAGATATCAAGGCGATTAAGCTCCACAGGATGACAAAGTAATGTCTCTTTAGCGAGCATCTCCGGCGTAATATTGGATTCAAAGGCAAGTGGATGATCAGGCGCTACCACTAATCGGCTCTCATAATCAAAGAGCTTCATATACTGAATTCCCTCGATCTTTTGGCGATCTGAAGTAATTAAGACATCAAAATCTTTTCCCAATAAAAGTTCATGCGGATATTTTTCAAATGCGGTACTAAAATCAAGATCCGTTTCCGGAAAGCTCGCATGATAATCATTTAAGACATGAATCAACCAATCAAAACAGCAATGACATTCGGAAGCCACAAAAAGTTTATGTTTAATTTTCTGCTGTTTATCTCGCATACGCGCCAATGTTTGATCGACTGCCGGCAATACTTGATTCGCAAGATCAAGCAATAATAAACCCTGTTTTGTAAATTGAAAAGGACGAGTTTTACGAGAGATCAATTCTGTATCTAACCAGTTTTCAAGTGCTGCAATTTGATGTGAGAGCGCTGAGGTCGTCATAAAGAGCTCGCTCGCAGCTTGCGAGAAAGTCCCATATTGATAGAGTGCCTGAAGGGCCTTGAGATGTTTGAGTTCAATCATAATAGCTATTGAGCTAACCTTTAAAAATCAGCATATTCGATATATTAGAAGTGTTTTTAAATGAATGTATATTAGCAAGATAGCACCTCATTCCTGAAAAATACAATCCTTTAAAACACAAGTCATTAAAATAGATTATGAATATTACTATATTTAATCAAAAATATTTCTATCGACATAAAAAAACGCTCTTCTTAAGAAGAGCGTTTATAAAAATGAAATATTTTTATGCTCAAATGATATTAATCACGAATACGCATATGTGGGAATAGAAGCACATCACGAATAGAAGGGGCATCTGTAAAGATCATCACTAAACGGTCAATCCCAATCCCTTCTCCACCTGTTGGTGGCATACCATATTCAAGCGCTGTGACGAAGTCTTTATCGTAATGCATTGCTTCATCATCACCTGATTCTTTATCCGCAACTTGTGCCATAAAGCGTTCATGCTGATCTTCGGCATCATTTAACTCCGAATAACCATTCCCTACTTCACGTCCACCGATGAAGTACTCAAAGCGATCTGTGATCATTGGGTTTTTATCATTCTTACGTGCAAGTGGTGAAACTGCTAATGGGTAACCTGTAATAAAGGTTGGCTGCATAAGATTCGTTTCCACCTTCTCATCAAAAATCTCCATTAAGATCTTACCCCAGCAATCGCTATCTTGATATTTAATATGGAAATGATCTGCAAGCGCTGCAACCCCTTCACGGGTATCTAAATCGTAATCTTTTGCTTCTTCACAATAGGCAAGAATTGATTCTTGCACCGTCATACGAAGCGATGGTTTACCAAAATCAAGCGTATAACCTTGATACGGAACTTCCGTAGAACCATTCACTTTAAGGGCGATCTCACGCATCATCTCTTCGGTCATATTCATCATATCTTGATAGTCTGCATATGCCCAGTACCATTCCATCATTGTAAATTCTGGATTGTGGCGTGTTGAAACTCCTTCATTACGGAAGTTACGGTTAACTTCATAAACGCGCTCCATACCACCTACTAAAAGGCGTTTTAAATAGAGTTCAGGTGCGATACGCAAGTAGAATTCCATATCAAGTGCATTATGATGCGTTACGAAAGGCTCGGCATTCGCGCCACCCGGAATTGGGTGCATCATAGGTGTTTCCACCTCATCAAAGCCCCAATCATCCATAAAATTACGAATAGTGCGAAGAATTAAGTTGCGCTTGCGGAATGTTTCGCGCGACTCTTTATTCATAATAAGATCTAAATAACGCTGACGATAACGCGCCTCAACATCTGTTAAACCGTGGAATTTATCAGGTAATGGACGAAGTGATTTTGTTAAAAGTGTTAAAGTATTCGCACGAACTGTAAGTTCACCTTTATCTGAACGAGAAACTTCTCCTTCAACTGCGATAATGTCACCCACATCCCATGTTTTAAAATCTTCAAATGCATCTTCACCAATTAAACCTGTGTTTACGAAGATCTGAACATCACCACTTTCATCACGAAGGCTTGCAAATCCACCTTTACCAAAGAGACGCTTAGCAACGACACGACCTGCCATCTTAACAATCTTGCCCTTCTCCTTTAGCGCATCACGATCAAGTCCTTCCATTTCTGCATGAAGGTCCTTTGCATCAGTGTCTTTTCTAAAGTCATTAGGGAATGCAACCGGTTTACTTGCACGAATCTTTGCAAGCTTCTCGCGACGCTCTGTAATTAGATGATTTTCATTTTGCTCGTGATCGTTCACTACAGTCTCTTTTGTCATTATATTTTCTACTTTAAATCTTGGTTTAAAATATCCGAAGAAGCCTTTATCCGCTTCTCCTACCCATTTTTGCATCTCAGAAGACGATAGCTTCTTCTGAAATCATATAAATTATAAAATCTCGGAGATCACTCCCCGAGATTTTCATCGCAAAACCGCGAATCAGTCAACTGACTATTATCCACTATTTTGCCTTAAATTACCCAATTAATTAAAGATGGCGATTGATCAATACAATCAGCCATCGATATTTCATTAACGAGAGTAGTTCGGTGCTTCTTTTGTGATAGTGACGTCATGAACGTGAGACTCACTCATACCTGCACTTGTAATCTCTACAAATTGTGGTTTTGTATTCATCTCTTCAACAGTCGCACAACCGACATAACCCATACCGGCACGGATACCACCCATTAACTGATGAATGATTGGGCCCGCTGAACCTTTATAAGCAACGCGTCCTTCAATCCCTTCTGGCACAAGTTTATCAGCGCTTGAACCTTCTTGGAAATAACGATCTGAAGAACCTGCGTGCATCGCACCAATTGAACCCATGCCACGATATGATTTATACGCACGGCCTTGGTAGAACTCGATTTCACCTGGAGATTCATCTGTACCTGCTAAAATTGAACCGACCATGATTGAGCTTGCGCCTGCTGCTAATGCTTTCGCCATATCGCCAGAGTAGCGAACACCACCATCAGCGATTACAGGAATACCTGTACCACGAAGCGCTGCTGACACATTCGCAATTGCGCTGATTTGTGGGAAACCAATCCCCGCAACAATACGTGTTGTACAGATTGAACCTGGACCAATACCGACTTTAACACCATCTGTTCCTGCCGCTAAAAGCGCTTTCGCAGCTTCAGCTGTTGCGATATTACCGCTGATCACTTGAAGATCAGGATACGTTTGCTTCACCCAACGAACACGATCAATCACACCTTTTGAGTGACCATGTGCTGTATCCACAATAATCACGTCAACACCAGCACCCACTAACTGCTCGATACGCTCTTCAGTACCAGCGCCGGCACCTACTGCAGCACCACAGAGTAAGCGCTCTTCATCATCCATGACTGCATTCGGATGAGTATCTGTATGAGAAAGATCTTTCACTGTAATTAAGCCACGAAGCTCGTTATTATCATTTACCACAACGAGACGCTCTAAGCGATGAGCACGAAGGCGTTCAATAATTTCAGCGCGCGTTGCACCTTCATGGATAGTAATAAGGCGATCACGGTTCGTCATCGCCTCTGTAATATTTAAAGATAAATCTGTTTGGAATCTTAAGTCACGGGTTGTGATAATGCCGGCAACTTTCCCATCTAACGTTAACACCGGAACACTTGAAATATTGCGGTTACGCATAATATTGCGAACTTCTTCAAGCGTGACATCTGTCGTCACTGTAATCGGGTCTGTTAAAACGCCACTTTCAAAGTTTTTAACTTTGCGTACTTGGCGAGCTTGCTCTGCTGGCGTCAAGTTCTTATGAATAATGCCGATACCACCTTGTTGTGCAAGTGCAATCGCCATTTTGCTCTCTGTTACTGTATCCATTGCTGCTGAAAGAAGCGGAATGTTCAACGCAATTTTTTGAGTAAGTTGTGTCCTAAGCGACACATCTCTCGGAAGCACTTCAGAGTAATCAGGTACTAATAATACGTCATCAAAGGTTAAACCTTTTTCCATTATTCTAAGCATATATCTCTCTCCAAGAACGCCAATTTAAAAAGTGGCTTATTCTACCAAATAAAAAGCGCAATATCCATGATTTTATCGGGCTTTTGAGCATTTAAATAAAATATAAAAAAGTTTGTTATAATAGCCGAGGTGCCTATTAAAAATGATCTCGAGGAGTTAATCACAGTATGAATCTTCCAAGCCTCATCACCTGGGCGCGCGTCGTCGCGATCCCCATCTTTATTCTCTGTTATTTTCTCGATACACCTAATAAAAATGTTGTATTAACATTATTATTTATGGTTGCATCCTTTACAGATTGGTTAGATGGTTATTTGGCACGAAAATGGAATCAAACTTCAAGCTTTGGGGCCTTTTTAGATCCTGTTGCTGACAAACTGCTAGTAGCCGTTGCTTTAATTGCAATTGTTGATCATGATCCCCATCGTTGGTATTTAACCCTCTCAGTGATGATTATTATCAGCCGTGAAATTACCATCTCCGCGCTTCGCGAATGGATGGCGAGCATGGGAGAGCGAGGTGTTGTTGCGGTATCTTGGATTGGTAAATGGAAAACCGCTTTCCAAATGGGCGCGATTACGTTCCTGCTTTATGAAAAAACACTGTTAGGAATTCCTTTTTATACAGTCGGCATTATCTTCCTCATCATTGCCACAATACTTACACTTTGGTCGATGATTCAATATCTCTACTCTACATGGAAAGTATTAAGAGTCAGATAGATCCTTTCGATCATCACAAATCACCCAAAAAAAACCGCCAGAATTCGAAATCCTGGCGGTTTTTTTATATTATATATAATTTATATTTTTTGTATTTAATAACTGAGAGCGAAATTATGATGTCTCAATTCTCTCAGACTAAAATCCATAACGATTGAGAGCTAACAATATGGGTTTATTGCAATTCCAAAACCTTTTGGATTGAAGGTCCGATCTGCTTTTTACGTGATACAACACCCTCTGCAACCATCATACCATCGTTAATATCCGCGCCAAATGCACCCTCTAAAACAGCCTGCTCATCATTACCGAGAATAAAGAAGATCGAACGTTGATTTTCAATATCCATTACCGAGAAGAATAGGTAATCAAGGTGATTATCAGACTTATAAGCTTCCATCGCCTCAATAAAACCCGCTTTACGGTCAATTAAGTCATTCGGCCTTAATGTTTCAGAAACACCAATACCAACATTTTTACCGGCATATTCAAAGTTTTTATAATCTAACACTAAGATTTCAGCTTCACTCATATGACTCAAATCTGATTTTGCAAGCAACATCTCATCACCAAATGCTTGAATATCTTTGATGCCGGCAATTGTCGCTAATTTTTCAGCATAATGACGATCATAATCAGTTGTCGTTGCTGAGGTTAAAATAACCGTATCTGACAGTAATGCACCAAGTGCTACACACGCCATCTCAGGGGTTAATTCCTGACCAAGTGCTTCTGCTCTATCTGATAAAATTGTTGCGGCCGATCCCCATGAGCGAATATCCATAGAAATAAGCTGTGGCGCTGTAATTGGGTCACCGCCTAAGGCATGATGATCGATAATCGCTCTGATAGATTCAGGATTAATCGTTGGGGCTAATTGTGTTTTTTGATTAAAATCGACTAAACCCACATCGTAGCTTGCATAATCAGTCACAATCTCAGGTTGTTCAACTTGGCAATATTCAAGTACAAAACTTGTTTCAGGAGAGATATCCGCGGGCACAGTCGGCTTCCCACCATATAGATATGAAGCAATAATCGCCGAACCGACCGTGTCAGTATCAGGACTTAAATGCCCAACCCACACCAAATTCTCCGTTTTATTATTCGCAGGATTCTCTAAATCAAGCGCATCTGCAAGCGCTACAGACAATCCAGAGACCGATAAGCCTAATCCCAATATACATGCTAATTTTTTCATAAGTCTTTCATCCTTGGTGATTCATTAATGATTCTATACTAAAAAACACCTTACGAATGACTCACCTATTCCACTGTAAGTTGATCTTTTAGTGATTATTTCAAACCCTGAATCCGATTTAAAAAGACTCTATTCCATGAACGGTTTAAGCCTTATTCTATACACGCCTTCTGGGTTAGTACGTCATCAAGAATACGCAAAAATTATGACAAGAATTTAACATGCTTACTCATCATCACCAATGTGCGAAGATTGGATAAAGTAAAATAAAGCTACTGAATGAACCAATTACTACAAAAAAACTACCAAATCCCTTCAAAATGAATAAAAGATAGCAAACTAACCTGAAGTTAAAAGAAAAGTACGCTAAAATATGTAGTTAAAATTTTACGATTAAATAATAAACTTCTATCAGTTTTTAATATCACTAGTTTTACTTCAAAACTGATGTAAGCTCGTTATCAATCAAGACCGATCAAAAAATGATCTACTCACAATTTATTTAACAACCCGTCGCCGTACAAAGGAAGAAACTATGAGCATTAATAAAATGACTT
>CAZPIQ010000080.1:6999-8671 GCA_964586665.1 uncultured Ignatzschineria sp. | reverse complement strand
TAATCAAATAGATCAAACTTATTCATTTAACTTATCTAGCCCTACTCTGTAAGATAAGACTCAGTTCAAGATTCATTATCACAAGAAGGATCAATCTTCTGATCAGCGAATAATCTTCTCGCCCAACGATGTCCTATATCACTGATACAAGCGGGCTGAGATGTTACACTGAAGGAGTGAGGCAATAATTCTTCTAGTTTATAACATCATCAAAAAGGAGTATTACAAGTATGTCTAATGATAAAAAGTATTTTACAACCGCTGCCGGTGCACCTGTTACAAACAACCAAGATGTATTAACAGCAGGTCGTCGTGGCCCTATGCTATTACAAGATGTCTGGTTTTTAGAAAAACTTGCACATTTTGACCGTGAAGTAATTCCTGAGCGTCGTATGCATGCAAAAGGTTCTGGAGCTTTTGGTAAATTTACGGTCACTCATGACATTAGTAAATATACAAACGCGAAAGTTTTCTCTGAAATTGGTAAAGAGACCGAAATGTTCGCTCGCTTCTCAACCGTTGCAGGAGAAAGAGGGGCAGCTGATACTGAACGTGATATCCGCGGTTTTGCACTTCGCTTCTACACTGAAGAAGGGAACTGGGATTTAGTGGGTAACAACACCCCTGTATTCTTCTTCCGTGACCCACTTAAATTCCCAGATTTAAACCATGCGGTAAAACGCGATCCACGCACAAACCTGCGCTGCCCTAATACAAACTGGGACTTCTGGACAGGCTTACCGGAAGCGCTCCATCAAGTTACTATTACTATGAGTGATCGTGGTATTCCGAAATCTTATCGCCATATGCATGGATTTGGGAGTCATACATTTAGCTTTATCAATGCGGATAATGAGCGTTGCTGGGTAAAATTCCACTTCGTATCACAACAAGGCATTGAAAACTTAACAGATGCTGAAGCAACTGAAATTGTTGGAAAAGATCGTGAAGCAAGCCAACGTGACCTTTATGATGCGATTGAGGCTGGCAACTTCCCGAAATGGGATATGTATATTCAAGTAATGACACTTGAAGAAGCTGAAAATATGCCATATAACCCATTTGACCTCACTAAAGTTTGGTACAAGAAAGACTTCCCGCTGATTCCGGTAGGTACTTTTGAATTAAACCGCAACCCATACAATTACTTCCAAGATGTTGAGCAAGCAGCCTTTAACCCGGCGCATGTGGTTCCTGGAATCGGTTTTTCACCAGATAGAATGTTACAAGGGCGACTCTTCTCATATGGAGATGCACAGCGCTATCGTTTAGGCGTCAATCATCACCAAATCCCTGTTAACTCACCAAAATGCCCGGTGCACAGCTTCCATAGAGATGGTGCAATGCGTGTAGATGGTAACCAAGGTAGCCGTATTGCTTATGAGCCAAACAGCTACAACGAGTGGCAAGAAGCGCGTCACCTACAAGAACCTGAGCTTGAATTAATGGGTCCTGCTTCACGCTGGGATTTCCATGAAGATGATAATAACTACTTCGAACAGCCAGGTAAGCTCTTTATGCTGATGGATGATGCGGCAAAACAACGTCTCTTTGACAATACTGCGCGCAACATGGGCAATAGTGAAGATCACATTAAGATCAGACATATTACCCATTGCTATAAAGCACATCCTGACTATGGTACAGGCGTTGCAAAAGCCCTTGGTTTTGA
>CAZPIQ010000080.1:4958-6899 GCA_964586665.1 uncultured Ignatzschineria sp. | reverse complement strand
ACCTATACAGAGTCACCTTCTATGAAGTGTGGCTCTTTTTTATGGCTAAATTGTTATTATAAAAATTCAATGATAGAAACAAAAGGATCGAAAAACTGATAAAATATCAGATCGGCTTGAGGGGAGCTACTTAATAGACCACTGATAGACTGATATATTTCATTCTTAAATATCTATGATCGATACTTTGCCCCATCTGTTTATACGCCTAATTCCTACTATTTAAATTCATGAGGATTTTTTGATGCTTTATCAATTAGCTAAAAACCGTGTATTAGAAACTGAACGACTCATTCTTCGCCCTATCACCTTGGAAGATGCTAGTGATCTTTTTGAGTATGCAAGTGATCCTGAAAATACTAAACATACATTCCCAACCCATCAATCGATTGATGAGACTAACTGGGTTATCTCTAATCTATTTATGAGTAGCCCTCTTGGTAACTTTGCGATTGAACTAAAAGAGAATGGTAAAATGATCGGTACTTGTGATCTGCGCGTGAATGAAGGCGAAAAGTCTGCGGAGCTTGCTTATGCTATTAATAAAAAATATTGGGGGCAAGGTTTAGCACCAGAGGCCGCACAATGTTTATTAAACTTCGCATTTGGAACTTTAAAAGTTGAACGTATCTGGGCAAAATTTGCATCAGGCAACCCTGCTTCAGGTCGTGTGATGGAAAAAATTGGCATGAGCCAAGAGGGTATTTTACATCACACTAAAAACCTCTGCGGCGACTTTGTAGACCAAGTAGTCTATAGTCGTATAGAGAAATAGCTTATTTTAAGGATCTATTGAGAGATCTGATTACTCATAAAGCGTGCTGTTAAGTTTAATATCTAATCAATATCTAGCCACTTAGCAGCACCCATAATGGATCTCTCGTATTCATAACTTTAGGAGTTTTCCATGATGAATAAAGATGATCGCGCTAATTACAACTTTCAAAAGTTAATTTTAGTCGTTGCGATCCTCCTCTTCATAATGAAGTTTGTTGCTTGGTATATTACCTCTTCTGTGGCAATTTTAACCGATGCCTTAGAGAGTATTACCAATATGTTAGCAGGTGCCTTTACACTCTTTAGCCTCTACCTATCAGCTAAACCCAAAGATCATAATCACCCTCATGGTCATGGGAAAATTGAATTTGTATCTGCAAGTGTTGAGGGTGCGCTCATCCTCTTTGCCGGTATTATTATTATATATGAGGGTGTCAAACGCCTGATCTTTGATGATAGCTCACTCACAGATTTGGGAGCGGGTCTCTTTCTCATTGCTTTAACCGCCATTATCAACTACGTCGTTGGGTTTTATGCAATTCAGCGCGGTAAGAAATTTAATGTTCTGCCATTGATTGCCGGCGGTAAACATCTTCATTCAGACACCTATTCAACCGTTGGTATCATCATTGGTTTAATTCTTGTTTGGATCACAGGATGGCAATGGCTTGATGCGGCAATCGCCCTACTCTTTGGGGGAATTATTATTCACTCAGGGATTAAAATCATTCGCGAATCCATTGCCGGCATTATGGATGAAGTCGATGAGGATCTCATTGAAGAGTTCGTCGAAATCATTAATGAGCATCGTTCCCCTTACTGGGTCGACCTACATAAAGTCAGATTTATTAAATATGGTAACCACGTCCATCTCGATGCCCATCTCACGCTCCCTTGGTATCTCAATATGCGTGAAGCACATCATGAACTCGATAAGATGACTGAGGCGCTAGAAAATAAGTTCGGCGATAAGTATGAAATGTATATTCATACCGATGACTGTAAGCCCTTCTCCTGTGAAATTTGCCCACTACATGATTGCGCGAAGCGTCAGATGAAATTTGTCGATCGAATTGAATGGACCGCAAAGCTTATCTCAGAAGACCAAAGACATAGCATTAAAGACCTAGCTGATCAGAAGATTGAACAGTTAGAACAATAGCT
>CAZPIQ010000080.1:0-4858 GCA_964586665.1 uncultured Ignatzschineria sp. | reverse complement strand
TTATTCGATGGTGGAAGAATTGGCATCATTAATTCTGGCTGATCACCTGTTAAAGTGCCGTAGAATGCTACAATTTTCTCAACTTCTTCATCATTAAAGTTACGACCCAATTGCAATCTACCCATAATCTGTGTCGCTTCTTCAAGGGTATTCACTTGACCATCATGGAAGTACGGATAGGTTAATACAACGTTTCGAAGCGTCGGAACCTTAAAGAACATTTCATCAGTATCTTTGCCTGTGAAATCCGCTAAACCTCTTGCAAGGTTTTCAGTCTTATACTCTTCAAGTAGTCCCATCTTTTGGAAGCTTGATCCACCAATACCTTCACCATAGTGACATGCGACGCAACCACTATTTCTAAAGAGCTCATAACCTTCTTTCTCTTGTGCAGTAATCGCATTATCATCACCACGAAGCCATTGGTCAAAACGAGAATTTGGCGTAATAAGCGTTTCTTCAAATACCGCTATCGCATCAGTGATACGATCAATATTCACTTCACCATCACCATAGACTTCCGTGAACTCTTCAACATAACCTGGAATAGAAGCTACAACGTTTACCACTAGGTCATGATCTGATGCCATCTCTTTTGGATTCTCTATCGGCCCACCAGCTTGCTCTTTTAAGTCTGCCGCGCGACCATCCCAGAATTGCACAAAGTTAAGACTTGAGTTAAGGACAGTGGGTGAATTGATCGGCCCTTCCTGCCACTGATGTCCGATTGAGGTTGGCAAGTTATCTGATCCACCCATACTTAAGTTATGGCACGAGTTACATGAGATGAATCCCGACTTTGATAATCTCGGGTCAAACCACAGCTTTTTACCTAGCGCAGCCTTCCCCTCATCTACCGTTACCTCTTGCACTAATGGAATGATAATTTCACTACGTACCGAACCATTATTCGCAGCAGGATCTGCTTGACCAAATGCTACACCTGTTAGCACAGCTACCGCTAACAAGCCCATTGTAAATAATTTATTTCTGCTCTTTTTTCTTGTAGTCATATTGCAAGACTCCTTATTACTAATTTATAACAGGGTGAAATAACTGCTATCAACATCATCATAAGAAGTTTTTATCTTTAAATATAGTGATTTAATGACTGTTTAAGGAAAAGTTTGCCTAGATCAATTTACGACTATTTACGCTTGCATTCAAAGATTCTTTATCTTTTTTATTTTAATTGACTACCTTATTTATCTTATAAATCATAGAGATAAGATGTTTTTATCAAAACAAAATAAAACAATGAGATAAGTAACTTTTCAATGCCAAATACTCAAGCTAAAATAATTCAGAAATCAGAGAAGGATTAGGCATCTGCATACTTCATTAAAAAAGTTAATAATGTCGATCAATATGATCGTAATAAGCACCCCATGATCTCGCCATAAAAAAACCACTTTATAAAAATAAAGTGGTTCTCACTAAAGCTTCGTTTGTTATTGACTAACCCGGAGGCCAAGTCAAACTTCTACCTGCTAATAGATGCAAATGAATATGGTTAACTGTTTGCCCACCATCTTCATTACAGTTAAATACTGTGCGATAACCCTGCTCAGCAAAGCCTTGCTCTTTAGCGATTTTTTGTGCCGTTAAAAAGAGCTTCCCCATTAATGCTGCATCTTCTGTTTGAAGATCATTGAGTGTTGGAATCTCTTTTTTAGGAATAATGAGGATATGAACAGGTGCTTGCGGCTGAATATCTTCAAATGCAAGAACATCTTCATCTTCATAAACAATCTTCGCGGGAATCTCTTTCTGAATAATTTTAGTAAAAATAGTACTCATCCAAATCTCCTAGTAACTTTTACGAGCCGAGAATGCATGAGAAAGTGTACCGCCATCGAGATACTCAAGCTCGCCGCCAAGCGGAATACCGTGTGCAATACGACTTACTTCAATCTCATACTGCTTTGCAATCTCAGAAATATAGTGCGCCGTTGCTTCCCCCTCAACGGTTGAATTCGTCGCAAGAATAATCTCCTTGATCTCACCTTCTTTAAAGCGATTTTCAAGAAGATCAAGACCCAGCTCAGTCGGACCAATTCCATCAAGTGGAGAGAGTCGACCAAAGAGCACAAAATAACGACCTTTATACTCAATACTCTGCCTTAATGCGAAAACATCAACAGGATTTTCAACGATACACAAAAGCGAATCATCACGACTTTTATCTAAACAATCGCTGCAAATATGGCTATCCGTTAAGTTCCGGCATTTTTCACATTTTTGAATTGTTTCAACAGCTTTCGTGAGTGAATGACTAATCTTCTTGGCACCGAGTTGGTTTCGCTCTAAGAGATAAAGCGCCATTCTAAGTGCCGTCTTCTGCCCGACACCGGGAAGAATTCGAAGTGCATCAATGACATCCTGTAATGATTTGGGATACAAGGCAAGCTCCTAATTAAAATCCTGGGATCTTCATACCAGCAGGAAGACCAAGTCCACCTGTTACTTCACCCATTTTTTCAGCTGAAGTCGCTTCTACTTTTGCAAGCGCATCATTAAATGCCGCACCTAAAAGGTCTTCGAGCATCTCTTTGTCATCTGACATTAAAGAATCATCGATACGAATCGCACGAACAACGTGACGGCAACTCATCTCAATAGTCACTAAACCCGCACCTGACTCACCCGTTACATTAACATCTGCTAATGCTTCTTGTGCTTTTTCCATCTCTTTTTGCATGCGCTGTGCTTTTTGCATCATGCCTGCGATTCCGCCTTTAAACATAGGGTCTCCTTATCTGTTTGAATGACTCAATATCTATCAATAATCAACCTCGTATAACAACGAGGTCTTTAAAATTCTTTTCTATTATAACAGCGTTCCGTCGATTTTAATCAATTGGCTTTAAAGTCTTCTCAAGAAGCTTTGCACCCATCTCATTTTGCAAAAATTTCACAACATCATCTTGTACAAAATCATCAAGTGCTTTCTGTAATCGTTCATCATCAAGACGCTCTGTTCTTTCATGAAGATTTTCAGCATTTAAGCTCTCAACATACTCGATCTTACAAGCGATATCAGCTTGGAGCTTATTGGAAATCGCCATTGCAAGACGAACTTCAGCCTCATCGACTCGGAATGCTTTAACCGAGATCGGACGCTCTAAAACTAAATTACTACCATCAAAGCTTTTGAATACTAAACTATGCGCGATTCCAAGCAGAACACTCTCAAGCGATAACCCTGAAACTAATGAGAGCCACGCCTCATTATTCACTAGGTCTGATGCCTTAATCTCTTGCGATACGGTATTTGGATCTACTTCTTCAACTGATGGCTCTATTTGTGAAGATGAGACTTCATCAACAACTTCATCAGTCGTTTCATCAATAGCGCTATTGTGACTCTCTACTGAATCTACCAGTAATATCTCATCAACAATAACATCAGGTTCAGCATCAATTCTCACACCATGATCTACTTCGAAAGATTCAGGCTCAACCGTAACAGTTTCAACCTTATCAGAAGAATCTAAATCATCCGAAATAACCATGTCTGTCACTTCGGACGTTTCAACAGATAATGAAACCTCGCCTGCTTCTGAAACAAGATGAGCTTCAGAGGTGATTGGTGATACTGATGTATCCCAAGGAAGATCTACTACAGGCGCCGTCTGTGAAACTGCTATAGATTCTAATTTATTCTCAGCAGAAGGTTCAATCAGCGGTGTTTTTTTTTGAGCGGGTTCTGTAACGCCTATCGGTGCGTGAGGTGCAAATAGAATCATACGAAGCAACGTCATTTCAAAACCAACTTCACTATTCGGGTGATTCTGAAGATCCTTACGCCCATTAAGTGCGACTTGATAAAATAACTGAAGATCTTCAGCCGTAAACATCATCGCAAGTTTTTGAAACTCTTCTGATTCTGATGTGGCAAACTCAGGCGATAACTGAATCATCGTTAATAGATGGAAAGCATCTATCAGATCTTCTAAGAATCGATAATAATCTAATCCATTGGCTTTAAGCGTTTCAAGCGCCGCGATCACTTCACTACTCTCTTTTGTAGAGAGTGCTGTTAAGACTCGCTCTAAATATTGCGTATCAATCAAACCCAACATTTCATGAGTTTGTTGATATTGAACGTTTTGCCCGGTATAAGCGATCGCTTGATCTAATAAGGAGAGCGCATCACGCATACTCCCATCGCCGGCTTTAGCAATGAGCTTTAGTGCTTCCTCATCAAAAGGAACACCTTCTGCGGTTAAAATAGTTTTAAGCTGTTCAGCGATCTCTTGATCTTGAATACGTTTTAATTGGAAGCGCAAACAACGAGAAAGTACCGTGACCGGCAATTTCTGAGGATCAGTAGTCGCTAAAAGAAATTTAACATGACTTGGTGGCTCTTCCAATGTTTTAAGTAACGCATTAAAGCTACTATTAGAGAGCATATGAACTTCATCTATGAGATAGATTTTATAGCGTCCACGAGTCGGCGCATATTGCACGTTATCTAAAATCTCTCTTGTATCTTCAACGCGAGTTCTCGATGCCGCATCTATTTCAATAAGATCAACAAAACGGCCTTCATCAACCTCTTTACAGATTGAGCAAACGCCACAGGGCGTCGATGATACGCCTTTTTCACAATTGAGAGATTTTGCAAAGATTCTTGCTAAAGTGGTTTTTCCGACACCACGAGTGCCGGTGAATAGAAATGCATGGTGCAATCTATCATTATCTAAACCATTGGAGAGAGCTTGAACGACGTGAGGCTGACCAATGACTTCGCTAAAGTTTCGAGGTCGCCATTTGAGTGCGAGAACTTGTTGAGTCATTTTGCCATCACTTATTTCAAAAATATGGAGATGACCCGTATTAGCCGACCCATAAC
>CAZPIQ010000079.1:0-8676 GCA_964586665.1 uncultured Ignatzschineria sp. | reverse complement strand
CGATTAATCTTCTGATTAAGCCGGAGAATCCTTTATCTCAGTGGGTATTACAATTTTTCTAGTATTGGAGCAAGTATTAAATAGTGATAATGCGGAATAGGTTGATCATTTAAGTATAAAATTATCTAATATTTGGGGTATGTCGAAAGCATATTCTTAAAACCACTCATCTAATTGATTTATTCAAAAAAGGAGAGTGGTTTTTTTATGGGCTTTCTACGAAAAAAAAGAGTTCTTCATTAATTATCTTGCTTTTTTTATGAAATGTCGGTAATGATAATTATGTGGAAGCAGATTAAGTTTCTTAAGCAGAAGAAATATTAAGTGTATTACTATAATACTTCTGTATTATAGGGATACACGTCCCATTTTGAATTGTAGGTTTTTGTTACTGAGTATTTCTTTATAGCCTACAAGATAAATATAAATAAATTATAAAAATAAATTATTAAATTAACGACACTAAGAGGATATTAGACAAGCGATCACCTTCATGGAAGGGGATGCCGGAAACGTGCTTGTGTATTAGTGTCGTCACTAAACAAGGAGAAGATTATGGCTCATCATTTTATGTTGTCGAAGCTTAGTATAGGCGTAAAAAGAGGAATTACCGCGATTGCAATGGCAGGGGCACTTGCTTTTGGGTCCGCCGAGGCGAGCACATTAGTTTACTGCTCAGAAGCATCTCCTGAAACCTTTAATCCCCAGCTCTCGACAACAGGGACAACTTTTGATGCAAGCGCAATACCACTCTACAATCGTCTTACAGAATTCAAATTAGGGACAACCGAATATGAGCCAAGCTTAGCTGAATCATGGGATGTAAGTGAAGATGGTACAGAATTTACTTTTCATCTTCGTAAGGGGGTGAAATTCCATAGTAATAAAGATTTTAAACCTACGCGTGATTTTAATGCTGACGATGTGCTTTTTACATTTGATCGCCAGATGAAAAAAGACCATCCATTTCATAATATTTCGAGTCGACAATATGAATATTTCGAAGCGATGGGATTCCCCGAACTTATTGAATCTGTTGAAAAGATAGATGATCATACCGTCAAAATTAAGTTAGTAAGACCAGAGTCACCTTTTCTTGCAAATCTTGCAATGGCATTTGCGTCAATTTTATCGGCTGAATATGGTGAAACGCTATTAGCGAAAGGAAAGCCAGAAGAGATTGATTTAAAACCTATCGGAACAGGGCCATTCCAATTCAGAGCATATGAGCAGGATTCTCGTATTCTTTACACAAAGTTTAATGATTTCTTTGGTGAGCCTGCAAAAATTGATCGCTTGATTTTCTCTATTACTCCAGATGCAGCTGTTCGATTTGCAAAACTTCAAAAAGGCGAGTGTCATGTAATGCCATATCCTAACCTTGCAGACCTTGAGCGTATGCAGGCTAATGCTGATATTGAGGTGAAAGAGCTAACGGGTCTTAATATTGGTTATCTCGCATTTAATATGGATAAAGAGCCATTGGATAATCTTGAGGTGCGTAAGGCATTGAGTTTAGCTGTGAATAAGGCAGATATTATTGATGCAATTTTCCAAGGTAATGCGCAGGTTGCGAAGAACTTTATTCCACCAACAATGTGGAGCTACAATGATGATATCGAGGATTATGAGTACGATCCGGAAGCAGCGAAGGCTCTTTTAGCTGAGGCTGGATTAGGTGATGGATTTGAAATCTCGCTTTGGGCAATGCCAGTACAACGCCCTTATAATCCGAATGCGCGTCGTATGGCCGAAATGATTCAGTCTGATTGGGCGAAGATCGGTGTAAAAGCCAATATCGTGACTTATGAGTGGGGAGAGTATTTAACGCGTATTCGTGATGGTGAGCATGATACTGTATTGATGGGATGGACCGGTGATAATGGTGATCCTGATAACTTTTACTCTGTGCTTTTAAGTTGTGATGCTGCAAAGTCAGGCTCTAACTACTCTCGTTGGTGCGATCCTGAGTTCGATTCACTTTTAACTGAAGCGCGAGCAACAACAGATCATGACAAACGTGTCGCTCTTTATCGTCAAGTTCAAGAGATACAAAATCGTGAACAGCCTAATTTAAATATCGCACATTCAACTGTTTATATGCCTGTTCGAAAAGAAGTTGTGAACTATGTGATTGACCCATTAGGTACACATAATTTTAATCAGGTTGAAATTAAGGATTAATGCTCTTTTAATAAATTGAGTAGCTTATTCGTGATTGGGCATTAAGTATTAATCAAAATATAAGCTAATGATACATTTGGATAGAGCGCCGGTGAGCATATCCCTGGCGCTCTTTTTGTGTTATTGAAATCATACAAATGGAGTGATTATGATCCAGTTTTTCTTTCGTCGTTTAGGGATGATTATTCCAACCTTTATTGGAATTACCCTTTTGACGTTCATTTTTATTCACCTTATTCCCGGAGATCCGATTATTCTTTTTGCAGGTGAGAGGGGAATTACTCCTGAGCGATATGCTGAGCTTCAGACTCAGTTTGGATATGATAAGCCTTATATTGTTCAGTATTGGAACTATTTAAAAGATTTACTTCACGGCGACTTGGGTTATTCACTTGTTACACAGAGATCTGTTTGGTCTGAATTTGTACCAAGGTTTAAAGCGACTCTTGAACTTGGAATATGTGCGATGATTTTCGCTGTCGTTATTGGAATCCCTGTAGGGATTTTAGCAGCAGTTAAACGGGGTTCTATATTTGATCATGCGGCGGTTGGGCTCTCTTTAACGGGTTATTCGATGCCGATTTTCTGGTGGGGAATGATGCTTATTATGCTCGTTTCAGTAAATTTAGATCTTACACCTGTTTCTGGACGTATTAGTGATATGGTCTTTTTAGATGATAGTTATCCGCTTACAGGTTTTATGTTAGTTGATACATATTTCTTTGGGGAGTCTGGTGATTTTTTAGATTCACTTCATCATATTATCTTGCCTGCAATCGTATTAGGAACGATTCCTTTAGCTGTAATTGTACGTATGACGCGCTCTTCTATGCTTGAGGTATTGAGCGAAGATTATATTTTAACAGCACGAGCGAAAGGATTAGGGAGAGCAAGAATCATATTAATTCATGCGCTTCGTAATGCTTTAATTCCGGTTGTAACAGTGATTGGATTACAAGTAGGAACGATGCTTGGTGGCGCAATTTTAACAGAAACTATTTTTTCATGGCCTGGCATTGGACGATGGTTAATTGAATCGCTTCAGCGTCGAGATTACCCTGTTGTACAAGGTGGAGTCCTCTTAGTAGCCTCTCTCGTTATCCTTGTAAACTTTGCAGTTGATCTGCTGTATGGGGTTGTTAACCCACGTATTAGACATAAATAAGGAGAGTTCAGATGGGTAAGAATCATAATAATGATCTGAATGTGATCTTAGAAGATGCAGAAATCGCAATTGAAGAGAATAGACCCGTAGCTCCGGAGTTATTGTTGGCTAAAAAGCCGGATGGCCCGTTAAAACAGTTTTGGTTCTATTTTAGTAAAAATAAGGGGGCTGTTGCAGGGCTCTGTTTTATTGTTTTTATTATTTTGATAGCCATATTTGCAAACTTTATTGCACCACATTCGCCGATTGAGCAGTTTAGAGGGCATTTCTTACAACCACCTGTTTGGATGAAAGGCGGATCATGGCAATTTATTTTAGGGACCGATGATGTCGGGAGAGATTTATTGAGCCGGCTGATTTATGGTGCAAGGTTATCGCTTTTAGTTGGGGTTGTTGTTGTAATCATCTCTTTAATTTTAGGTATTACCTTAGGGCTGCTTGCTGGCTATTATGGCGGAGTTGTTGAATCAGTGATTATGCGCGTCGTGGATATTATGCTTGCGCTTCCAAGCTTATTATTAGCTCTCGTATTAGTGGCAATCTTTGGACCTTCAATTATCAATGCATCTATTGCGCTCGCCTTTGTAGCGCTTCCTCACTATGTCCGTTTAACAAGAGCAACGGCTCTGAGTGAGATGGAGAAGGACTATGTCGTTGCTTCAAGAGTTGCGGGTGCTAAAAATTTTAGGCAGATGTTTATCAATATTTTGCCTAACTGTTTAGCGCCTTTGATTGTGCAAGCAACTTTAGGGTTTTCGAATGCGATTTTAGATATGGCAGCATTAGGATTCTTAGGGATGGGCGCTCAGCCACCGACTCCGGAATGGGGGACAATGCTCTCAGATGTATTGCAGTATGCACAAACCGCATGGTGGGTTGTTGCATTCCCTGGGATTGCGATCTTAACAACAGTACTTGCGTTTAACCTTATGGGCGATGGTCTTCGAGACGCGCTTGATCCAAAACTGAAAGTGTAATGACATATATAGGAGATAGATAATTATGACACTCTTAAAAGTAGATGCATTAACGGTTGAGTTTGGTGATAAGACAGATCGATTCCGTGCCGTTGATCGCATTAGTTATACCGTGAATCGTGGTGAAGTCGTAGGGATTGTGGGAGAATCTGGCTCAGGAAAATCAGTGAGCTCACTTGCTATTATGGGCTTGATTGATTTTCCAGGAACAGTGACTGCCAATAGTTTAGAGTTTGATGGGCGGGATCTACAGACTTTAAAGCCGAAAGAGCGTCGACGAATTTTAGGTGATGATGTCGCGATGATTTTCCAAGATCCGATGACTTCATTAAATCCCTCATTTACTGTGGGCTATCAGATCATGGAAACTTTAAAAGTCCATCAAGGTGGGCGTAAGCGTACCCGAAAAGAGCGCGCGATAGAGCTGCTATCTTTAGTGGGAATTCCGGATGCGAAAAATCGATTTAATCTCTATCCCCATCAGCTATCTGGCGGAATGAGTCAGCGTGTGATGATTGCAATGGCGATCGCTTGTAGTCCAAAGCTATTGATTGCTGATGAGCCGACAACCGCGCTGGATGTGACGATTCAAGGGCAGATTATGTCGTTGCTTTTAAAGTTGCAAGAAGAGCAGGCGATGGCGCTTTTACTGATTACGCACGATCTTGCCCTTGTTGCTGAATCTGCGGATAAAATTGTCGTGATGTATGCCGGACAAGTAGTGGAAATAGCGCCTTCAGAGGCACTTTTTAGTCAGCCTTTCCATCCATATACGCAAGCACTTTTGAATTCATTGCCGGAGTTTTCGAAGGGAAAGGATCGATTAGAATCTCTTCCTGGCGTAGTTCCTGGTAAATATGATCGACCTCAAGGATGTCTTTTAAACCCTCGATGCCCTTATAAACAGGATAAGTGTCGTGAAGAAGAGCCTAGCTTGCAGAATATCGATGGACGTTTAGTAAAATGCCATTTCCCCTTATTAGGTACAGGGACCAGTAAAGTTGAAGTGAAGGAGGTTTCACATGAAGCATAATCATAATGAAGCGGTAATTAAGAAATCTCAGGAACCTATCTTAGTAGCAGAATCCTTAGCGAAATATTATTCTGTCAGTCGGGGATTTCTAAAAGGAAAGGGTGAGGTGAAGGCATTAAATGGAATCTCATTTATCTTAGAGCTAGGAAAAACGTTGGCGGTTGTCGGAGAGTCTGGCTGTGGGAAATCAACTTTAGCAAAACTATTAACGATGATTGAAACCCCTACAAGTGGAGAGTTACTCTATAAGGGTGAGTCGTTACTGAAGAGTGATCCCAAGACCACAGCGCTTCGTAGGCAAAAGATTCAGATTATTTTTCAAAATCCATATGGTTCGCTTAATCCGCGTAAAAAAGTAGGAACTATTTTGGAAGAACCTCTTTTGATTAATACGGATTTAAATGCTACTGATCGAAAAGCACGAGTCTTGGAAATTATGGCAAAAGTAGGGTTAAGAGCTGAATTTTATGATCGCTATCCCCATATGTTCTCAGGTGGGCAGCGCCAGAGAATCGCGATTGCACGAGGATTGATGCTTAATCCTGATATTGTAATTGCAGATGAGCCGGTATCGGCACTTGATGTTTCTGTTCAAGCACAGGTACTCAATCTGATGATGGATCTTCAAGATGAATTAGGATTGTCGTATCTCTTTATCTCCCATGACTTATCGGTTGTCGAGCATATTGCAGATGATGTGATGGTAATGTATTTAGGGAAAACTGTAGAAAAGGCCTCGGTAGAAGCGATTTTTAAATCGCCGATGCATCCTTATACACAAGCGCTTTTATCGGCAACACCGCGTTTAAACCCTGAAAATAAGCGTGAGAAGATTCAATTAAAAGGGGAATTACCAAGTCCATTGAATCCTCCAAAAGGGTGTGCTTTTCATGCTAGATGCCAATATGCCTTTGATGCTTGTAGAGAGTCACAACCTGAAATTAGAACTTATTTAGATGGAGAGGGATTACCGCATGAAGTGGCATGTTTTAAGCTAGAACAGTAACTTCAGATATAGATTAATTATCTTCTTGTATTAACTCAAAAGGTGTGTAGAACGATTGAATGATGATTGTGTTCCACACCTTTTTAAGTTGTACTATTTTAATGCGTTGTATTTGATGGTCTCGATAAAGCCTGTACCCAGCCGGCAAAGGTATAGAGAATTATGGTTGCACCTACAAATCCAATGCCAAATACAGTAGCGATAAGGAACCAATCGAGTGGGCCACCAGCATCTGTAAAGCCCGATGATGACACGATGGTCATAATCACAAGCGCTAATATTCCGCCGAGAACACCGCCTAATTCAGAGCGAATAAGCCGAGTTGAGACGATTGTGCGTTCAAATAGGAGCAGTGCGATAAAGGCGCAAGTACCAAAGATAATAATTGCGAGAAGAACCCATAGCAATGGGCCTAACATTTCATTAAAGACGGAATAGATGGCATAAAAGCTTAACTCTTGCATCGTGATAACTCCTTTGAATATATGAATAATCTTTTGAATTTATAAGAAATGATGTTTGCTTAGTTTAAGCAAGCCCACGAAGCATACTAATGTAGGTGGGTTTGAGCGCCATGGTTTTCATAACCCAGCTGACCCAAAGCTCTTCAAGTGGTGCAATAACGCCTGGGAATGAGGGCATCAAATTATTTTCATAATCAAACTCCACAAGCATTGCACGACCTAAGCGGGTAATCATCGGGCAAGAGGTGTAGCCTGTATAAATGAGATCAGATTCTTTTCCTTGAATTTCCGCAACGAGATGATCGACCGCAATGGGAACCATCCATTTTACGCTTGCTGCCGTTTTGCCTTTTGGAACGCCGGCAATATCGCCAACGCCGAAGATATTAGGGTAGCGTTCATGACGAAGCGTGCCGCGATCAACCTCCATCCATCCTTCAGAAGCCCATTGGCCTGTTTGCCAAGGGAGCGGGCTATTCATCACAACATCATTTGCGGTCATCGGCGGGATGACATTGATAAAATCATAGCCGAGCTCCACATCTCCTTCTGGTGATGAGAAAGTTACGATTTTTTTGCCGGGATCAATCGCTTTTAATATACGATTATGGTGCATTTTGATATCCCGCTCATCAAAGAGCATCCTCACTTTTTCTGAAACAATGGGTACGCTAAAGAGAGCATTGTTGTTGGAGTTATAGATGATCTCTGCTTTACCACGATTATTGCGACGGGTGAGATGATCTTCTGTGATAAAGGTATATTTAAGTGGTGCACCAGCACATTTCATTTCTGTCGGAGGCCTTTGGAAGACACCTACACCACCATTTTCGGCAAATTTTGACATCTCTAGCCATGTCTTATAGGCACCTTCAGGGCTATGATAGATACTGCCGATACCTTCTTTACCGATGAGTGATTCTTCCATTCCTTCAATCGCATCATAATTAAGTTTCATACCTGTTGCGACAAAGAGATAGTCATAAGGGACATTTTTACCGGTGCTTGTGACAACCTTATTGCCATCTGGATCAATCTCTGCGACCGCTTCTTGGAGATAATTGATGCCATCAGGAATATAGGCGGCAGTTTTGGAGATAGGATAATTTTTATCTTTAATACCCGCAGCAACGAGCGTAAAACCAGGTTGGTAATAATGTGCTTCTCTTGGGTCAATAATAGTGATGTTCGCGCCTTGCAAACGAGTAGCAAGATAAGACGCTGTCGTAAGTCCGGCAGCGCCGGCTCCCGCAATCACGATATTGGCTGATGTTTTGACCTTATCAAAATCAGGTTTACGATTGAGCATAATACCACCAGCGCTTACCGCGCCAATTGCCACTGAACTTGCGCCAGCAAGACCCAAGTATTTAAGTGCGCGTCGACGGTTAGGATTTTCTAGTGCTTTGTGAGTATCATTTTGATTTTGTTTATGAGTCATCTCTAAATCCTCGCTTCGAAATGGAGAAGCAACATTGGACAATTGCGCCTATTTCTAGCATCGAGAAAAGGCGTGATATCGTATTACTTAAGAATCTTGAGCTTTTCGCTAGTCAAGATTAGAGAGAAGATGTGTTGAATTTGGTTGATGTCTATTTTGATGGGTGTGAGGTCAAACCTTTATAAGAGATAGCTTAGATCATCGAACAACAATTTATAAATATATATATCATATTTAGATTTATTATAATGTAAATATATAAAGTGTCTAGTTATCAGACAAAAAATGTTGCAATGACATTCTTAATAGTGAAGAGCGCTTTAGGTTTTTGTGAGCATTTTTCAGAGATCAATAAAAAGAGGGCACAACAGTAAAACTATTGTGCCCTTGTGTAATCCTCTTATTG
>CAZPIQ010000078.1:0-8749 GCA_964586665.1 uncultured Ignatzschineria sp. | reverse complement strand
AAAACTTCAGCTAAAAACAGCACAATCTCAATCGGTATGCGTCACGACTTCTAATTATTGCTCACTTGCATAAGCAAGTTACAATATTAGAATACAAAGTCTAAGAAATAAGGAATCCCACTCTTTTGAGTGGGATTTTTTTATGTCCTATTTTTTCTCTTTAAAAGCGCCTACAATGAGGTCTTCCTCATAATTCGCAGCGATAGGAGAAATTCATAATATGAAACTAATAGTGAGAATGACACTACTCTTCTCAATCCTATTATTTATTAATAGCTATGCATCTGAGGCTGAACTCTATGGTTCTATTCGTTATGGTGTTCAGAGCCAGTCAAATAGTATTGTGCTGAACCCTCATTACTTAGCACCACAAGATCCGAATCCGGCGCAGAAAGGCTTTCATCAATCTCAAAACAAACGACATTTTGGTCTTGAAGATGAAGGATCTCATATCGGCATTAAAGGTCGACATGATATTGGCGAGGGAAATGCGATCATTTATCAACTTGAGTGGGGCCCTGAGGGCATAAAATAACGAAGCTTTAATATTACAAGCAATCGACTTAAATCAACTCTAATAATCCTCCATATGCCCAATACCCATCGCCGGCATTAATCTTTCAAGAAATTACCTACCTTATAAACCACTCACAATTAATGTATCAATCCTGCGACAAAATGATGCGCAATAAGATTTTTCCATCTCTTAATTGTTAGAAATTAGCGGGTTGTTCACCCATAACTCTTCGATATTTTAGAAATTAACGATATTTCTTCGCGATTATTCCCACTAGTAAGTTTAAAACTTCGCGATCTTTTGTTTTTTTGACACAAAATAGTGACTATTTTTTAAGCAATGGAAATCCACATCGCTATTATTTGTCAATAAAACTGATGATGTAAATCGCCCTAGCCCACTTATCTAAGATGCTACTCTTATTCTGTCCTCTGCTAAATAGCGTATTTTTCATCAAAAAAACTAACATCTCATTACAAAATAAAACCAATTAATACAGTTGGTTAGTTGCAAAAATGACTAAAAAACCTTTAAAGTGTTCATCACGAATACATTTTTTTGTATCCGATTTTATTTATGTGGCATCCCCACATTAGGAGAGAAATTATTATGATGAAGAAAAGTATTTTCGCAGTTGCGGTTGCTTCAGCTTTAACATTAACAGCCGCGCATGCCGAGACCGTTTTATATGGCTCTATTCGCTACGATTACCAGAATAAGAAAGAAGAACAGCTTCATTCTTACACTGATGCAGCTGGCAATCAGCTCTATCGCTTCGAAGGTAAGCGTCTTTCTAACTTAGAGGATGAAGATTCACGTATCGGTATCAGAGGATCTGAGGATCTTGGTAACGGCACATCAGTCATCTACCAATTAGAGTGGGGATTTGATGGAATGTCACAAGAGAGCTCAGGCTTCCATAACCGTTTAGCATACATGGGATTAACAGGGAACTGGGGTACATTCACAGCCGGTCGTCAAGATAACCCATTTAAAGTGACGATTGTGGATGATGCGATTGTTGATGATTTTAATGCAAAAAGCGCAATTACGTCAGCATCACAACGTGCGATGACTTCTATCTTAAATGGCTCAGAACTTGCTCATATTAAAGAGAATGCTACTGACCCAACAAAATCATATTTATATGAAGGTGTTACTGAAGCTGAATATAGTCGCGTTGGTAAAGTCATTGCTTATACAACCCCTAACTTCGCGGGATTCTCTGCGAATGTTGCGTTAATGATGGATTCGGAGCTCTATGGTAAAAATGATGAGAAAAACATCGACCTTTGGACAATCAATGCTAAATACGCTTATGACTTTAATAACAATGGTACCCTTCTTGCAAAAGCAGGTTATATCCAAGGAAAACTGAAAGATGAGAACCGCTCTAAAGCTTGGGGACTTTTCTTAGGATATAAACAAGATGCCTTTGGTGTTACAGCTGCTTATACTAGCGGTAACCATCGTGCTTACGGCGTTGCACATACCAATAGTGCGGGTAATACGTACTATGCAGATGGCGCTAAAGAGAAATCTCAAGGTTGGGATGTGGGTGCTAGCTACTCATTTGGCCCGAACTACTTCAGTACCGTTCGCCTAAACTATGGTGAGAACCAAACGAAAGTCGATGGTGCTAAAGATAAAGTAAAATCATGGGCTGTTGGATTTGAGCAAAAACTCTCTACTCGTACACGCGCATGGGTTGAGTATGGATCTGAAGATGCGAAATATAATAACCGCTACTTCTCAGGAAATCCAAAGCAAAAATCGAATGTGATTTCTGTGGGTATGCGTCACGACTTCTAATCTATCATTGATAGATGATCAGTTAACATAAAGACTTATTAAGATCCTATCTCATATCAGGATCTTTTCTAAGATCGACAATCGAAAGGACTCGGCTCTGCCCTGTCCTTCTTTTATGCCTATAAGAAAATCATCCTTGAAATTATCAAGCCGGCATCCCATGATATAATCTCGTAAGAAGAATACATAAGCGAAAAAAGATGGAAAAGAAAGATTCCTTTTTCATGGTTCATCGCTTTCTCATCATCATTTAGTCAAAAGAAATTTCAGGTTTCACAAAGTTCCAATCGATTTTATCATTATACGGATAGAGACTTATCACTTTCGATATAGCAACTTGCAACTTTCTGAAATCTGCATTTTTATACCTCAATATCTAGGAGAGAGATCATGCGTCAACAGATTGCAGTTATTGGAGCGGGTTCATGGGGAACCGCGTTAGCAATTCATCTTGCGGCAAAGCATCCAGTAAAACTCTGGAGCCATAATAAAGCCCATGTTGAAGAGATGCAAAAGCTCCGCCTTAACGAACGATTCTTGCCGGAGATTCCTTTTCCAGACAACATCACACTCTACGCTGATTTTGCAGAAACGATTCAAGATGTCGCCCTCATTCTTATCGCCACACCATCATCGGCATTTGATGAAGTGCTAGCACAGATTAAAGCTGCAAATCTCCCATCTTTACCACCGGTTGTTTCTGCCACTAAAGGGCTTGACCATTCTACCAATGCCTTTTTAAGCGATACCTTTTTCAAGGCTTTCCCTGGCGCTAATTTCACTGTTTTATCTGGCCCAAGCTTTGCAAAAGAAGTTGCGAAACTTTACCCAACCGCCATTGCGATTGCCGGCAATAGTGAAGCTGAACTAGAAGCTGTGATTCCTTACTTCCATCACGATAATATGCGTGTTTATGGCAACTTAGATATTAAAGGCGTACAAATTGCCGGCGCTTATAAAAACGTGATTGCAATAGCAACCGGAATTTCAGATGGCTTAGGATTTGGGGCGAATGCAAGAGCTGCGCTCATTACTCGAGGACTTGCTGAGATGACGCGCCTAGGTATTGCACTACAAGGCAATCCTGAGACATTTAAGGGGCTTGCCGGTCTTGGCGATCTAGTATTAACCGCTACAGATAATCAATCCCGAAATCGCCGATTTGGTCTTTACTTAGGAGAAGGGCTGAATACTGCTGAAGCTTTCGAGAAAGTCGGTCAGGTTGTTGAGGGTGCTGGGATTGTTAAAAATATTTATGAGCTTGGTGAAACCTTAGGGATCGATCTCCCTATCGCGCATCAGGTATATAAAATTCTACATAAGAATGTATTACCAAATGCTTCTCTTAAACAGCTATTAGCTCGTGAGCAGAAAACAGAATAGGTAAAACTATTAGTTTTAATAAATCCACAGACAAAAATAAAGGCTCCTACTAGTAGGAGCCCCTTTGCAAATCCCTAGATCTCACGATCAGGATTCCAAATACTTAAACTCGTTGATTATTTGAAACGAGTTTTTGTGAAGTATTTGTCAAATTGTGCTTGTGTAGCAAGCGCGATGCTTTTTGCTTCGTTAGCTGTTTGTAAAGCTTCGTTTGCTTTGTTTTCAACTTGTTGTGATGCACAACCAACTGTGATAGCACCAAGTACTACTAATGCAGCAACTTTTACTAAGTTTTTCATTATATTATTTCCTTAAAAAATAAAATAGTTAGAGATTTATACACCAACTAATGA
This sequence comes from uncultured Ignatzschineria sp., assembly GCA_964586665.1. Taxonomy (GTDB): domain Bacteria; phylum Pseudomonadota; class Gammaproteobacteria; order Cardiobacteriales; family Wohlfahrtiimonadaceae; genus Ignatzschineria. Next base: position 4,684 of record CAZPIQ010000078.1, on the reverse strand, counting down.
AGTCACTAGCTGGTCTACCGTATTCTCTACTGTTTATCAACAAAAAGCAAGAATTGTGCACACCTATCTTTTAAATATTTTTAATATCCAAACAGATTCGATCTTTCATTCAATCTCCAATTCAATCATATGTTTTAAATGATAACCAACTGATACAAATAATTTAGTACTGCTATTTAGAAAAACTCGGTATAATTAGCGCCTTGTTTATTATGTGAGATTAAGCGCCATGCGCAATCAGATTACACTTGTCTTCAAAGTTATTGGAATCTTTGTGACAAGTTTTAGCTTTACCTATTTAATTCCGATCATCATCTCCTTTATTTACAATGATGGCCAGGCAAAGTATTTCTTTATTACCTTCCTCATCACGCTTGTATTAGGTCTTGCACTTTGGATTCCTTGCCATAAGACAGATGGTAAACTCAAAACACGAGATGGATTTCTAATCGTCTCCCTATTCTGGACAACGCTCAGCTGTATCAGCGCCCTGCCTTTAATTATCTCCCCTGCGGTGCACTTACCGATTACCCATGCGCTCTTTGAAGCAACATCAGGGTTTACCACAACTGGGGCAACGGTATTGACGAATCTACAATCTCTGCCTAAATCTATTCTTTGGTATCGCACCCAGTTGCATTTCTTTGGGGGAATGGGGATCGTTATCTTGGCCGTGGCGATTATGCCACTTCTAGGAATGGGGGGCATGGCACTCTTTAAGGTGGAAGTTTCAGGGCCCATTAAAGAAGATAAATTAACGCCACGAATCGCACAGACTGCTCGTAATCTTTGGTCTGTCTACCTGATTCTATTGGCATCTTGTATCGTCGTATACTACATCGGTGGGATGGACCTCTTTGATGCTATTACCCACGGCTTTACGACCGTCGCGACAGCGGGCTTTTCTAACTATGATGATAGCCTCGGTCACTTTGATAGTAAATTTATTGATATCGCAGCCATCATCTTTATGTTTATCAGCTCAATCAACTTTACCACTCACTTCTTAGCTTTTCGTCAGAAAAAACCAAAACTTTACCTTGAAAGTACTGAGCTTCGTGCATTTATCGCAATTTGTCTTGGTGCAATTTTCTTGGTCGCGCTCGGTCTTTATAACTTTAAAGTATTCGACTCAATCGGCGACATCATTTTAGAAGCAACATTTGTGATTATCTCTATGATCACAACCACTGGTTTAACCATCACCAACTTCAGTGAGTGGCCAAGTTATCTGCCAATACTGATTGTTTTTATTACCTTTATTGGAGGGTGCTCAGGATCAACTGCCGGCGGTATGAAGGTGATTCGCGTCATTCTTCTCACTAAACAAGCTATGCGAGAGATCAAGCTCCTCATTCATCCTCACGGTAAGTTCCCAATTCGTCTCAATAAACGCGTCGTTCATAATGATATTCTCGGTAGCGTTTGGGCATTTCTGGGAATCTATGCATTTTCAACCGCGATTTTAACCCTTGTCATGACGGCATTTGGGCTATCACCGCTTGATGCATTCTCAGCAGTTGCGGCATGCCTTAATATCACAGGCCCTGGACTTGGCGCTGTTGCAAGTACTTATGGTGATCTACCTTCGGGGGCATTATCAACACTGATGTTTACGATGATACTGGGCCGATTAGAGATCTTCACACTGTTTGTCTTAATCACTCCAAGCTTCTGGCGTCAATAAGTTTCCGAACTTATTAATAAACTGAAAATAGGAAAACCGCTGAATATCAGCGGTTTTTTAATACTGTGAACTCACCTTTCTCAATATGACCTAAATATAATTCCAAACATTCAAATAACAATACAATACAATTAAAATCAAAGGATTATTTCTTTTTGAATAACTCAAGGAATATTAAACATTAACCTCTCTAATACAGGATTTATCCAGCAAATTATTATCCAATGATATATATTGAAGATGCTTAACAGAAAAATTCAATAAAATACTCTAGGCTCTTAATTGTTAAGGTAAAAGCAACTATCAGCCCCATTGAGATTAAAAAATACCCCAGATAAAACAACGATTATATCTTTTAAATTCAATAGCCTTTACAAAATGATATTTTATTTTAAGTATTATTTACATATATATAAAACATATTTTCAATCTGACGATTAAGATTAAAACATATTTTTTTCATATTTTTTTTATTTATTTTTCACAATATTGGCAAAATGGTTTACATTAATAAGTAGATAGCCACCACTCCGATGTAACATGTTTATTAAAATTAATTAAGAATTATATTTTGTAATAGTAATTATTGATAAAAACATACATATATAATTCTTAACGTCATTTTAGATAACAATGTCATTAAGTCACTTACGCATGAACACTAATTGTGATATTGCAACTTTCAACTACAATTCAAATAGAGGATTTATAAAAGTATGACTGCAATCGCTAAAATTTTATTCGTTGATGATGATATGGAACTCCAAACGCTTATTCCTAAAATTCTCGAGCATGAAGGTTTTATAGTCGATACTGTCGGAAATGGCGTTGAATGCTTAGAATATTTAAGCCATACAACACCTGATATCGTCGTACTGGATGTGATGATGCCTAAAAAAAATGGCTGGGATACACTGAAAGAAATTCGAGTAACACACCCAACACTTCCGGTCATCATGCTTTCTGCAAAGGGAGATAGTATTGATCGCGTACTCGGCCTTGAACTCGGAGCTGATGACTATATCGCAAAACCTTTCGATGATAGAGAGCTTGTAGCAAGAATCAGAGCTCGTTTACGTGCCCAAACACAAGGTAATGATAAACAAGAGACAGATAAAGTAATTAACAACAACCTAATTGAAACTCATGACTTAGTACTCAATAATGCTCAATTACTTGCGACATTTAAAGAAAACTCTATTAACTTAACAAGCACTGAATTCGCTATCCTCTTCTACATGGCGCAACATAAAGGCGAAACCGTTAGTCGCGATGACTTGAGTAAGAATGTTTTAGGAAAACGTCATCAAACATTTGACCGTGTCATTGACATGCACTTAAGTAATATCCGTAAAAAATTACCACAAAGAGATGATGGTCTTCCTTGGTTTAAAACTGTCCATGGATTAGGTTACCTCTTTCTTGAATAATATTTAAGGATCCTCATAGTATGATTGAATCCTTCAAGTGAGCGATATCTAAATTATATGAAACAGCGATACCAATTTTTTAACAAATTAAGCACCCGAGTTTTTATAACCATTTGGCTCAGTATCGCTGTGATGATCACGCTCACAGTATTATTACCTCGATTCGACAAACGCCGTATTTTGCCGACACCAGAGAAAGAGCAACTTTTTTATGCTAGCAAAATAACGCATCTGTTAATGAGCACGCCCTCTGATCGATTTAGAGATAACAATGATCACTCCACAATTATGGTGATTCCTGATGATATCTCTGAGCGATATAACGTGATTCATAATATTGATGATGGGGAGGTGATTAACTTTATAGTTAGTACATTACCTACTCAGCGCGTTTATCAACAAGAGATCAATGGCATCGAATTGGTAGGACCTTTTCATTTTAAAAATGATCCGAATGCCTACTATATTCAAACAAGAGCCTCATCACAGGCTTATTATCTGTCTCGAATTTACGATAACCCTACATTACTTGTGTTACTGATGTTACTCATCTGCGTGCCTTTTGCCGCAATTTTAAGCTGGTCTTTATCAATGCCGATGAAAAATCTCAGCACTACTGTTATTAGAGTCGGTAAAGGGGATTGGACCGTAGATCGCCATATTGAATCTCAAGGACCTACCGAATATCGCCAACTCGCTAAGCGTTTCAACGATATGATTACAGCCCTCAATAATGCTAGAGAAGAGAAAAATCGTCTTTTCGCAAACCTCTCACATGAGCTACGAACCCCTTTAACACGTATTGGACTTTCCAATAGCCTTATTCGGATTCAAAACATTGAATCGGTCTCAGAGGAAGTTCAGAGAATTAACGATAACCTACTCTTAGTTGAAGAGCGTATTCAATCTATGCTGGCACTTTCAAAACAAGTTATTTTAAATGAAGATCTCATTGAGCCTGTAGCACTACAAGATATATTAATTCCTCTACTTGAAGATGCCTCCTTTGAGGCGACTGAACGAGGAAAAACCTTAAACTATAACGATGTTCCTACTATTGATATAGATGTTAATGTTGAATTATTCAATAGCGGGCTTGAAAATATCGTCCGTAATGCTATTCACTATGCCAAAACTAAAATTGATGTCACTCTTTCCGTGAAAAATAAAATATTGATTGTAAATATTCATGACGATGGCCCTGGTGTTTTAGAAAAAGATCTACCTCAAATATTTGAACCCTTCTACCGCGGGGAACGCCCGGAGAACTTCAATGATTATGGAGGATCTGGTCTTGGGCTAGCAATCGTAAGTAGGCTCGTTGAAACCCATAATGGTACTGTTACAGCTGTTAATGATAATGGGTTATCAATCACTCTGACATTACCCCTCAAACATATTGCTTCTTAAACTTAATATTGCAAAGCATCCATTGCTATCTTTACTAGGTCATCATGGCCCCTTTATATATCACCAGGACATTAGAGATAGGCGGACTATTTTTGCTTCGTCACACTCCAAATCCCCACGAGTGGTTTTGCTTGCCAGAATGATGCGCCATAAACAC
>CAZPIQ010000077.1:0-8768 GCA_964586665.1 uncultured Ignatzschineria sp. | reverse complement strand
TCAATGGTAAAGATCAACTACCCGCATTTGCCACTGATTTAGATGTGCTCGTCTGTCTCCTTCCGCTCACTGACTCAACTAAGCTTATTCTGAATCAATCGCTCTTTGAAAAGATGAAACCGGGTGCTTATCTGATTAATCCTGCGCGCGGCGATCATCTTCAAGAACAAGATTTACTCAATGCAATTGAATCAGGATCACTCTCAGGCGCTCTTTTAGATGTATTTATCAAAGAGCCGATGCCGAGCGATCATCCTTTTTGGCAAACGAAGGGAATCACGATTACACCACATGTTGCCGCATCCACAAATCCGAGAACAGCCTCGAATCAAGTCATCGAAAATCTACAACGAACTCAACAAAATCTTCCTGCACATAATTTGATTGATCTTCAAAAAGCCTACTAGATTTTATGCTATATTAAGGGCACTCAGAAATAGCCTTGAAAGATCTTTTAAACGATCCAATCTCAATGTGCTATCAGAATTAAATAGGAAGGTATTCAATGCTCGCAATTAATAAAGTGATGTTCTATGTGGGAATGTTCATTAGTGTTTTCGGCACCTTGATCGGTATTCCAGCACTCATGTTTGGCTATAAAACAATAGGCCTCTATCTTGTTACGATCTTCGTACCTTTTGGATTCCTAATGTGGTTCGCCGGCTTTATCGCTTATACCTTCCTTCGACCTAACTCTATGCGTAAAGCAGATGATAGAGCGCATGATGAAGCGCAGCGTTTTCAGCGTCAAGTACCGGACTAATATCGAGCTCAATCATCGAATAAATATCCATAAAAAAATGCATCCCTGATTTCTTCAAGGATGCATTTTTGATGTTGTGTACATTAAAATTAAATCTAAAAAGATCGCTTTACAGCTTATTACGCTGGCGATAAGCTTCCGCAAGTGTTACGCCCGTTGCAACAGAAACGTTTAAGCTCTCAATTTCGCCTTCCATCGGAATCTTCACGATAAAGTCACAATGTTTCTCTGTTAAACGGCGCATACCAGAGCCCTCTGAACCCATCACAATCGCGATAGGACCACGGAAATCAGCGGAGAAGATCGTTCCTTCACCGCCACCAGCTAATCCTGACACCCAAATCCCGCGCTCTTTGATCTTCTCAAGCATGCGAGAAAGATTTGTCACTTCCACAAAAGGAATACGCTCAGAGCTACCACTTGAGACTTTACGAACAACGCCGGTTAATGAGCAAGCATTATCTTTAGGAACAATCACCGCATCAACGCCAAATGCCTCTGCACTTCTAAGACAAGCACCCACATTATGAGGATCTTGTACTTCATCTAAGATGAGTAAAAATGGCGGATGATCTAACTGATCAAGAAGTTTATAGAGAAAATCTTCACTTTCAGGGGCACGTACTTCGATTTTAGCAATCACGCCTTGATGTCTTGAATCTCTTACAAGCTCTTCGATGCCGGCAGAATCCAAACGCTCAGGGCGAATATTAAACTCTTCTAATAAATCATAAAATGATTGCATACGCTTATCTTTACGGGAAGGATCAAGCACCACTTTTAATACGCGATCTTCTCTAATTGCGGCTTCCACTGCATGAAAACCATAAATCCACTCTTCTGCCATGACAACAATTCCTAATCAATCAAAAATAGGGCTCAATTATCGCATGTTTCAAAATGTACTGCTGAAGATTGCGAGTGATTTCATAAAATCAACTTAAAGCATTGTCATGGATTATAAGAATCTATTTTTATCGTCAACATTTGCAAACTTTATTATACCTTTCCGTTAATTTTGGAAGGAAATTATACTATAATAGTCAAGTATCCCTATTTACTAAAAAGGTCTCTTATGGAACTAGATCCAATAGTGTTGGCGCGAATTCAATTCGCCATTAACATTTCTGTTCATATCCTCTTCCCAAGCATCAATATTGCCTTGGCTTGGATTCTTCTCTTCTTTAAACTGCGCTATGAAAAGACCAATGATGACTCTTGGTTAAAAGCGTATAACTTCTGGGTAAAAATCTTCGCACTCAGCTTTGCGATCGGTGTTGTTACCGGTGTCACGATGAGCTTCCAGTTTGGTACTAACTGGCCTGGTTATATGGAAAAAGTGGGTAATATCGCAGGTCCTCTTCTAGGTTATGAGGTATTAACAGCATTCTTCTTAGAAGCAACATTCCTTGGCGTGATGCTCTTTGGTCAAAAGCGCGTTTCACCCTTTATCCATAATCTTGCAACCTTCTTAGTAGCACTTGGTACGACATTCTCAGCATTTTGGATTATTTCGCTGAACTCTTGGATGCAAACGCCGGCAGGATTTGAGATGATCGACGGTGTTGCACACGTTACAAGCTGGTGGGATGCAATCTTTAACCCTTCATTCTTAACGCGCCTTGCACATATGCTTCTCGCATCTGGCTTAACGGCTGCTTTCTTAGTAGCAGGGATCTCTGCTTATAAGATTGTAAAAGGCGACCCTTCAAAAGGAAGCCGACGCTCGCTTAATGTAGGTGTTATCGTCGCTGCGATTCTCATCCCAATTCAAATCTTTATTGGCGATCAATCAGGTTTACTCGTTTTAAAACATCAACCTGAAAAACTCGCAGCAATCGAAGCGATTTGGGAAACTGAAGCACCGGTTGCCTTTAATGTGATTGCTTTCCCAAGTGAAACAAAACGCGCCAATGATTTCGCGCTTCAAATTCCTCACGCCGGAAGCCTTATCTTAACGCACACTTGGGATGGTGGCGTTGAAGGTCTTAATGAGTTCAAAGATATTCCGCCAGTAGCACCCGTATTCTGGAGTTTTAGAATCATGGTGGGCGTGGGTCTCTTAATGCTCCTTACATCATGGATTGGCGCAGTTCAACTTATAAGACGCAAAGAGATTGGCCCTAAGATGCTAAAAGTCTACATCGGCATGATGTTCTCAGGCTGGGTTGCGGTGCTCTTCGGTTGGTATACAACAGAAATCGGGCGTCAACCTTGGATTGTTTACAATCTTATTAAAACAGCAGATGTCGTTGCACCGCATGGTGTTTCTGTGATGATCTCATCATTAGTCATCTATTGCTTGATCTATCTTCTCGTCGTTCTGAGCTACCTTGGTGTACTCTTCTATCTGACAAACAAGACAGTGAAAAACAATATCATCGCTGAAAATCAAGGAGCATAATTATGGTTATGGATGCTGTAACAGTTTTACCGATCATCTATGCGGGGCTTATGGCCGCAGCCGTCTTCTTCTACATTATTTTTGATGGCTATGATCTTGGCGTTGGTCTACTCTTTCCTTTTATGAAAGATCGTTCTGATCGTGACAAAATGGTCGCAACCGTTGACCCATTTTGGGATGCGAATGAAACTTGGATTGTACTTGGAATTGGTGTGATCTTTATTGCCTTTCCAAAGGCCTATGGGGATATCTTGGTCTCACTCTATATTCCAACGGTATTGATGCTTGCGGGATTAATCCTTCGCGGCGCTGCGTTTGATTTCAGAAATACCGCACCAAAACATCGTCAACCATTATGGGATGGGCTTTTCTGCTTTGGTGCATATCTTGCAACTATGTCACAAGGCGTGATGATTGGGCTTTATGCAACAGGTCTTGAGCATACGCCTGCTAACTGGGTGTTTGGGCTCTGCATTGGGGTTGCACTCTGCTTTGGTTATGCACTTTTAGGATCAGCATGGTTGATCTTTAAATCTGAAGGTCATGTTCGTCTATTTGCAGTAAAAGCAATTAGACATTCGATCTTCTTAGCATTCCTTGCAATCGTATTGGTCTCAATGGCAATGCCGTACACAAGTAGCGTGATCTATGATAAATGGTTCACTATGCCCAATATCTTCTATTTAGCACCGATTCCTCTTCTTTGTGTCGTCTTTGCTTTCATTATCTTTAGAAGCTTAAAGTTCATTGAAAAAGATACCACGTTCAAACGCGATTGGATGCCCTATCTATTTGCTGTATTAATCGTACTCTGTACCTTTATCGGCTTTGGCTACAGTATCTTCCCGGATATTATTATCGGTAAACTCACGATTTGGGAAGCAAGTTCAGCGCCTAAATCATTAATATTTACGCTTTGGGGCGTTGCCATTGTGTTACCTCTGATTTTAATCTACACATTCTATGTGCATAAAATCTTCGGCGGTAAAATCGTGCATGATGATCAAACAGGTTATTAATAATCAAACGGAAGATTAAATCCTGTTTCAAGATTCAATAAAAAATCACTCAAAGAGCAATTCTCAATTCACGGAGGATTGCTCTTTTTTTATTGCTGGTATTAATCTCCATCGAATACGATATATGCATTGTAGAATGCATTTCAAAAATCCACATTTCCCCAAACAAGTAGTTTCCCAATGAAGTTTTCCAATGAAGTTTTAATAAGTTTTGTAATAGAATTTTAATGGGATTTTTAATGAATCAATATTCAAACGAATTTCTACTGATATTTATTTTCTAGTTCTATTACAATAGACACATTCAAGCATTATTTAACATAGGATCATTATGAACATCGTCATTCTCTTCTCTCCGAACTTCCCAGATCTCGTCGATGAGTTTCTCGGCGATGATCAACAATGCCCTGAGATTATCGAGACAGATTACGATATCTCACCGCTCATTTATGATAATAAAATCGCTGTCACAGATGCCAATGATTGGGATTTTGTCTTCCTTAATATCGCATTTTGTTTCAAGTCTGATTTCCAAAAAAGGCTCAAAAGAATTTCTGAAACAACACCGGTCTATATGTTTGCTGTCAATGGCACTGCTGATGGTTTATGGTTTGAGCATTATGACAACGGTAAGCTCACGCGCCAATGGATCTCGGTCGAATTTGAAGTGCAAGGAAATATGGGCGAATACCTCAAAGAAGAGCAGATCATCGGCTATCCATTTATCGATGAAGCCTATGAAGATGTCGGCGAAGAGATGTTCTATGAACTGATTAATGAGATTACAGGATTTGATGTTGAAAAGGTGCTATAACCAAGGATTCTTAAAGCCCAACAATGATCACTATAACGGCTGTCATATAGTCTCTTTTATCTACAATTTCCGCACATAGATCTCCGGATATAGATCATTTTCGTACATAGATAAAAATACAAAACAAAGATATAAAATAAGGATATAAAATAAGGATATAAAAAAACCCGATCAGTGAATAAACGCTGATCGGGTTTTATTTAAAAAATTATCAAATCATCAAATGATCAAATGACTCGTATTAGTTACGATCCATTGCATTCAAATCTTCGAATGCAACAATTACGCGATCAACAAGGCTTACTTGACCTTTACGTAACCATGCACGTGGATCATAGTATGATTTGTTAGGACCGAATGGGTCATTTGGATTACCTAATTGAGACTGAAGGAAACCTTCGTTCTCTTTATAGTAGTTAAGAACCCCTTCCCATGTTGCCCATTGTGTATCTGTATCAATGTTCATTTTGATCACGCCGTAGCTGATTGCTTCACGGATATCTTCAATGCTTGAGCCTGAACCACCATGGAATACGAAATCAAGCGACTCTTCTGGAAGGCCAAATTTCTCAGAGACATATTTTTGTGAGTTATCTAAAATCTTAGGCATTAACTCTACGTTACCAGGCTTATAAACGCCGTGAACGTTACCGAACGAAGCAGCAATCGTGAAATGTGGGCTTACTTTGATAAGTTCTTCATAAGCATATGCAACGTGTTCTGGTTGCGTATAGAGAAGCGCATTATCAACAGATGTGTTATCAACACCATCTTCTTCACCGCCGGTAATGCCTAATTCGATCTCAAGTGTCATGCCGAGCTTATCAAGACGCTTTAAGTATTCAGCACAAGTTGCAACGTTATCTTCAAGAGATTCTTCTGAAAGGTCGATCATATGTGATGAGAAGAGTGGTTTGCCTGTTTCAGCAAAGAATTTCTCACCCGCTTCTAAAAGACCATCAATCCATGGAAGGAGCTTACGTGCTGCATGGTCAGTATGAAGAATTACAGGAACACCGTATGCTTCAGCCATTGTATGAACGTGCTTCGCACCAGCAACAGCGCCTAAAACAGCAGCTTCATGACCACCATTGCCAGGAAGTTTAAGACCACGGCCTGCATAGAACTGCGCGCCACCGTTTGAGAATTGAATAATTACTGGCGAGTTAGCTTTAGCTGCAGCTTCTAATACACCATTGATTGATTCTGTGTTTACAACGTTAATTGCCGGTAATGCAAAGTTATTCTCTTTTGCGATCGCAAATACTTTTTGCACATCATCACCGAAAAGAACACCTGGTTTTACGACATCAAGCACTTTAGCCATACTACAAATCTCCTACAAGAATTTTAAACAGCCCTATTCTACCGTGTATAAAGTCGTAAATCTACCAAGCCTTTACCTTAATTTCAGATATATAGAACAAATAAACTACAACCTACGATTATCCTTTAGAAAAAAAGGGGATGATCATTCCAAATAGACAACAAAAAAGCATTTTATTCTCTGAAAATATCAGGTATAAAATGCTTTCTCTAAATGATGCTTTCTCTAAATGATTTCTCTTCTAATATTGGATCAACTAGATGCTGTAATAGATCTATTAAAAATTAAGCTTCGATCAATCCATCTGTAATAAAGAGCTGACGAAGATTCTCAATCGCTTTTTCGGTACGATCATTATCAACGATTAATCCAAAACGCACATACCCTTCACCGCCCTCACCAAACCCAATGCCCGGCGCAACAGCAACTGATGCTTCTTTAATCAGTTTTTCGGCAAATTTCATCGACCCTAAGTGCGCGTAAGCTTCTGGAATTTTTGCCCAGAGGAACATTGATGCTTTAGGTTTTTTAACATCCCAACCGATTGATGCAAGACCCTCACACAACACATTTCGGCGATCCTGATAACGTAAGCGAATCTCTTCTACACAATCTTGTGGACCATTGAGTGCCGCGACTGCTGCATGCTGAATCGGTGCAAATGAACCATAATCTAAATAGGATTTCATCTTTGCAAGCGCCGCGACCAAAACAGGATTCCCCACCATAAAGCCAACACGCCAGCCTGCCATGTTATAACTTTTTGAAAGCGTATAAGATTCAACAGCAATCTCTTTTGCGCCCGGCACTTCTAAAATTGAAGGTGCCTTATAGCCATCAAAAGAGAGATCTGCATACGCAAGGTCATGCACAATCCAAATGCCATGCTCTTTAGCAAGCTTCACGATACGCTCAAAGAAATCTAAATCCACACACTCTGAAGTCGGGTTTGATGGATAGTTTAAGAAAAGCATTTTCGGCTTTGGATTCGCACTTTCAATCGCCGCACGAAGATTCGCCTCAAAATCATCTTCAGGACCAGCAGGAATATTCACAACGGTTGCACCTGCAATAATCGGTCCATAGGGATGGATCGGATAGGCTGGATCAGGTGCGAAAATCACATCGCCTTTATCAAGTACCGCAAGCGTTAAGTCCGCTAAGCCTTCTTTCGAACCGATAGTGTAGATCGCTTCTGTTTCAGGATTAAGATCGACATTATATTGACGCTTATACCAATCACAGATTGCTTCACGTACTGGCGCAATCCCCTTCGATGCTGAATAACGATGATTAGCGCCTTCTTGTGCGGCTTCTACCAAGGCTTCCACAATATGTGGTGGCGTTGGCTGATCTGGATTGCCCATCCCAAAATCAATCACATCTTGCCCACTCGCTGCGGCCTCGGCTTTCAACGTATCAATCACGCTAAAGACGTAAGGCGGAAGAAGTTCAAGACGTTTGAAGTCTGTTGAAGGTTGCTTAGACATAGTATTCCTCATTGGTTCAAAATAGTTTTCATAAAGTTGTTCCGTGAGATTTTACAATCGTTTCATTGAAAAACCATCGTCACATTATATAGATATGTTGTATTGTGCTTCGAGGTGATTACTGTATCAATTATGTACTATACAAATGGTTACAGAGGCGATTTGATCAATACATCAATGAATGATTCTGCTCAATACTTCATTCATGTACGCATTCAATCTTGGACTATAAAACGGTTTAAATGCCCGTTTTTCTCGTCATTTTTATTCTTAAAGCCTAGTTGAATAGGCTATCCTCCGGCGCATACATTAATACACATCACTTAAATACACATATCTATTCATTTATATTTTTATCTGTTTTATCTGTGTATATCTCTTAAAAGGTTTTACCCTTCGGTATCTCTTAATAACCCGCTGAATCGCGAGATAAAAATCAATTGCCTATCTCGCAAAGTACTAACGTTTATCACTCTTGTCAATCACTTGGCTAAGACAATTTATTTTACAAATAAAGCGCTTTACAACTTCTTTGCATGAACCCCGATATTTAGCGGTATTGGGAAGTTTTCCTATCTACCTTCATAAATTAAATTAACTCAAAAAACAACTACAAAATAAGGTATAATGCACGCCTATAAAATAGACAATTGAAACAAACTGTCGAATCGGGCAGATTCGGCATTAACACTAAAGAAAGAGAAAATGATAGATAAATTAAGAAATATTGCCATCATCGCTCACGTTGACCATGGTAAAACAACCTTGGTTGACCAATTACTGAAAAGCTCAGGAACCTTTGATGCTCGTGAACAGATCGCTGACCGCGTGATGGACTCGAATGCACTCGAAAAAGAGCGTGGTATTACCATCCTCTCTAAAAACACTGCAATCAATTGGAAAGATTACCGCATCAATATCGTTGATACCCCAGGACATGCTGACTTCGGT
>CAZPIQ010000076.1:0-8897 GCA_964586665.1 uncultured Ignatzschineria sp. | reverse complement strand
GCAGGTTCAAATCCTGCTGTCCCGACCAATAAACTAATACACTATTTGAAGAGTTATATGTCAAAAGAAGATCATATTGAAATGGAAGGAACGGTCACCGAGACACTTCCGTATACACAGTTTAGAGTAGAGTTAGATAACGGTCATGTTATCACTGCTCATATTTCAGGTAAGATGCGTAAGAACTATATCCGCATTCTTATGGGAGATAGAGTTAAAGTAGAATTAACACCTTACGACTTATCGAAAGGTCGTATCGTTTATCGCGGTAAATAATATCTAACGATATTTGAGTCAGCGGCAAACGGCATCGTGATGTTAAATCTCAAATATGCTCGTTAGAGAAGTCAGACGACTAGAAAGCGCCCGTCACGACGGGCGTTTTTGTGCTTATCATATTATGATGTAAATTTCTAAATGCATTACTTGAACTATTAAACCTTGAATAAGAGAGAAGAGATCATGAGACCATCAAAACGCACCGGCAATGAGATGCGCACTTTACAGTTTATTCCTAACTTTACAATGCATGCAGCAGGCTCAGTGCTTGCAGTATTTGGGAATACCAAAGTACTCTGTACGGCAACGATTGAAGAGCGTGTGCCACCATTTTTACGTGGTGAAGGTAAGGGGTGGATTACTGCTGAGTATGGAATGCTTCCAGGTTCAACGCATACACGATCAAATCGTGAAGCTGCGAGAGGTAAGCAGAGTGGTCGTACGCTTGAGATTCAGCGTTTGATTGGTCGTTCACTTCGCGCTGCGGTTAATTTAGAGCTCTTAGGTGAGCGAACAATCACGATTGACTGTGATGTGCTACAAGCAGATGGCGGTACAAGAACAGCATCGATTTCGGGCGGATATATCGCACTCGTGATCGCGCTTCATAAATTGGTAGAGCAAGGCTTACTTGAAAAAACACCTCTTATCAGTCAAATTGCTGCGATCTCTGTGGGGATCTATGAAGGTCAACCTGTGCTTGATTTGGATTATCTTGAAGATAGTAATGCTGATACGGATATGAATGTGATTATGACCAGTGAAGGTAAAATCATTGAAGTTCAAGCAACTGCTGAGCAAGCAGCATTCTCTAAAACAGAATTATTATCAATGTTAGAGCTTGCTGAAATAGGCATTACGCAAATTGCAAATGAGCAGATTAAAGTACTTTCAGAAGTCATTGCTTAATTAGAAAAGGCATTAGCCTATTCATTGACCGTATGATTGAATGCGATAAATGATATATCAAAAGGCCGCTCGGTATGAACGAGCGGCCTTTTTCCGATTGGGAGAAAATACAATCTTTGAGTTTATGAGCTTATCTTCAGTTCAACTTAGGATGATAGATGAACTCTATGATAGATGAGCTTGAATTTTTGCTTTAGAAAGGAATGCTTTCGTTGTTTCAATCATCTGTGGGGTTGTTAAACCGTATTCAGCCAGAATTTCTTCACGTTCGCCATGTTCAGGGTAGTAATCCTTGATGCCAAAATGCTTAATCGGCATGAAAATGCCTTCTTCAGCAAGAAGTTCATTAATTGCCGAACCCGCACCACCCATAATTGCGCCATCTTCAATAGTGATAATCGCTTTGTGCGTATCAGTGAGTTTAAGGAGCATTTCACGATCTAGTGGCTTCACGAAGCGAAGGTCTAATAACGAGGCGCCGAAATAATCAGCTACTTCTTGTGCATTTTGAATTAAAGGACCAATATTGATCACGAGAAGGTCTTTTCCTTCTTGGATAAGGTGTGCTTTTCCAAAAGGAATTGATTCAGTCACTGAATCTTTGAGTTCAGCACCAATGCCTTTACCGCGAGGATAGCGAACAGCAGCCGGCCCCTTGTAGTTGTAGGCGGTCGTCAGCATTTTATAGCACTCATCTTCATTAGATGGCGCCATAATGACCATATTCGGAATTGTTCGAAGATATGCAATATCAAAAGTTCCAGCATGCGTTGCACCATCTGGGCCAACAATGCCGGCGCGATCAATTGCAAATGTAACATCGAGATTTTGAATCGCAACATCGTGCACGAGCTGATCATAAGCACGCTGTAAGAATGTTGAGTAGATCGCTACAACAGGCTTAAGATTTCCAAGTGCCATGCCGGCACCGAGGGTTACAGCATGTTGTTCTGCAATCGCTGTATCAAAGAAGCGATTTGGGAAGCGCTGTCTAAATTCCACAAGCCCCGATCCTTCACACATTGCTGGTGTTACTGCCATTAAGTCAGGCTCAATTTCTGCCATGTTGCAGAGCCATTTTGAAAAGACTTGTGTGTAAGTAAGGCTCGGTGTTTTATCTTCTGGTTTTGATTTTACATCTGCTACTGGCGCAGTTTTGACAGGGCTACTTTTTGCCGCAGAAACAGCGTGGAATTTAACAGGTTCTGCTTCAGCTTTGGCGTAGCCTTTGCCTTTTTTAGTTGTGATATGGAGGAACTTAGGACCTGATTTTTGCTTCAAGTTTTTAAGTGTTGCAATTAAAGTCGGTAAATCATGACCATCAATAGGGCCAAAATATTGGAAACCAAATTCCTCAAAGATAATGCTGTGTTCAGCAACAGCGCTTTTAACGCGATTCTCAGCACGTTTTGCAAGATCAAGAGCGTGTGGGAATGGCAGATTCTCTAAAAGCTTTGCGCCACTTTCTCGAATCGACTGAAGTGCCGGCTTTGAAAGTGTTTTTGTGAGCATTGTGCTTAATGCGCCGACATTCGGAGAAATCGACATATTGTTATCATTTAAGATGACAAGTAGGTTTGCCTTCAGATCTCCAGCATGATTGAGTGCTTCAAAAGCTTGACCCGCTGTAAGTGCACCATCGCCAATAACCGCAATCAGTTGCTGTTCATCATCATGATGATGTTTTGCCCCAATTGCCATTCCAAGAGCCGCGCTAATAGAGGTTGATGAATGGCCAACGCCAAAGGCATCGTAATCACTTTCACAAATTGATGGGAAAGGACCCAATCCTCCTTTGCGGCGAATTGAATGGATCTTGTCTTTTCGACCTGTGAGGATTTTATGCGGATAGGCTTGATGGCCGACATCCCAGATAATCTTATCGTGAGGCGTGTTAAAGACATGATGGAGCGCAACGGTTAATTCAACAACGCCTAGGCCCGAGGCAAAATGCCCACCTGAATCGAGAACGCTATCGATCAAAAATTGACGAAGCTCCCCTGATAGATGTTCAAGTTCTTCTAAGGAGAGAGGCTTGAGATCAAGAGGCGAGAGAATTTGGTCAAGATTAGGGGTTGAATTCATACTAAAACCTTAGTGATTACGCTTTTGAATATAATGTGCAAGATCGATCAGCGGCGCCGCTCTTTCGCCGAGTGGCGTTAAGAGTTCAATGGCTTCTGTTGTCAAGGCTTCGAGTTTCTCGATCGATTCTGTAAGACCTAAGAGAGAAATATAGGTAGATTTATCTTGTAATTGATCGCTTCCCGGCATTTTCCCAAGCTCTTCTTGGGTGCCAATGACGTCCAAAATATCATCCTTGATTTGAAACGCGAGACCGATATTATCTGCATAAACAGATAGTCTATCATATGTGTCTTCATCCGTATCGCCGGCGATCGCTCCTGCTAAGATCGCTGCCTTAATTAGTGCACCTGTTTTTTTACGATGAATGGTCTCAAGTTCTGTGAGCGAGATCTGTTTATGTTCAGAATCAAGATCAATATATTGACCGCCGACCATGCCGTAAGTCCCAGCAGATTTACTATATAGTTGAATGATTTGTAATCGTTTCTCTGCGCTGAGCTCTTCAATATTGCTTAAAATTTCAAAGCTATAAGTGAGTAATGCATCTCCCGCTAAAATCGCGGTTGCTTCATCAAAGGCTTTATGGCAAGTGAGTTTACCGCGGCGATATTCATCATCATCCATTGCCGGCAAGTCATCATGAATAAGCGAATAAGCATGAATGCATTCGATAGCACCGGCAACTTTAAGGAGAATCTCACGATTAGCATCGCAAAGTTCGCCACTAGCAAGCGTGAGTAGGGCGCGAAGACGCTTTCCGCCATTTAACGTGCTGTAAAGAATCGCTTCTTTTAAGCGACTAGGTGCTTTGATCTCTTCAAGTTGATTTTTGAAAGCGGTTTCAAAGGTATGAAGTTGGTCATTAAACCAAGCTGTAGGCATTAAATTAGCTCCTTAATCTTTTTTGAGAAGTTCAGCGATGCGTTTTTCAGAGGCTTCAAGGCTGACTTGGCAAGCTTTAGTAAGGTTGATTCCTTCTTCAAACTTTTTCAGAGAATCTTCAAGCGAGAGTTCATCGCTCTCAAGCGCTTCAACAATTTTAGTGAGTTTCTGAAGTTGGGATTCAATGCTTTGATTTTCGGTTATTTTATCGGACACAAAATTTTCCTTAAAATAATTAGTGAATTCGGTCTCATATTCTAGATTGAGTGGGCGCTATATGCAATAATATTAGCCCTAAGTATGACTAGATTAAGGCGCTATCTTTGCGCTGTTTTTAACGATGTCGAGTTCAGTTGTGATAAAGGGGTGTTTGTGAGTAAGTTTAAGCGTACATTAATGCTGGTTTTACTACTATGTGTGGGTGTTAGTGTGGCTTTCTCGCAGGTTCATCCTATTGGCTCAATTCTTCAAAATGGACTTGGCGGAAATGAAAAGGCTGAGACGATTGAGTTAGAACTTCCTGATCCTATGCAACTTAATACCGCTTGGTGGGCTTATTTTGAAGGGAAGAAAGATGCTGTATTACGCCAAAGCGTGATTGATTTTATCGCACGACTAGAGGCGGAGTCTTCGATTTTACCTGAAGATATTCTGAAACGAGAGTTACCGCGAGTGTCTCATATTAGCGCCAACTTTTTTGCTTATGTCGCTTTAAAAGAGAAGCGTATTACGAAAAAGCCGCCACGACTTACGCTAAAAGAGGCGTATAGCATTAGTGAGCTTTTGACAATCATTCATCGTGAGCGTGAGCTAAGTACTGAAATGACGAGTATCAAAGAAGATATTCGTGACCAAGATGCACAAGCTCGAGAAGTATTACGTCAGTTAAATAATCAATTTGTAAACTATATTGAAACAGCTGAGGATAGCACCGATCGTTATACAACTGCTGTCAGGGTGATTACATCACAAACAGAACTTGCACTACTCAATGAGAGGCTACGCCTGTTAAGGGATACACTTGCCTTGTTAGAGGTCGAATTTAGAGATCTTCAGGAAGTGAAAAGCGTTGCTATCACACGTCTTACATATTCAGAAGATGAAGTAGTGCTACTCGATGAGCGGATTAGCGATACGATTGTTCGCTTACAAGAAGCGAATACAAAATTGCTACGCGAGCAATCTCAACTTTTATTATTACCGGATGAGACTGTAGAAGATCAGGCCGTTGCAAGACTTCGCAATCAACGTGTCGCGAAAGAGAAAATCAATGTTGCGATCTTAGAAGCACGTCTTGATATGTATGAGAATGAGCGTGATACCTTGCAAGTTCTCTCTAAAAAAGAAGGTGTGGATGTTGAGCGTATTCAGAAAAGCTATGCAGATCGGCAACGTGGATTACAAGAGATTACATTAAAAGCCAAAGATTGGTTTAACCAAAATGAGGTTGAACGAAGTAATACAAATGCACTGCTTGCAGATATCGAAACGCGTGGTGGTGTGAATGAGAATAACTTTTTAGCCGGCATTGCGAATGATCGTTTAACCTTGATCCAAGAAACATCGGTACTGCTTCAAAAATTACAAACTGAGATTGCAGATAGCGAGTTTATGGGGAGAATTCTGGAGAACCAGCTATTGAAGTATCAGGGTGTATTGATGAATACGATCAATCGCACTAAAAGTAGTTTGAGTTATGCATGGCGTAACGTTAAACAGCTTCTGAGAACTCCACTATTTACGGTGGGTGATACGCCGGTGACGGCTATTAGCTTCTTCCAATTTTTACTGATTGTTTTAGTGTGTTGGTGGATTGCCTTCTGGTTAAATCGCGTCTTTAACCGTATGGGGAATAAGCGGGGTGATGATAAATTACCAGCATATTATCTTGCTGGACGCTTAACCTATTATGCCATTATTCTTTTCGGATTCTTATATGGCTTAACAGCTGTTGGTATTGACTTTACAAACTTTGCATTGGTTGCCGGGGCACTTGCGATTGGACTAGGATTTGGATTACAGTCGATCGTTAATAACTTTGTATCAGGGCTTATTTTACTTTTCGAGCGTTCGATCAAGGTGGGTGACTTCATTGAACTTCAAGACCAAAAAAGTGGGAAACCACTCTGGGGAGAAGTGAAGGAGATTAACGTTCGCGCGACCATTATTACGGATAACGATAACGTTGATATCGTGATTCCAAACTCAGAGTTCATCAATACAAAGATGCTCAACTGGACGCTTAAAGAGCCACAGCGTCGTATGCGATATCCATTTAGAGTGGCGTATGGCACCGATAAAGAGATTGTCCGTGAAGCGGTATTGGCAGCAGCCGAAGCATTGCCACATACTCTTAAAGGAATCCCAGGTCGTAATCCTGCTGTTTGGCTCGTTGATTTTAAAGATTATTACTATGAGTTTGAGCTAGTGGTTTGGCTGACTTCTAGAGCTGTAAAACGCCCGAATGGGATTAGAGCGGCTTACATGTGGGCGATTGATACCGCGCTTCGTGAACATAATATTGAGATTCCAGTACCACAGCGAGAACATCGATTTAGAGAAGGGCATGTTTTGCCTGTCGAACGATATGAGCGAGATGATTTTATAGATGATGAAATCTATGAGGCTGAGGATTTAGATCAAGATGATCTTGATCGTGCGCCAAAGAGAGATCCGCGCAATCGACATTAAATCGGGTATAATGATTTTTAAAATTTTACATCGAAAGAGCATGAGCAATGAAGTTGATGATGCACTGAATATTAGATGGTGGAGCATATAACGGATAATGGCTTATTTATTGGCATGTACTTGCTAATACCTCAAAAAATGCCGGCAATATATTGGTAATATTTTTGAGAAATAGATGACAATTCAGATGAACTAGTCTTCAAGAAACGAGATAAAGACACAGATATGAAAAAGATGACTTTCCAAGAGATGATTTTTACCTTGCAAACCTATTGGGCAGAGCAAGGATGTGCACTTCTTCAACCCTATGATATTGAAGTGGGTGCAGGTACATTCCATACAGCAACATTCCTTCGCGCACTTGGTCCTGAGCCATGGGCGGCAGCTTATGTGCAACCATCAAGAAGACCGACAGATGGTCGTTATGGGGAGAACCCAAACCGTCTTCAGCACTACTATCAATTCCAAGTTGCGATTAAGCCATCGCCTGAGAATATGCAAGAGCTCTATTTAGGTTCGCTTGAAGCACTTGGTATTGATACAGCAAAACACGATATTCGTTTCGTAGAAGATGACTGGGAATCACCAACATTAGGTGCTTGGGGATTAGGTTGGGAAGTTTGGTTGAATGGAATGGAAGTGACACAGTTCACTTACTTCCAACAAGCAGGTGGACTTGAGTGTAAACCTGTTTTAGGCGAGATTACTTATGGTCTTGAGCGTTTTGCCATGTATGTGCAAGAAGTTGAGAGTGTTTATGACCTTGTTTGGTCCGATGGCCCATTTGGTAAAATCACATATGGCGATGTGTTCCATCAAAATGAAGTAGAGCAATCTCACTATAACTTCTCACATGCAGACGTTGAGTTCCTTTTAAACTCATTTAATTTCTATGAGCGAGAAGTAGAGCGTTTATTGGGTGAAAGTCTTGCATTACCTGCATATGAAATGGTTCTAAAAGCATCCCATGCATTTAACCTTTTAGATGCGCGTAAAGCGATCTCTGTCACAGAGCGCCAAGGTTATATTTTACGTGTTCGTAAAATGGCAGGAATGGTGGCAAAAAGCTACTATGAATCAAGAGAAAAGCTTGGTTTCCCAATGTTAAAAAAGTAAATTAAATAAGGCAGATGATAGAGAAATTTATCATCTGTTTTTCTATTTAGGTATCGAAAGCCATATTGAATGGTCAATGCCGGCAATAAGTTTAGCAATGGGAGGAGAGACCTATTTCTAAGCCTATTGATAGAGTCAATATAGATATTTAATGGATATATTAATGAATATTTAATGAATGTTAATTGTCAGATGACATCAAAAGAGAGAGTGGAAAATAGTATGGATATGCAACAGTATTTAGATTGTGCGTTGGAAGCATCAGAAATCGCACGTGAATTGATCGCAACAGCGTATGATGAGAATGCTTTTAAAATTGAGATTAAAGCAGATGCAACGCCGGTCACAGAAGTTGATATCGCCGTTGAGAAAGCGATTTATGAACATATCTCAAAAGCATTCCCTGATCATGGTTTCTATGGGGAAGAGAGTGGTCAGAAGAATATGACCTCAGATTTTATCTGGCTCATTGACCCAATTGATGGCACGAAAGCATTTGTCCGTCGTCGCCCGCTCTTCTCATGCCAAATCGCTTTAATGTATAAAGGCGAGATTATTTTAGGCGTTTCAACGGCACCATGCTTTAACGGTGGAGAGCGTATTTACGCCTTAAAAGGTAAGGGTGCGTTTATGGAGGGTAAACAGATTTCTGTAAGCGATATTGATACACTTCCACAAGCGGTGTTCTCATCAGGTAACTTGAAACGCTTGACGCAAAATTCAGAGAAATGGGCAAATTACGGTAAGTTAGTCGGACAAGTGAACTCAACACGCGGTTTCGGTGACTTCTTGCAATACCATTTCCTTGCAACGGGTAAAGTGGATGTAATTGTGGAGTCGGATGTGAATATTCTAGATATCGCAGCGCTCTCAATTATTGTTAATGAAGCCGGTGGGAAGATGACTGCGCTTGATGGTAAGGCGATTGATCT
>CAZPIQ010000075.1:4262-9492 GCA_964586665.1 uncultured Ignatzschineria sp. | reverse complement strand
TCTTATGTTATAGCTGAAAATTGTACAAAGTTGTCAATAAAGGTTATACAAGAGTAAGGGCTTTGTTATAACGCTCCGAAAGGGTACGTAAGGTATTCAGTATAAAATAATAATAAAGGCTCACCATGGTTTGAATTGATCCGTGAGAGATTGATCGGTGCGCCACAAGGGTTTCATCATTTCATTGAGGAGGATACGATGTTTACTTTTATAGGTGGAATTATATTGCTGATCATAGGTTACTTTACCTATGGTAAATATGTTGAGAAAGTATTTGGTGTAAAAGAGCGCCCAACGCCGGCGTATACTAGCAGTGATGGTGTTGACTATGTACCGATGAATACGGCGAAAAACTCGCTGATTCAGTTACTCAATATTGCGGGCGTAGGTCCTATTTTTGGGCCAATTTTAGGGGCGCTTTATGGACCTGTAGCCTTTATTTGGATTGTTTTTGGTTGTATCTTAGCAGGTGGTGTTCATGACTATTTAACAGGCATGATCTCCATTCGTAACCGTGGTGCGCACTTACCAGAACTTGCGGAGAAATTCCTCGGCAAATCAATGCGCCATATTGTGAACGCATTTGCGCTTCTCTTATTAGTATTAGTTGGAACTGTATTCGTATCAGCGCCGGGTCAGCTTTTGTATGACTTAATGGGCGGTAAGGTCGGTATGGCGATTATTGTTGCGGTCATCTTTATCTACTATGTACTTGCAACACTTTTACCGATTGATAAGATTATTGGTCGCTTCTATCCGCTCTTTGGCTTGTTATTGGTTATTAGTGCAATTGGAATTGGGGTTGGTTTAATTGTGACAGGTGAAGCGAGCAATATTCCAGAGTTAACTTTAGAGAATCTTCATCCTGGCGGTCTTGCTATCTTCCCTCTTCTTTTCTTAACAATTTCTTGTGGTGCGCTTTCAGGCTTCCATGCAACGCAGTCACCGATTATCTCGCGTACAACGCAAAACGAAGGTCATGGACGTAAAATCTTCTACGGCATGATGATCGCAGAAGGCATTATTGCAATGATCTGGGCAGCAGCTGCGATGGCGATGTTCTATACGCCAGGTGGCGAATTTGGTGCTGGTTTACAAGCGGTGTTAAAAGAGGGTGGTCCGGCATTAGTGGTGAGTAAAGTGGCTGTGATGATGCTCGGTGGTTTCGGTGGTACGATCGCAATTCTTGGAGTGATTATTCTTCCAATCACTTCAGGGGATACCGCGTTTAGAAGTGCACGTATGATCATTGCAGACTACCTTAAAATTGGTCAAGAGAAGATCGGTATGCGTTTATGGATTGCACTTCCAATGTTTGTGATCTCAGCGGTACTTTTACAGTTAGACTTCAATATCCTTTGGAGATACTTCTCATGGGCAAACCAATCCACAGCGGTGATTGCACTCTTTGTAGGGGCGATGTATCTCTATATTGGCGGTAAAAACTACTGGATCTCATTACTACCTGGCATCTTTATGCTCATGGCAACAACGACCTATATCTTAGAGCAACCAATCGGCTTTGGTCTTTCGACAGAAGTTTCACAAATTGGTGCGGTGATCGTTTCTATTCTTCTTGTCGCGCTCTTCTTCTGGCAGGCAAAACGTCAGAAAGCAAGTGGTATGTCACTTGAAGAGGATCTCACAGGTTGGGATGGCACGATGAAAGATGGAGGTTATGATTTCACTTGCAAAGGTCTTTAATGAGGCGTTTATTTTAAAGAGAAATCGAAGAATCCCGAGGTAAAGATCTCGGGATTTTTTTATGGCGTTTAAAAAAACCTAGAAATCTTAGCGGATTCGGAAACCTTAAATGTTCAACTTAAATGTTCAACAATCGTCTTATCTGCGATGTTGATAAAAGTATTCCGAAAGCATTTTTATTTTTTCTTTAATAAATGCCGGAGAATGTGCCGCAAATCCAAAGAGTAGCGCCTTTCGATCACTTGGTGCTGATCTGTATCGATCAAGCGCCTGTACGCCTAAATCCAAAGCTTCAATAGCATCAAGTAGAAGGGGGTAGTCGGCATTATTATTGACCCAAGCAATGCTATGAATGCCGGAGTCTGATATCGGAAGTGTAAAAATGCCGGGTAGATGAGTTTGAAGTGCTTGGTAAAGGGCTTCTTTTCGTTCAAGGCAGGCGCGTCTGACACGTCTTACATGCTTTGCATATTCGCCTTCTTGTATAAAGGTCGATAAAACCGCTTGCTCAAGATAGCTGTTACAAGCATCGGCATAATTTTTAGCGATCTTAAAAGCTTCCACAAGTGCCTCTGGAATGACGATATAACCCATTCTAAACCCAGGATAGAACATCTTTGAGAAAGTGCCGGAATAGATCACTCTCTCATATTGATCTAATCCTTGGAGTGCTTGAATAGAGCGCTGATGATAGCGAAATTCCCCATTATAATCATCTTCGAAAATGTAGCGATTGCCGGCATTGGCCCATTCTAAGAGTTGTAGTCGCCTTGCTAAACTCATCGTATCGCCGAGTGGAAAATGATGAGATGGCGTTGTATAGATCAGTTTTGCATGGGAGAAGTGTTCTTCAGCATCGTTAACATTCATCCCTTCTTGATCGGCTTTTAGTCGATGGATTTTAATATTTTGACTCAGAAAAGCACCGATGGCGCCATCGTAACCTGGATCATCAATAATGACCTCATCTCCTTGGTTAAGTAATACTAACGCAGTAAGATTGATCGCTTGCTGTGTACCATTGACGATCATAATGCGGGAAGGATCACTTTTAACGCCCCGAGTGGTTAGAAGGTAATGAGAGAGTGCTTCTCTCAGTGGGAGATAGCCCATCACATCGTTATAGGTCGCAATTGCGCGATGAGAATGCCGGGAAACGCGACCTAAAATACGGCTCCAGATTGCCTGTGGAAAGAGATCGGTACATCCGACGCCTACTTTAAAAGTACGTTGTTCCCGCGAGCGCCGTTGATACTGTTGCCATTGTGGCTGTAATGATTGAATCGCTTGGCTAAGATTTGGGGGTGAAGTATTTTTAACTTTAGGATGGATTAGCGGACGTGTTGTTTCTGCTTGGTCAGGAAGAGATCGTGAAACAAACGTGCCGGCACCGCGTTTAGTTTCAAGGTAGCCCTCATCAATGAGCCGATCAATCCCTTGAATAATTGTATTACGAGAAACCATCATCATTTCCGATAAGTTTCTGCTTGAGGGAAGCTTCATGCCCGAGGAGAGCGTGTGATTGAGAATCAGTTCTCGTATAGTGATATAGACCTGTTCATTTAGAGGACCTTCAGAGAGTTGAAGGATAGGAAAGATCGCTGTTTTGCTCATATCAGTGCCTCAAGTTAATCACGAGAGATAAATCTTAAAAAGTGGATCTATATAATACTCTAAAAGTGTCCCTTATAAAGATCCATTATTGTTTTTATGATAGAGCTCCTACTACTGAAGAACACTATTTTGCACAAGGAGCTTATTATGAGCGAACGATTAACTGCACCAAAAGTGGAGATTAGTTATGTCAAAGATGCTGATTTCCGCGCTTGGCTTCCGCATTGGGAAGGCTATCAACGATTCTATAAGGTTGAGTTAACCCCTGAAATTACCAAAACGACATGGGCGCGTTTCATTGCACCCGATGAAGATGTTCATTGTATTGTGGCGAAGATCAATGGAGAGATTGTCGGCTTTGCACATTTTCTCTTTCATCTTTCTACATGGGCTGAGAGCGAATATTGTTACCTAGAAGATCTCTACGTTTCGCCGGTGGTTCGCGGTCAGCAGATTGGTAAGCAGTTGATTGCTTTTTTAACAGAAGAAGCGCGGAGACGAAATGGGGCGAAAGTATATTGGCATACGCAAGAGACCAATCATACGGCACAGCGCCTTTATGATTGGATCGCGATGAAACCAGGCATGATTAAGTATGATATTAATCTTCGTCAAACATTGTAAGTAAATGTCATTGAGTTATTAAAAAATAGCCTTTAAAAAAGTGATTCATACCAGCCGGATAATCGGCTGATGGTGCAGGGTAAGTACGGGGGTTCTTACCCTTTTTCTTTTTGCTGAAATTTATAACTCATTGAATGTAAAGTATAAAGAATGCTCTTTTACTTAAAGAGCCTGAGATCAATGGGTTTGAGACATTCCCGATTTTGTTTGGTCGAAAAGTCTCTAAATGAGTTTTATTATTATTTACGATAAGCTATCATAAATATTCTTTACACATTAAGGAGCTCTAAAAATGTCTATTTTTGACCGTCGCGTAAATTATAAGCCGTTTGAATATCCAGGGATTTATCAATTTACCGATGCGATTAATAACGCATTTTGGGTTCACAGTGAGGTGGATTTCACGGCGGATACCCAAGATTTTCATACTGATCTTTCAGATGCGGAGCGATCAGCTGTTAAAAACAGTTTACTCGCAATCGCCCAGATCGAGGTGGCTGTTAAGTCTTTCTGGGGGAATCTCTACCATCACTTTCCAAAGCCGGAGTTTAATGGATTAGGTAGTACTTTTGCAGAGTGTGAATTTAGACACTCAGAAGCTTACTCACGTCTTTTAGATGTACTCGATTATAATGATGAGTTCGAGAAGCTCTTAGAAGTGCCGGTAATTAAGGCGCGTATTGATTATCTCTCTGAAGCGTTAGAGTTTGCTAATGATAGTGATGATCGTCAAAAGTATGTGACATCATTGATCCTCTTTTCACTGCTGATTGAAAACGTTTCACTCTTTAGTCAATTTGCGATTATTCTCTCCTTTACGCGCTTTAAAGGCTCGATGAAGAATGTGAGTAACATCATCGCTTGGACATCAATTGACGAGCAGATCCATGCCAATGCCGGCATTTATATCATCAACATTATTCGTAAAGAATTCCCAGACTTCTTTGATGAAGCGATGGTTGAGCGCGTAAGAGAAGTGGTGAAACATTCCCTGAAAATTGAAGGTGAGATTCTCGATTGGATCTTTGAAGCTGGTGAAATTGAGACAGTGAATAAACATGATCTTTTAAACTTTATGAAATTTAGAGTGGATGAGAGTTTGGTCAATATCGGTTTTGAGAAGATCTATCATATTAGTCATGAAGAGTATCGCCCGATGGCATGGTTCGAAGAGGAGGTCTTTGCTAATAGCCTTGATGATTTCTTCGCGAAAAGACCAACGGACTATACCAAGCACGATAAGAGCATTACTGCGGACGATCTTTTCTAGAATATTCATCAGAATATT
>CAZPIQ010000075.1:0-4162 GCA_964586665.1 uncultured Ignatzschineria sp. | reverse complement strand
AGAATATTCATCAGAATATTAGCGTTGCTGACACATTATTTATCAGTGCTTAAAATGGTAAGGGCTTAAAACACTTGCGCTCAGCAACAGATGTCACTGAATTTGTCATTGAACTAGCACCAGCACTATTGGTGCTATCCATTTGATCACTCATCAATGAGTATTAAACGAATAAAAAAACTTATGAAAAACTATCTATTACCTTTCGATTCCGATGCAATGCCTGTCATGAATGAGAAACTCTGGTGGCTAAACTCGGAGAGTGAACAGATTTTAAATCGTGGCTATCTCCTGAAGGGCGAAACAGTTCATGGGGCGATTCAACGTATTACTACAGCGGCTGCAGATCGCCTTAAGCGCCCAGATCTTCAGCCACAGTTTGAAGAGATTATTGAACGAGGTTGGATGAGTTTAAGCTCGCCAATTTGGGCGAATATGGGAACCGAGCGCGGATTGCCGATCTCTTGTTTTAATGTGAGCTTACCGGATAAGATCGAAGGTATTACCCATAAATTGGGTGAAGTCATTATGCAGACCAAAATTGGTGGCGGAACTTCTGGCTATTTTGGGCATCTTCGTGAGCGCGGTAGTGCGGTTACGGATAATGGTAAGAGTAGTGGCGCAGTGAGCTTTATGAAGCTCTTTGATACGGCGATGGAGACGATCTCGCAAGGTGGCGTGCGCCGAGGTGCTTTTGCCGCCTATTTAGATATAGATCATCCTGATTGTGAAGAATTCCTTCAGATCCGTAATATCGGTAACCCGATTCAAAATCTCTATTTTGGGGTGTGTGTGCCCGATTATTGGATGCAAGAGATGATTGATGGCGATCGTGCGAAGCGTGAACTTTGGGCGAAGGTGCTTGAGAGTCGTCAAGAGAAAGGAATGCCTTATATCTTCTTCTCAGATAACGTTAATCGCCATAAACCAGAAGTCTATAAAGATAAAAATATGCGCATTCATGGTAGCAACCTCTGTACAGAGATCATGTTGCCATCGAGTTATGATGAGTCCTTTATCTGCTGTCTCTCTTCGATGAACCTTGAGCTTTATGATGAGTGGAAAGATACGAAAGCCGTACAATTAGCGATTCACTTTTTAGATGCGGTCCTTCAAGAGTTTATTGATAAGACAGAAGATAACTACTATCTTGCAGCAGCAAATCGTTTTGCAAAGCGCCATCGTGCACTTGGCCTTGGGGTTTTAGGTTGGCATTCTTATCTTCAGAAGAATCGTATTCCCTTTGAAGGAATGCAAGCGAAGTTCTTAACGGAGAACATCTTTAAAAATATTCATGAACAAGCAGAGCTTGCGACCAAGGAGCTTGCGATTTTATATGGCGAGCCTGAGCTCTTAAAAGGTTATGGTCGCCGTAATACCACAACCATGGCGGTTGCACCGACTACATCATCATCGGCAATCTTAGGACAAGCATCGCCGGGAATCGAGCCTTTTAGTAGTAACTACTATAAAGCAGGGCTTTCGAAGGGCAACTTCATGCGAAAAAATCGTTATCTTACGGAGCTTCTCGCAGAGAAGGGCTTAGATAATGAAGAGACATGGCGCACAATCATGCTTGCCGGCGGTAGTGTTCAGCATTTAACGAGTCTTACGGAAGAAGAGCGTGCGGTCTTTAAAACCTTTAAAGAGATCAGTCAGCTGGAGATTATTCAGCAAGCGGCGATTCGTCAGAAGTATATCGATCAAGGGCAGAGCATGAATATTAATATCCCTTCAGCATTGCCGGTCAAAGAGGTGAATCAGCTGATGATAGAAGCATGGCGTTCAGGTGTGAAATCGATCTACTATCAGCGTAGCCAAAGTGTCGCGAAAGAGTTTGTGGCGAATATGGTTGCTTGCGTTAGTTGTGAGGGTTAGCACTGAATATTTACATTTCTAAATTTTGACAGCTTTGACAGTTTGGAAAGTTTTGGAAGCTTTGAAAACTTTCAAAACTTTGATTTTAATAAAGTCTCACAGCTATCACAGCTTGTGAGACTTTTTTGGCTTTATGAAGTTGATTCATAAAGTGATGATGTGGCAATAACTCGGAACAGGGTGTAAACTTTGGCATCGAGCTAAATTGAGAGATTGAGGTGCATGTGTTAAATACAAGTTCAGCAAAAATTGAGAAGATGATTATTCATCAAGTCGGCAACAAAGGGCGTGAAGAGGAATGTATCTTCTCTGAGCTTAGCATTCAGCCGAGTGAATCATTAGAAGCGCTTTTGATCGAGCATTATCTCGCGCCTTTAGCAGAGCTTGAGGACACATTTGATTTTAATCATGAGATTGATCCTTCACTCAATACCGTTTCAGTGCTCTCTAATGCGATCTTTAGCACGAATGAAACGCATGATTTTGAGAGAGATTCTTCAGAGGCTGATACTTTCGAGGGCGATGCTGCTTTTCAGAGCGCATCAATCAAACTTGCAAAACATCTCTATGGCGTTACTAGCCACCCGAATATTGCTGGTGGTGATTTTATTATTATTCTCTTCTCAAATCTTTTTGAAGGGATGGCAGAGACGCAGGCACTCGGAATCTTCAAAGTAGAATCGAAAGATGATTATCTTGATATCTATGATAATAATGGCACGCTTGAATTTGTCGAAAAAGAGGGAATCTCACTCAAGGATATTCAGAAAGGCGCGTTAGTATTAGCGCATGATATGTCAGTGCTTGCGATTGATAGTAAGAAACGCACGAAATATTGGCATGATGATTTCTTAAATCTCAAATCAAAACAGACGGAGCTTGCAGAGTTGAAAGCCGGCAATGATGTCCTAAAAGGTTTAAGTAAAAGAATCGAAGCGCCGGATCAACATTTGGCATTCAATAAAGGTTTAGAAGCACATCTTGATGAGCATGATGAGATTCGTTTAAGTGATTTAGAAAATCTCTCGAAAAACTACATGGAAGATCAAGATATCAATCGCGTGTTTCATGCTGCGCAAAACAAGGCAGGATTTGAAATTGATCGGAATATCGCTATTCCAAGTCATGAGTTTCGTGAGCAATCACAAAAGATTATGAAAAAGATGCGCGTTGCTGAAGGGATTGATCTTGTGATCAGCAATAAGGATGCTTATCTCAATAGTATTCAGATCGAAGAGACGCCCCATGGTTTTAGGGCCGTGATCGACTTTGATACTTATGAGCCTGAAGAGTAGCTTTGAGGGTATGGATTAGGATCGTGAATAGACTATAAGAAATGCCGGCATATTCAGCGGAAAGTGCCGGCATTTTTATTGTGATCAGTCTTATGGATTGAGTGATCAGTTAATTGCAAGATGTAAACTCAAGCTCTCCTTCACCAATGTAAAGCTTACCATCATTCAGGCGATATCCACTTTCTCGGCTACCATAAGTTTGCGAATAATCCGGTGAGAATTGGAAGAAGTTCGCCATGCCACCAAATGCTTCCGGCGTATTAAAATCTTCATTATCACCGGCATTTAACCCAGGGTAACTTTCAGTATAAGTGAGCATCCAGCCATTTAAGCGAACTGTATCGCCGGCAATACGAATGATATATTGGCTATCATCATTAATCTCCGGATTGCTACAGAGGGTTTTATCCGTAACCCAAGTGCCGATAAAGTTACGATGAATAATATCCGCTCCCGGCTCAGATTGAATGGACATTCTGGCAAGCTTTGGATTCTCAGCTTTAAAGATATATCGGGGAAGTTCGAGCATTCTGCCATTCGGCTGGGCTTCCATGATTTCTGTAATCTCAAATTCATGAAGATCATTAATGCACTCTGTTTCTAAAAGCGCAAAGGTCGTACGTGTTGCATTAGAATCCCCAAAAGCTTCCGCTTCCAATGTATGTTTACTAATCTGATTGCCAAAAAGGTCATTGGCACGAAGTGAAATCTCTAAATTATTAAAAGCAGATCCCATCGCGCCAGCGCCATTGTCGACTTTAAACAAGTAAGCACAAATCCCTTGATTGATATAGTTAGAATCAATATGGGTAATACTCGCAAAGCGCTGGCTATCCGCAAGCGAGCTTGCGGGAATAGAGAAGAGCATTGCACTAATGGCTGTATAGAGAATTTTTTTCATGAAAGGTCCTATAAAAGAGAAGAGTAGAGAAGTGATTATTTCATCATATCAGTGATATAGATGAAATATAAATCTCTTACCACTCTTA
>CAZPIQ010000074.1:0-9525 GCA_964586665.1 uncultured Ignatzschineria sp. | reverse complement strand
ACCTGGGGATGGCGGGATCAAAACCCGCTGCCTTACCGCTTGGCTATAGCCCAATAATTTTTATTCCATTGTGAAGAGTGTACTCACTGATTCTTCTTCGTGAATTCTTGTAATGGTATTCGCGATGATATCTGCAATTGAAAGAACTCGAATCTTGTCGCAGTTCGCAGCCTCTTCGCGAAGTGGTATAGTATCAGTTACAATCATTTCGTCAAGTCCAGAATTGACAATATTTTGCACAGCCTTACCAGAGAAGATCGGATGCGTACAATATGCGCGAACAGTTTTAGCGCCACGCTCTTTAAGAACCTTAGCAGCCGCCCCTAAAGTACCCGCAGTATCAACGATATCATCAACAATAATACAGTTGCGACCTTCAACCTCACCAATGATATTCATTACTTCTGAAACGTTTGGCGCAGGACGACGTTTATCGATGATAACTAAATCAGCACCCGGAATCTGTTTTGCAACAGAACGCGCACGAAGAACACCACCAACATCAGGAGAAACAACTGTAATGTTCTCGCTACCATGATCCATAATATCTTTTTGAATCACTGATGATGCGTAGATATTATCAACTGGAATTTCAAAGAAACCTTGAATTTGATCAGCATGAAGGTCGATCGTTAATACACGATCACAACCTACACTTGTAATCATATTTGCAACAACTTTCGCAGAGATCGGTACACGTGCTGAACGTGGACGACGATCTTGACGAGAATAACCGTAATAAGGAATTACCGCAGTAATTCGACCAGCAGACGCACGACGAAGCGCATCACACGCCACCAAAAGCTCCATCAAGTTATCGTTTGTTGGGAAACATGTTGGTTGAATGAAGAATACATCTTTACCACGAACGTTTTCGTTGATAGAGATCATAACCTCTCCATCTGAGAAGCGCCCTACTGTTGCGTCTCCTAACTCAAGTCCTAAATGTTTCGCTACTTTTTTAGCTAACTCTGGATTGGCGTTGCCGGTAAACACCATCATCTGGTCTTTGCTGCTCATTACAAAGAATCCTCTTTAAAATAAGAAAGTTTTCAAAAATACAATAGAAAAAAGGTATCGCATTATTGTAATCTAAATCTTGACATAATCAACTTGAAATTACAGTGCAATACCTTTTTATTTTATGGCTGGGCTACCAGGATTCGAACCTGGGGATGGCGGGATCAAAACCCGCTGCCTTACCGCTTGGCTATAGCCCATCAGAAGAACAACTATTATAAACATTTTTTGAAGTTTGTCTAGTTTTATTTTTGATCTCTTTTTGATCACTAGGCTTCTGTTTATAAGTCGTTTCAGAGTGTAGAATGTCTCTCAACTTGAGAGATTGTTTCGTTGCTCTGTAGCGACGAAGACAATGATAACAAACTTTTTAGAAATTGCCATGAAACGAATAAAAATCATACCATTTATTTTCACAACGATCGCCTTAACTGCCTGTGCCGTCCCTAACTATGCGACTTTAGAGGAATCAAAAAATTACAAAGTATTTGGTCGCACTGCGATCAAGCATCCGGCACAAAGTGGACAAGTTAACTTTTCTCTTGAACAAGCTCAGGCTGAACCCGTTAATATTGTGATTCAAGGACCGTTTGCACAAGGTCGTGTTGATATCGTCATCGATAAAAATGAGACCATCCTAAAGATGGATGATGCAACTTATACAGATTCAGACCCAGATAAGCTTTTCGCTGCTCTTACCGGCATTAACTGGCCAGTTTCAAATACCCAAAACTGGATCAAAGGTCGCACGAATCATCCCAATACAAAAGTAACCCTTGATAATCAAGGTCTACCAAAAACCTTCACCGAAGATGGCTGGAAAGTCACCTATGATGAGTGGATTGAAAAGAGTAGCATGAAACTCCCTCTTAAAATGACACTCAATCAAGGCAATGATATCCGCCTTCGTTTTCTCGTCACCAACTGGTTAATACAATAATGCTCTACTTCCCTTCCCCTGCAAAAATCAACCGAATGCTTCGCGTGATTAGACGCGAGGAAAATGGTTATCACTATCTACAAACCGTCTTTCAATTTACCGATCTCTTTGATGAAATCGGTTTTAAAGTCACAGACGATAGTGAGATTGTCTTTAATTATGATCATGTGGATTTTTCGCTTGAAGAAGACCTGATCTACCGTGCGATTACGGCTTTAAAAGAGTATAGCCATACTGACAAAGGCATCACGATTGACCTAATTAAACATCTCCCTATGGGCGCCGGCATTGGTGGCGGTAGCTCAAATGCCGCGACAACCTTAGTGGTATTGAATACACTTTGGGAACTGAATCTCCCTGAAACCACACTTTTAGAGATTGGTAGTCGATTAGGCGCTGATGTGCCAATATTTATCTACGGGCGAAGTGCTTGGGCAGAAGGTATTGGCGAGAAACTCACCCCGCTCGATGTAGCAGAAGAAGAGTTCATCCTCATTAATCCCGGCATTCATATTAGTACCAAGCTGATTTTTGAAAGCACACACCTTCCTCGTAATAGCACATTGATGACTGAACAATATTTTGATGCCTCACGGGCAATCAATGATTGTTTGCCGGCAATTTATCATCACTACCCTAAAATGCGAGAGATTATGGATGCGCTTGATGAATTAGCGCTCAATCCTTATATCACAGGTACAGGCTCATGCATCTTCGTACCGATGCCAGATCGAGAAAAACTGCTTCTTTTAAACTCATTAGCGGAATCACAATCATGGGAACTACTGCTATTTAAGAGCAAAAATCACTCAATGCTCTATGAAGATGCGCCTATTGTTCTTCGCGCAGAATAAATAACCGGCATTTGCCCCCTTCAATAACGTTGATTAAACATCAAAAAAGGGAATTCTCTCAATTGGAGAATTCCCTTTCTTATGAAGATATAGATCTAGATCTCTAAATGCTAAGGCGAATATTTACAAACAGCCCTAAAGACTAAGCACGGTGTTGTCTTTGTCTTTGAGGCAATGCTTCATTCCCCTCATTTTGAGGACCAAAGAGTCGATCATCAGGTCTATCCCCGAGATATTTTGGCCAACCTTTAATCCCCGTTCTTAGGAAATCTTCTCGCATCACTTCGCGAACCTCTGCTATCGTTAACCCTACTTCCACCGTTAAGAACTCAAAGATCGCTTTAAAGAGTCGATCAAGGGCAATCCCATATGCTCGGCCAAAGGTCGTTGAGAGATATTTCGCAAGCGCCCTAAAGTTTTCAAAAGGCAAATTACGTAAAATGACCGGCAATGTCTCTTTAAAACGCCCTGAGTTTGCAACCGTATCCCAGAATTTTGCAAAACGCTCCATCTCCATCACTTCAAAAAATGGCATTTCACGATTTTTAAGAATCGAATACGGCGGTTCTTGGCTAAAGCTATATTGGAACTCATTACTATGACGAATAATCGGCACACCTTTTAGACGCTTTAAGATTCCCACCTGAATCTCTTGTGGCTCCCACGACCAAAGCTCATTAAAACCTTTCGCAAAACTATCAAGATCCTCATCCGGCAAGCCGACAATCAGATCCACATGTAAATGCACATCTGTATGCTTGGAAAGCCAAGAGATATTCTCTTTTGCCGTCACAAGATTCGTTCTACGGGAAATCAGATGTTGCGTCGTCGGATTAAGCGTTTGAATGCCAATCTCAAATTGGAGTGAGCCATCTGGGAATTCGAGAATCTTCTCTTTTAATTCATCTGAAAGATAGTCCGGCACTAATTCAAAGTGAAGGAACAGCGCTTCTTCAGGATTCTTCGCAAGCTTATCTAAGAAAAAATCTAAAATTGCGAGCGTGAAATCTTTCTTAAGGTTAAAGGTTCGGTCTACGAATTTATATTGACGAAGCCCACGCTCATAAAGATCATCCATCGCTTCCAAAAATGGTTCAAGCGGAAAACGCCATGCCGTTTTATCAAGGCTTGATAAGCAGAATTCACATTTAAAAGGACAACCACGAGATGCCTCAAGGTACACCGTTCGATGCTTAATATCTTCTTCATTATAGAGATAGTATGGAAGCTTAATCTCTTCAAGCGGTGGCTCAATTCCTTTGATGACCTTTGTTTCCCAAGGCTCTTCATCAACCAATAAAGATTTCGCAAGCTGATAGAAACTCACATCACCCCAACCTGTGATTAAATAATCAACAAGCGGATAGATCTCGATATCTTCATACTCATGAGAAACCTCAGGCCCACCCATTGTAATGATCACTTCCGGCATTAATGCTCGAAGATCTTTGATTAAAGAGGTGGTTTCCATAAAGTTCCAGATATAGATACCGAACGAGACGATTTTCGGTTTTCTTGCATAGATTTCCTCAAGCATCGTCTCTTTATTCTGCTGAATCGTAAATTCAAGAATCTCCGCTCGATCTTCAAGCTCATGAAGATTCGCCTTCAAATAACGAAGCCCTAGCGATGCATGTGAATAACGCGCATTCAGCGTAATTAATAAAATATCCATTTGATCAATTTGATCCATTTGTCAAAAACCCTTTATTGCCGTCTCAATAACAACAAAGGCCTCAATTTATGATCCTTCGACCTAAAATGAGACCTCATTGCAAGATACCCTCATCAAAATAGGATATCACTTTATCAATTAAGAATATTAATCAATAAATTGAACTTTACCGCCCGCAAGTGAACCAATACGCGCTAATGATTGAACGTTAATGCCTTCATCGATAAGACGTTGATGACCTTCTTGGAAGCTCTTTTCAATGATAAAGCCCATTCCTGATAGCGTTGCACCTGCTTGATCGATCAGTGATTTCACGCCTAATGCCGCATTCCCATTTGCTAAGAAGTCATCGATGAAAAGTACATTATCATCTTCAGAGAGATACTCTTCACTAACGCAAACATCATAGGTACGATCTTTAGTGAATGAGTAAACACTTGAAAGATACATTTTTTCCATTGTTTTAGGCGTTTTCTTCTTCACAAATACCACAGGAAGCTCGAGGAGGTAGCCGAGCATAATTGCCGGTGCGATCCCACTCGCTTCAATCGTCACAATCTTATTGATCGGAAGATTCGCAAAACGGCGAACAAATTCCACCGCGATCGATTTCATTAAGATTGGGTCCATCTGATGGTTAATAAAACTATCAACCTTAAGCGTTCCATCATCAAACGCTAAACCATCTTTGATAATTCTGTCGTGAAGCAATTTCATAAATACCTTCGATTAGTACTCAGTACCATCTATATATAATAAGATCCTATCAGCATTTTGAGCAAGAAGGTGCCCGATCTCTGATAATAAAAATTTGTGCAATATTGTAGCCCAAAATGCATTCCATTGCCCTACTTTATTCTCAGTTTGTAGAATCATTCAACGAATGATCCCTTCATTTAGAGGCAATCTAAACAGAATCTAAAACAGAACTCAAAATATGTTGAATCATTGATGTATCTACAATCACAAACCTATACGACTTACACTAATCCCCATTCGGCGTTGCCGGTACTCTCAGTACATATTTTTGAATACCTTGATTTTGCCTCTCTATCATACTGCCATACGGAAGCGCTCGTTCATTTAAGTAATGATAAGCTTCTTGATACTCTCGACGTTTTAATGGATCAATCGCAATTCGCATTACCATCTCTTCTCGACCAGCCTCACAAAGCGTTGCACCAAAAGGATCTACCACACAACTCCCTCCAGCAAATGTATGCCCCAAACTATCTTCTCCAACACGATTCACAAATGCCGCATAAAACTGATTCTCTTGCGCTCTTGCCTTAATCGCCGTGCGATGAGTTTCACCATAAGGATCCATATTGCCGTTAACGACTAATAATAGATCTACATCTAATAGTGCATTGGCACGCCCAGATTCTGGGAATTCGATATCAAAGCAGATTAAAAGTCCAATACGAATATTGCGCCACATAAAGGAGATAAATTCATCTCCCGGAGTAAAGATACCTCGATCTGTCAGCCACATATGCGTCTTACGATATGTCGCGATTAGCCCCTTTTCAGGATCAATAAAGATCGCGGTATTATAATACTCTCCATTTCGATTTTCACTCATACCGGCAAGAATCGCAATCCCTTTAGCTTTAGATTCTCTTACCAAGGTTTGCACAATATCACCTTTTAAGGTTTGTGAGTATTTCGCAATATTCTCTGCCGGCGGAAAACCCGAAAAACAGGTTTCTGGAAATACAATAATATCGCTCTTTTCATTCGCTTCACGAACTCGATTCACAACCTTAGCAAGATTTCCCTTGAGATCACCATCTACAAAAGCGATCTGTGCTAACTCCAACTCCACCATGACAACTCATCCTTTTCAAAACTACTCAAAATTATTCTTATCAAGCTTACCCAAAGATCGTCTCTCGCTTGTAACAGTCATGATTTATTTCCAAGCAATTTCCTTTTGAGGATTGCCTCATGCAAATATCTTCATTCTTCCAATAAATAGGGGATCTTTGAGCAAAGCTTCTCCTTTCCCGTATAATACTCCTTCTATATATTTGTAAAAGGAGTGATTGGTGGATCTTCGTAAAAAAATAACAACGACACTCAAAGAAGCGATCGCCGTCAATAACCGTCCTTTTCCTTGGGAGAGAGCCATTGGTGCCGGCATTTCTATGGCGCTTCCCATCTTTATGGGGATTTGGCTCGACCAATTACAATATGGGTTAATTGCGGGGCTTGGGGGTTTTACCTATCTCTATGCTTTTAGCCTTCCTTATGCACATCTCTCTAAACGACTTCTGTTTGTAGGCGTATCGATTATCCTCTCGGCATTTTTAGGCTCGCTGTTATCGCCTTATCCATTGATGGTCGCGATTGTCATGGGACTAATCTCCGGCATTATGCTCTTTATCTTTAACGCTCTAAAATTCGTAGGGCCTTCATCGATCTTCTTCGTCTTAATATTTGCCTTAACAGCAGATATGCCTGAGACTGACTTTGCCGGCGCGCTCTTTAGAGCATCTCTTGTAACCTTAGGTGCAATTCTTTCTTGGTTCATTGCAATGAGTGGCTTTTTAATCAATCCACATCGCCCTGAAATCAAAATCATTCAACGCGCCTATCAGCAACTGACCAAACTTACTGAATCTGTAGGTACTGAACAATTTTCAGATCAAAAATATCGCACCATGAGCCTCTTTAAAGAGACGATCGACACACTGATCGCCGGCGAGCTTCCCTGGAAGCCATCAGCAACTTATAAGCGCCTGCTTCACCTTGCGATTGAAGGGAATGAGTATTTCCTCTATCTCATGAATCATTATGGCGATGCAAAAACACCGCTTCCCAAAGAGTGTACTGAATATCTAAAATCTGTTGAGACAGCACTTAAAATCAGACTTAAAGATAAAAATCGCATTATCGAACCTCGAGAAGTGCCGGCATTAAAGGATAAGGCGTTAGAAGCACAATTACAGGACATTGAGAAAGTATTAACTGAACCTATCTCCGCCTTAAAACCCGTCAAGCTCGAAAGCAAAACCACCATTAAAGATATCTTAGGTAATGCCTTTGATAGAAACTCCCTCGTTTTCATCACAGCGCTTCGCTTTGGCGTTATCACAACAATTGCCGCGATGATTGCTTATAGCTTCGACTTTACAAGATCTTACTGGATTCCGCTTTCATGTGTTGCAGTAATGGCCGGTGAATCCATGATCGCAACATTTCATAGAGCACTCCAACGCTCTGCCGGTACTTTTATCGGCATTATTATTGCAAGTTGTATTCTCTACTTTAAGCCATCAGGTTATCCAATCGCACTCTTTATTCTCTTCTTTACCGCGACAATTGAACTTTGCATTGTTAAAAACTATGGGCTTGCCGTCATCTTCATCACGCCAAATGCACTAATATTGGCAGAAACTATCACCGGCGGTGAATTCTCCTTCTTCCACTTCTCAAGCGCACGAATGATCGATGTCGTTATTGGAAGCACTATTGGAATCATCGGCGTTCTTTTAATGGGTAAACGATCCGCCTCTGTCCGAATCCCCAGAATCCTCATGCGTACTTTACGCAATCAATCACAGATGACACTTCTACTCTTCTCTAAACCTCAAAAGAGCACTGAAAAACAGATTCAAGAAAGACTGATTAAAATGCGTACCAATCTCGCCAACCTTACTGCGCTCTATACCGCAGCAATCGGCGAGATTCCACAAAACAGGAATCTTATCGAATATTACTGGCCTATTATCTACTCAATGGAAAAGTTGGCATTCCTCTTAGAGAGCGCTGCTGAAATAGACAACCGCCCAATCCTGGTAGAGCAAGACCTTGCCAACATCCTCTATCTCTTTGAAACTCTCGCAAACTCTGCAAGCTTCTCTGAAATAGAGAACATGAAAACGATTCCAGAGATCCCAGGATTTGAAGGCATTCAGCGAGAAATTGATGTTCTACAACGCGCCTTTATCACTCAAAAATAACCCTCAAAATCTAAAAAGCATTATTTATGATCAACACTTCATTCCAACCCAAACTTACTCATCTCTTTAGCAATCAAGTAGCCCTAGAAAAGCTCAATCAATGCGAAATCAACTCAATAGCACTGACGAACTGTATCGCCCTGATTCTCAGCCAACAATTTGAGGCCCTTAATTTAGAGCATACTGTTTCCCACAGCGATAACACGATCAATATTACAGAACAACACCCCGATCGCGACACGCCGGAAACCTATCATATTTCACTTCTGTCCTACCCGAATGAAATTAATGAGACGCAAAAAAGCCTAGCGAAAAATCATGAGCTCCTGATTTTCTTCACTCCCAAAGTGAAACAAGCAGATCTCGCTCAATACCTAGAATCACTCGATGATTACGGCGCACCTTTAAATCCGCATGAGATTAATATAGAGGGCGATTCTTTCATAGTGCAATTTTTAGAGCGGTATTATGATTTTGATACGAGTACTTTTAATGATTATCGGTAGAACTCGTCGATTCGATATTATACTAGTACTTCCCTTTTGGTTAGCAATCAAGGTGTTTGCAATATTGATAATCATCTTGTTTCTCTTTTTTTTTAGCAGCAAAAATCCCTGCCGAATAATCGGCATAAAAATATTGAGTCATAAAATTAATAATTATGGCGTAATTGGGCCTGAACTGTGTGATCTGATAAATCTCTTCAATCGATTTCAGATAGTGATTACACTGCCGGCATTCATAAACAATCTGCCGGCTATTAGCGCTCACAAGCTGCGTATATCTCACATAGATAGGCTCACCACATTGATTTGCATCGAAATCGTTTACGATTGTTCGTTTGACTCATCCTTAAGCCCTTTATCGATGAGTAATCGTGCTTGAGCAGAGACACTGCGCTCTGAAAGATCAGCGAGCTTTTTTAAATCTTTAAGCGCTTTCGGCGTAATGTGAATACTTACCTGAATATAACGCTTTGTTTCATTCTTTCCCATTATCTGAAAATCCTCGATATAAGGATGAAATCCCTGATCTTTCCTTATATACTGTCAAAAGGTTTAAAAGATT
>CAZPIQ010000073.1:3599-9626 GCA_964586665.1 uncultured Ignatzschineria sp. | reverse complement strand
AAACCAGAGATCAGGACTAAGGTCAAGCTCAGCTGTGATTGAGCCTTTACCATATTTACCACCATCTTCAGTGATGGAGACAATACGGCTCACCATGAGCATCGGAGGCATTGGAAGTTGTGCATTTCCTTCGCCGAATAAATTACCTTTTGCGCATTCGATAAGCTCATCATATGTAAAGCTTGGTTGTGTTGTAATTCTAGTCACGTCTTATTGATCCTATGAAATTGTACAGAATTAAATTATTTTCGTAAGACTTCGCCAAACTGCTTATATTTGATGCTATTTGACTCAAATAGTATGAGATGAAAATAATTTCTAACCTGTGATTATACCTAAAAAAAAGGTGAAGAGTTAGCCCCTTTAAATTTAAAGGGGATTTTAATGTTATTTTTGATACGTTTTATGGTCGATATTTTAATCAGTTATGTGAAATGATATACCACCCGCTGATGACTTATCTAATTTTAACTAATGAAGGCCCCGCTAATTCAGGATTATTTTTATAAATTCTGATAGAGATCGGCTTCTCCTTTAGGGCGGGTTTTAAAGCGTCTATGCGCCCACAGATACTGCTCAGGTGCTTCTAGAATCCATTTTTCAAACATGTCATTAATTTGGAGAGTATCGGCTTTTAAATCTTTAGTTGGGAAATTTTCGAGCATTGGCATGATTCTAATATGATATTTAGATCCTTTTCGAACCACATAGTATGGAAGCGCTACGCTCTTTCCGAGTCTACAAAGTGTCGATGTTGCTGTGATGGTCAGTGCATCCACGCCAAAAAAAGGAATAAAGACATGATCTGTACTTCCGTAGTTTTGATCAGGAGCGTACCAAATAAGATCTCCTCCACGAAGAAGCTTAATCATTCTACGGGTTTCATCTCGCGTAATAGGCTCAAGACCTGATTGGTCAAAGCGTCCCTTGTATTGAACGTATTCATAATAGGGGTTTTCATGCGGACGATACATTCCACGTACTTTTGTTTTAAACGAGATCGCCCGTCCGCCTAATTCTAGGGGGGTCATATGTAGTGTTAAGAGAAGCGCACCTTTACCACTTTTTTCATAAGCTTCGAGGTTTTCAAGACCTTCGTAAACAAGGTATTTTTCAAGAGACTTTCTAGGCATATACCAAGCAATAATGACTTCAAAGATCGCCATTCCCATGGATTTAAAGTTCGCTTTGATCAGTTTTTGGCGTGATTTATGATCGAGCTCAGGAAAACAGAGCTCAAGGTTTCGTTGAATAATTTTTCTACGGCTTCCCGCAACATAATAAGAAACAAAGCCAATAATTTTCCCTAAAAACAGCAGAAAAGGGAGTGGCAGTCGCGCTATGATTTTTGCAAGAAAAATACCAAAGGCTAAGAGCTTGTGGTCTCTGGCTTTTGGAGGTGTATGTTTACCCATAGTTCCATCTATAAACTATAAAAGAGCCATAGATTATATCAGCTTTTATTGAATGTTTATTTCGATTCTTCACTTTGCGCATCAACGAAAATAAAATAGGAGGGATCAATAGTGCTTAAAACGGAATGAATAAAGAATTCGAATTATTAGAGATAGTGATGATTAGTATGGGATATAATGACGTTTTGCGATAGAATCAGCCCATATTTAATAGAGTTTTAACGTTTGTTTTAGGGTGAACCATTCTAGATCCTGAATGAGTTTACTGAATATTGATTTGGATCAAGTTGTTTTATACCCTAATATAGGTGCACTAAAATATGAGAATACAGGTAAAAGTGAAGCACTTTCTAATGCTAGGACTGATGGTGGTTTTAGTGGGATGCGGTTTTCATCTTCGAGGGAGTGTTGCGTTTCCTCCAGAATATAAGAATGTTTATATCGAAAATAGCGGAATCACGAATTCACGAGATAGTGTTGAGTTTTATATTAAACGACAACTTCGTTCTCAGGTGAATTTTGTGGATACAAGACTTGATGCAGATCTAGTTTTTACAATATCTGAGTCATTTACCTCAGCCGCAACAGCAAGTAACAGAAGTGGTGCGAGAAGAGACTATACGACCCAATTACAGGCGAATATTAGTGTCATAGATATCAATGGTGATGGATTGCTTAGAAATGCCACTTTTACCAAATCGCGAGATTTTACAGTCAACGAACGAGAGCCTCTTGCTAAAACTAACGCTGAAGAAGCAATTAATCAAGAGTTAGCGCAAGCAGTGAGTGTGGACTTCATTCGACGTTTAACAACAGTAATAAAAGCAAGGGAATAGGAGTTTTTGTGACTAACGGACAATTTACCGCTATAAAAGATGTGCAAGCGTACGAAGATGAACGCAATGTAGAAATTTCACAGGTAGGCATTAGCGGATTACGCTTACCGATTAACTTTAAAAATGGTGATACAGTGCAGCATAGCGTAATGGAAGCGGCTTTCACTGTCATGCTTCAAAAAGAGCGCAAAGGCACACATATGTCACGCTTTATCGAAGTATGGGATAGCCAAGCAGCGCCATTTACACTTTCAAGTGTAAAGTCACTTTTAAATGATTTAGAAGAGAAGCTTGATTCAGATCGTGCGCAGATGCACTTAAAGTTCCCCCTCTTTTTTGAACGTGTTGCACCTGTTTCAAAAGCGAAGAGTTTAATGGACTTTAATTGTGAAATCATTGCAAAATCGAATAAAGCGGATCGTTCAAGTGAGCATTTTGAATTAGTATTAATGGCGCCGGTAACTAGCCTTTGCCCATGTTCAAAAGAGATCTCTGAGTTTAGTGCGCATTCACAGCGTTCACACTTAACGATCGCGCTTCAATTTAAAGATCAAGCATCATTTGAAGCGCTTGATATTGATAATATGCTCTCGCAGATGGAAGAAGTGGGTTCTTCAAAACTCTACCCACTACTCAAACGTCCTGATGAGAAGTATGTAACAGAAATGGCTTATAAAACGCCCCGTTTCGTGGAAGATTTAGTACGCGATCTCGTGGTCTTCTTAAGAGAGAGAACCGATCTCACAGCTTTCTCAGTACAATCTGAAAACTTTGAATCGATTCATAATCATCAAGCTTACGCAAAGATTGATTACACTTTTTAAGGAGCGTGAGTCATTTTGATATCGCTTTCAATAGGTCGATATCTAGATGATTCGCTTTTGCGATAAATCAATATTTAAGCAATTGATATAAGTAAGATCTAAAAATAAGATCTAAAAAATATCTCAGAACGCCTCTATGAAGCTTTGAAAATCGCCTTCATAGAGGCGCTCTTTTTGGTAAGATAAGATTCTGTTTATAATACTGATCGGAAGTATACTGATTCAGTTTAGGTTAGCTCAGAATAGTAGAAAAGGGGTTCTAAGAAGCCTCATCCATCCTCAAGTTAAAGGGACTAGAATGTTAGAATCAGATCGATTAATAGTTAGCGAACAACCTCTTGAAGAGGATAAGATCATTGATCGTGCGATTCGTCCGAAAAAACTTGCAGATTATACAGGGCAAGCACCGATTCGTAAGCAG
This sequence comes from uncultured Ignatzschineria sp., assembly GCA_964586665.1. GTDB lineage: Bacteria > Pseudomonadota > Gammaproteobacteria > Cardiobacteriales > Wohlfahrtiimonadaceae > Ignatzschineria. The sequence goes on along the minus strand of CAZPIQ010000073.1, from coordinate 6,130 downwards.
TTAGATATCTTTATACAAGCTGCGACTAAGCGTGAAGAAGCGCTTGATCATGTTCTCTTATTTGGCCCTCCTGGGCTTGGAAAAACGACGCTTGCACATATCATTGCGCATGAGATGGGAGTGGGTTTAAAGCAAACCTCAGGCCCAATTCTTGAAAAAGCCGGTGATTTGGCTGCTATTCTGACGAGTCTAGAAGATAACGATATTCTCTTTATTGATGAAATTCATCGTTTAAATCCTGCGGTTGAAGAAGTGCTTTATCCAGCGATGGAAGATTATCAGCTCGATATTATGATTGGAGAAGGGCCGGCAGCACGCTCTGTAAAGATTGATTTGCCGGCATTTACTTTGATTGGTGCAACAACGCGGGCAGGATCTCTCTCATCCCCACTTCGTGATCGATTTGGGATTGTTTCAAGGCTGATGTTCTATACGAATGATGAACTCACGAAGATCGTCAAGCGTTCAGCAAGTCTTTTAAATGCGCCGATTACAGAGGAAGGGGCATTTGAGATCGGAAGAAGATCACGAGGAACACCACGGGTTGCGAACCGTTTATTAAGACGCGTTCGAGATGTTGCGGATATTCAATCAAATGGTGATATTACGATTGAAATCGCACAGCAAGCCTTAGAGATGCTCGATATTGATAATGCCGGACTTGATGAGCACGACCGTAACTTCCTTAGACTTATCGTACATAAGTTTGATGGTGGTCCCGTTGGAATCGATACATTAGCAGCAGCGCTCGGGGAAGAGAAGGGAACACTTGAAGATATGATCGAGCCATTTTTAATTCAAGAAGGCTTTATCATGAGAACGCCAAGAGGGCGCGTAGCGACAAGGCATTGCCATGCTTATTTCGGATTAGATGTTTCTAATATGCCGGAAGATGAAGATTAATTTTAACTATCGGTTTTAGAAGTGTTTTATGAGATGTTGGTATACTTTCTATCCTGCATCATGCAACCCCTCTAAAACAGGCATTGAATTAAAGTCGTTCAATCGTTACTTTTCATGGAAGCATTACTTCTCTTGAACTGATGCCGGCGTAAAGTCGACTTCACGTTCAATAAAGACTTTCTTCGCGACATTAATCGCATTAATCACACGCGGAAATCCGGCATAAGGAAGCGCTTGTGTGAAAATATCGACAATCTTCTGTGGCGATACACCTACGTTGATCGCAACATTCACATGGTTATCAAGCTCCGCTTCACATCCGCCCATTGCCATTAACGTTGTAAGGGTTGTTAAGCATTTCTCTTCATCGGTTAAACCTTCTCGTGCATAGATCGTACCAAAGACGAATTCTTGAATATATTCACTCACATCAGGCGCAATATCCGTTAAGGATGCGGAAAGATGCTTAGGTGTGCCGGCAGTGAAGTGTTTAAATACAGCATTAGGGTCTTTGTTGTCCATATTGAATTCCTTTAATGAAGATATCTCTATCATAGCGCAGAGTGTGCGAATACGCGTAGTAATGGTTGTATCAAAAGAGGTATTGCATCATGTTTTAGTGAGCAAAGTCATTCATTGGATCTGATAAAATGTCAGATCCTGCGAAAGTGCTTGAAGCAAGGTATAATCAATAGGATTAAGAATCATCGCAGGAGAGATCTCAAGGATCGATCATGTTATTAGATGATGAATGCCGTAAAAATAGGAAGTTGGTAGGACATAATATGTGTGTAGAGAGTGATGCTGTAAAGGAGATGAATATGAATCTGGATTTTTATGCTCGGGTTGGAGATGCGCTCTATGAGATTGATCCAAAGATTAAGTGCGACAAGGTTGATCTTCTTTATGATGAATTGATGGCTGGCAAAATAACGCCTTATCAGGATGAAGATGTTGTAGAGATTATGCCTGCGGGGCGTCCTAATAAACCGGAGCTTGTGAGTCCTAATGCAGTACCGAGTCGAGGTGTTGGTTCGAAAGAGGGCGTTATTACGCTTGCGCATGCTATTTGCCACATTGAATTTAATGCGATTAATCTTGGGCTTGATGCGGCTTTTCGCTTTCGCAGTATGCCGGCACAATATTATGCCGATTGGCTTTTAGTCGCAAAGGATGAAGCGAAGCATTTTAGAATGCTCTCTGATTTCTTAGAGTCGAGAGGTTCTCATTATGGTGCCTTTGTCGCTCATAATGGCTTGTGGCTATCTGCTGAGAAAACTGCGCATGATCCCTTGATTAGAATGGCATTAGTACCAAGAGTACTTGAGGCTCGCGGTTTAGACGTCACGCCCGGCATTATTCAGCGCTTAAAGCAGGCAAAAGAAGATGAAATCGTCGGTTTACTTGGAATAATATTAGAAGAGGAAGAAGGGCACGTCCTTGTTGGAAATCATTGGTATCGTTATCTTTGCGAAAAGCAGAATCTCCCGCCGAAAGAGACTTTCTTTAATTTGCTTGAAGAGTATGGACAGACATTAAGACCCCCATTTAACATTGAAGCGCGCCTTCGTTCGGGCTTTACTCAAGAAGAGATTGATTATTTAGTGGAATCGATTGATCTTAAGTAG
>CAZPIQ010000073.1:0-3499 GCA_964586665.1 uncultured Ignatzschineria sp. | reverse complement strand
TTATATTCAAAACTCATATTCTAAACTCATCAGGCTCATTAAACTTCATTAATGATGAGTGATACAAGGAATTCCGAAATGGATAAGCATCATCGAGAAAATCAACAAACGATCAAATCTCAAATTTTATCGCTTCAATCATCAGTCTTTATCGGTATTTCCGGCACAACTTTAACGGCAGAAGAGCAGAGATGGCTACAACATCCGCTCGTGGGTGGTGTGATTCTGTTTACACGAAATTATGTGGATATTCCTCAGCTTCAAGCCTTAACGGCGAGTATTAAAGCGATAAATCCGAATCTTCTGATCTCAGTGGATCATGAAGGTGGGCGCGTTCAGCGTTTTAGAGAATCCTTTACGAAGCTTCCACCGATGAGAGCGCTCGGTATACTTTATGATGAAGATGCTGAAAAAGCAGTAGATGAAGCATATATGGTCGGGAAAACGATTGCAGAAGAGCTTCAATCTGTCGGTGTTGATTTTAGCTATACGCCGGTGTGTGATTTGGATTATGAAGTGAATCCGGCAATTGGCGATCGAGCTTTTCATCATGATGCAAAAGTGCTATCAGTGCTCGTTACTGCGCTCTATAAGGGTTTAAGTGATGCTGGCTCAATCGGGGTTGCGAAACATTTTCCAGGGCATGGCTTTGTAAATATCGATACGCATTTAGCTATCGCAAGAGATGAACGATCACTTGAGGTGTTAGAGAATGCAGATCTTCTCCCCTTTAAAAGCCTCATCAATACTGGTGTTGAAGCCTTAATGCCGGCACATATCATTTTTGATTGTTTAGATTGTGAAAATACTGTGATTACTTCAAAAGCATGGATGAAGTATCTCAGGGAAACACTCGGCTTTAACGGCGTGATTATCAGTGATGATCTTGATATGAAGGGTGCTGATCACTTAGGCTCGGTTCAAGAGAAGGTTACCGCTTGCTTTAATGCCGGCATTAATATTGTTTTACTTTGTAATGATATGACGGCGATTCGAGAGTTATTATCTGAATCGTAGGCTTCATTAAGTTCAGGCTTCAAAAATGAAGGCGCTCTATTGAGAGCGCTTTTTTTATGTCTGATAGATAGTTCTATTTTTGATTCTCTACCATATTGGGTGTGCAGGGTACTGAAGTTATCCCATTTTCTAAAAAATGGTAAAAGATATCCCCATTTCCTGTTGAGATCATTATGGGGAAGCGATAGATAGGCTTTGGATAAGCTGATGATAACTCTTTAAAGGGGGCTTCGTTAAAGTTATGCGGATAACTCCCCAGATATACACATTTTCTGTGGATAACTTTAGGGACAACTTGATCATAGTTGTGGGATAAAGCGGGTAACTCTCAAAGGCGTTGATATAGCTATGTTTTGGGGTTGTTTGTAATTAGGTGTTTTATGGCTAACAAGTGATCATGTTTTGAAGTTATCTTTAAAATAATCGAGGATTAGCATCATTTATTATAAAAATATCGGTAGTCACTTTACAAAATACCGCTCAAAGTGAGTACGTGATTTTTCGAAGATGATTGCCAGTACTTATTTTGAATGTCGACTTTATATAAGAAATTTATTTTTTAAATTCATCTTGCGCTGATGTTAGCGTTTTTTAGAAAAGGGGGATATTGAGATGAATATTCTTGATATGAAATTTCGGCTTGTTATCCATTTGTCAAATAGTGATGAGATACTACAATGAGGATAACTGTCGAGATATGCACAATTTCTGTGGATAACTATTAGGACAACTTTATCATAATTCGTGGATAGCGCGAATTATGATATAACTCTTTGAAAATATAAGTATAATTGCTTTATTTTAGAGAATAAAAAACCGCTCAATAAATGAGCGGTTTTTGTGTTTTAGTGGAAAGATGCGAACTCTTTATCCGATCTTTCGAGGTTGTCGTAAGATTACTCGTCTTTCGCTGAACGCTGTAATTTACGGCGATCTGCTTCAGTGAGGTAGCGTTTACGAATACGGATTGATTTTGGTGTTACTTCTACTAACTCGTCGTCATCGATGAACTCGATAGCGCGCTCAAGTGTTAACTTGATAGGCGTTGTCAATGTTAACGCTTCGTCAGTACCCGCAGCACGGATATTTGTAAGTTGTTTTGCACGAAGTGCGTTTACAACTAAGTCGTTATCACGGCTATGAATACCGATGATTTGACCTTCATAGATCTCATCACCATGGCTTGCGAAGAGGCGACCGCGCTCTTGAAGGTTAAAGAGTGCATATGCAAGCGCTTTACCTTGGCCATTTGAGATAAGAACACCATTTTGACGTTGACCCACAGAACCTTTCTTAATCGGGCCGTAGTGATCAAAGTTATGGAACATTAAACCAGTACCACTTGTTAGTGTCATGAACTCAGTTTGGAAACCGATTAAGCCACGTGATGGAATGATGTACTCAATACGAATACGACCTTTACCATCTGGAACCATGTCTGTTAGCTCAGCAAAGCGAACACCCATTTGCTCCATGATGTCGCCTTGGTGTTTTTCTTCGATATCAAACATTAATGTTTCATACGGTTCCATTTTCACGCCGTTTTCTTCACGAATAATGACTTGTGGACGACCAACTGCCATCTCAAAGCCTTCACGACGCATATTTTCAATCAATACAGAGAGATGAAGTTCACCACGACCTGATACTTTAAATACATCGGCACTCTCAGTTTCTTCAACACGAAGTGCCACGTTATGGATAAGCTCTTCTTCAAGGCGCTCTTTAATTTGGCGCGAAGTAACGAATTTACCCTCTTTACCCGCAAATGGAGAAGTGTTTACTTGAAGCATCATCGATACGGTTGGCTCATCAACGGTTAATGCTGGAAGCGCTTCAACGTGTTGAGGATCACAGATTGTATCTGAGATATAAAGTGGATCTAAACCTGTAAAGCTGATGATATCGCCAGCTTGTGCTGAATCAAATTCAATTTTGTTAAGGCCATGGAATCCAAGGATCTGCTGGATTTTACCATTACGTTTTTTACCTTCACGGTCGATCACAGTGACGCTCATATTTTTATGAACTTTACCGCGTTTGATACGACCAACACCGATAACACCCACATATGAGTTGTAATCAAGTGATGATACTTGTAACTGGAACGGTGCATCAACTTCAACATCAGGTGCTGGAACATGATCAACGATTGCTTGGTAGAGTGGCTCAAAGTCACCGCTACGAACATCATCAGTTAAGCCCGCAAAACCATTTAAGCCTGAAGCGTAAACAACAGGGAAGTCTAACTGCTCATCTGTTGCGCCTAAGGTATCAAAGAGTTCGAAAGTTTGGTCAAGAACCCAATCAGGACGCGCGCCAGGGCGGTCGATTTTGTTAATTACAACGATTGGTTTAAAGCCCATCGCAAATGCTTTTTGTGTTACAAAGCGAGTTTGTGGCATCGGACCTTCAACTGAGTCAACGAGAAGAAGTACTGAGTCAACCATTGAGAGAACGCGTTCAACTTCACCACCGAAGT
>CAZPIQ010000072.1:0-9667 GCA_964586665.1 uncultured Ignatzschineria sp. | reverse complement strand
AGTGAAATAGCCTCTAAGACTATATCGACTAATGCGGGATTTATTAACGATTAGCAGTGATTGTTCTGTTTAAAAACTTATTTTTTCACATCCCCAATCACATCAATTCTCGGCATAAAATTTAAAAGCTTCGCAAAAGGTGGCTCGATTCCTAATGTTTCAAGATCTGCTTTATGGAGCGTATAGCGAATCGAATCTTCTTCGCCTGAGATAACCTTTTCAACCCAATGTGGCTCTATGATCAATTGTCTTCCTAGCGCAACTAAATCAATCCCCTTGGTAATCACGGCTTCTGCCTCTTGAGGCGTTTTCACGCCGCCTACTGTGATCACTGGTTTCAACGGACTGACCGCTTTAATCGCCTCTGTGATAATACGCTTGTCATTTTCATCTCGAATAGACGTTTGCCAAACAGCATCTAATGAGAGATGAATATAATCAATATCAGTCTTTTGAAGTCTCTCCACTAAATAGAGAGAGTCATCAAGCGTAATGCCGGGTTCTTCAAGCTCTTCAGGCGAGATACGATAACCGATTATAAAATCAGGACGATTATGTTCTTGGCGCACGGCTTCAGTCGCTTCAATCACTGCAAGTGGAACAGAGATTCTTTTCTCTAAAGAACCGCCCCATTCATCTTCTCTTCGATTAGAATGTGGCGAGAAAAATTGCTGTAAGAGATAAGTATTGGCGCCATGAAGTTCAACACCATCAAATCCCGCTTCAATAGCTCTTCTTGTTGCTTCTGCAAAGTCTTGAATCAGCGCTTTGATCTCTTCATCTGTTAAGGCTCTTGGCATCTGAGCATTTTCTCTTAATGAAGGAACTGCACTTGGCGCAACAGGTTGCAAACCTCTTGTAATATTACTATTCGTCATTCTACCGGCACTAAAGATCTGTAAAATGGCCTTTGCACCACCTGATTTAATGCCATAAGCCAATTTCGCTAAATGCGGAATTTTATCATCAGCATCAACACCTAGCTGGCCTTCAAACCCTTTTCCTTCTGGGTTGATATAAGCAACAGGCGTAATAAGCAGACCGACACCTTTTGATCTCTTAACCATATAATCTACTTCAGCTGAACTCACTGATCCATCATGAAAAGCCATCATCTCTGTCATAGGTGCCATCACAATACGGTTTCTGACCTGAGCACCATTTGGAAATGCCATAGATTCTAAAAAATGATAATTCTGTTTCATTATGACTCCCTAGTTTTAAGATTAGATCTATTTAATAATAACTATTCAACAATCACTTTTAACAACAACCTTTTAATAACAACTAATTAATATAACATGTTATTTTTTCAGTTTGAGTAAAGACGCTATTCATAAGATCAAGAGTCATAAACAATATTGTGGACATAAAAAAGCCGATACGCTTATTCAATGGATATCGGCTTTAGGCATTTTCTGAACATAGAATATTAATATGAATATGGATCTAGAATATGAATACTCGAAAAATATTCTTATAACTTCAATGCAAGTGGAATAATCGTTTCTAATGAAAGCCCTGGTTTTGCAACCTTATTCACGCGTTTTTTAGCTTCAGCTTGACTGTAACCTAAACTCACAAGTGCTTCAATCGCATCATCCACAATTGAGCCTGCTTCAGCTACTAATGATCCTTGGCTTGCGGCAACAAGATCATCTGTAATATCAATCGGTGCAAGCGCTTTTACTTTATCACGAAGTTCAACAATTAAACGCTCTGCCGTTTTCTTACCAACACCCGGCACTTTCATTAAACTGGTAAGGTCATCATTTTGAATCACACGATAGAGCTCTTCACTTGAAAGGCCTGAGAGAATCAGTACCGCACTTTTCGGACCTATGCCGGAAACTTTGATCAAGAGGCGAAATGCTTCGCGCTCTTTTGGCGAGCAAAAACCATAAAGAAGGCTTGCATCTTCACGCACGACATGATGAATCGTGAGTTGAACCTTTTCACCCTCTTGTGGGAGCTTAGCAAAGCTACTCATCGGAAGCTCCACTTCATAGCCAACGCCGGCAACATCTACTAATGCCTGATTCGGCAGACGCTTCTCTGCTAAAATTCCGGTTAAACGACCAATCATAATAATCCCCCTAATCGAGAATGAAATGCATGAGTAAGCGCCGCAGCTAATGCATCGGCAGCATCGGCTTGGGGCTTTCTATTAAGTTTTAAGAGACTTTGAACCATATGCTGAACCTGCTCTTTCTGCGCATGACCATTACCAACAATTGTCTGCTTGATTCTTGTGGCAGCATATTCATACACAGTGAGCTCCGCCATCGCGGCAGCACACATCGCAACACCTCGAGCTTGACCCAGCTTCAGCGCTGATTGCGGGTTCTTATGTAAAAAGACCTCTTCGATCGAGAGGACTTTAGGGCGATAGAGCGCGATCAATTGATCAACGCCCTGAAAGATTGTTAAGAGTCTTTTCGCCATAGGATCCTCTGTATTCATACGAATACAGCCGGAATCCACATATTTTGGTTTTCGACCACTTGTATCAATCACCCCATAACCGGTAATTCTTGATCCAGGATCTATTCCCAGAATGATCATTTAAAGAGTTCTTCCAAGATCTCTTCTGAGATATCAGCATTAGAATAGACTTTTTGAACATCATCTAAGTTATCAAGGAAGTCGATCATTGCCATCACTTTCTCAGCCGCTTCTGCATCAATTGCGACGTTATTATCAGCATATTGCGTTACTTCTGAATCTTCAGGCTCAAAACCCGCTTCAACCATTGCGTTATGCACTTCAACGTATGTTTGAGGCGTGGTTAATACCTCGATTGAACCATCTTCATCAACGATCACATCTTCAGCGCCGGCCATAATCGCCGCTTCTGTAATGGCATCTTCATCTGAATTTTCTGGGTATGTCAGTACACCGAGCTCTCTAAACTGGAAGGCGACCGAACCATCAGTCCCAAGGTTACCGCCAAACTTTGTAAATGCATGACGCACTTCACCGGCTGTACGGTTACGGTTATTCGATAAGCAGTCAACCATTACAGCAACGCCGCCTGCACCATAACCTTCATAACGGATCTCTTCATCAGGTGGGCCATCCGTAATTCCAAGACCACGATTAACAGCACGTTCAATCGTATCTTTAGCCATATTTGCTGCAATTGCACGGTCCATCGCAAGACGAAGACGTGGATTTACATCCGGGTCACCGCTACCTGAAGAACGAACTGCAATTGTAATTTCACGAATTAATTTGGTAAAAATTTTACCGCGTTTCTTATCCTGCGCACCTTTACGATGTTGGATATTTGCCCATTTACTGTGACCTGCCATATGAATATCTACCTTTTTTGACAAGATGATAAAAGAAGGCATTTTACCACAAAACTCTGAAAACTAATTAGGATTAATTATCCGTAAGATAGGAGAGATTCAAAACTTTTATTAACCCGAAAAATCACTTTGAAACAAAGTACGATTGATACATACTCGCCATCTTGTTTTCATTAAAACAATTCACGATTTTTTCCACGAAAGCGCTCTCATTACACGCAGTTATCTGATAAGCTATAACCCCGTATTTAGGCATCATGCCACCCATTGACTTCAAGTAAGACAAATTGAAACCATTTGCCCATGATCCATGCCGATCATTAGAAATGATAATGCTTTTCAGCGAGTCCCTTAAAGCTTCAACCGTAAAGTAAATCAATATGCTCCAAACACTTCTCTGGGTTCTGCTCCCGCTTTTGATCGGTTTTGCTATTAAGCTCAAACACCGTTCGCTGATTAAACTTGTTGATCATGCCTTAATTGCCTTGATCTACGTAATTCTCTTTATTATGGGACTTAATCTTGCGGCGATCCCTGATCTTTGGACACAATTACAATCAATATTTGGCAAGACGTTGGTATTTATTGTCTGTATTTTGGGATTAAATATGCTCGTCTTCTATTTCCTTGATAAGCAACTTCCCTTCCCGCTAAAACCGGGTTCAGTCAAAAAAGAATCTACATGGAAATCACTCTTGGGTTCTTCAAAATTGATTGGTGCAATTATTCTGGGACTGATCGTCGGTCTTGTGGCCAATCAATATATTCATGTTCCTGAGCATCTCGCGGAAATCGCGCTTGTCATTTTGCTGGCTTGCGTTGGTCTACAACTTCGTGCAAGTGGCGTACATCTTAAGGCGGTACTGCTTAATCGCTATGGTCTTATCCTGAGCGTCTTTTTTGTCATCTCTTCATTTGCCGGCGGAATTATTGGTGCACTTATTCTCAAAATGCCGATCACTCATGGGCTTGCGATTAGCTCAGGTTTCGGTTGGTATTCACTCTCTACTATTATTCTTCAAGACGCACATGGCCCGATTTTAGGTTCGATTGCTTTCTTTAACGATCTATTTAGAGAGTTCTTTGCCTTCATGATTATCCCGCTCATTATGGCACGATATCCGCTTTCAGCAGTCGGCTCAGGTGGCGCGACATCGCTTGATTTTGTCCTTCCTGTAATACAAAGAACTGGTGGTTCACAAGTGGTACCAATTGCGATTAGTTTTGGTTTTATCACCAATATTTTAGCACCAATCTTCTTGGTGTTTTTTGCGAATCTCTAATCAGCAAATCTAACTTAAGCGAGTAAGAAAGGGATGGCATAAAATTGATTACAACTATCCATAGGTTGCCGGCTTCAGCATTATTTTTTGCGGATAAGATAATCAAGATCACTCGCACTATTCTCTCTTTTAGATGCTGATGGTATTTCTGCCCGCCCATTTTGAGAAGATGATTGAATTTGCTTTGAGGTATCAACCGACTCAATAGGAATTAATTGAGATCGTAATATACCTACTAAAATTGCAAAAAATAGCTCGATAACCGCAATAAAGGCAAGATAAATCAAGCCGACAATTATGATTAAGCCGATATCAAAACTCTGATCGTTAAGTCTGATCACTAATTCACCTAGCCCACCTAATCCTAAAACGCCTAAAATGGCATTGCCTGAGATTAACATTACAATTAAAAGGCGGATATTTTTCACAATTCGTACAGGTAAACGATCATCATCTTCCTTGTCAGAAAGGCTACTATTAATCAGCGATGTGAAAAAGAAAACACCCCATACCATTAAGATGAACTGCCCAACTTCAGAGCCAAGAGAAGTACCATACATTATTCTTAAAAAGGGCACTAACACAACAGCCATGATCACAATCGGATAACTGCCCATAAGCGTCACTATGATCCTTAAAGGAAGCGTTATCAACGAGAGAGTTCTGCTAATTCTTTGAATATTAAAAAGCGCAAGCCCAAGCAAAAATCCGGCAATGATGGAGATAAAACCAGCGCCTAAGACCATCTCAAAACTGAGCCATGTCTGCTCATAAATCGCTGCTTGATATTGCGCAAGCGCATTATTTAACTCATTCATTTTTTTTGCTTAACTCCGATTATTGATGGCGCATGCTTCTTCTACTTACTAAGTATATCAAGACTCTTCCCCACTGTGATCTGCTTAAATCAGTATTCAGATATATTGCCGAATATTTTCATGATTGGTTAAGAGAGGGTATAGTAGTACAGCTCAATCATCTTCCGCTTATCAACCGGCGGATAAATTGATCTCATTTTGTCTCATCCAAATAGGTAATTATTCGTTATGGCTTCACCCAATATGGGATCTGCTAAAATCCCATTCCATCTCTTTCTGCTCGTCTTTCTTGCAACTGCCTGCTTACGCGTTACACTTACATCACTCGGCATCTTTATCGAAGAGATCTCACTTGATCTTTCTCTCTCAAAGACAATGACGAGCCTTTTAATGACAATTCCAACGCTTTGCATGGGTGTTTGTGCACTTCTAGCAACACCACTCAGTAATCGATTCGGACTTGAAACGACTATCACTCTCTCACTACTTGCTATCGCAATCGGGACATTTTTCAGAACATTTCTAACAGAATTGCCGGCATTAATCTTCTTCTCATTCATTATGGGAACCGGCATTGCGATTGTGGGGCCGTTAGCTTCAGGCTTTGTGAAAAAGCACTTTGGTAAATCAATTTCTAAAGGCATGCTAGCTTACTCTTTAGGAATTGCAACAAGTGGGATTCTTGGAACATTTATCACTGCCATTGTGAGCCAATACTTCAAAATCCATTGGACGCAAGCGCTCTTCTTCTGGGCATTCCCAATTTTTATCATCACCTTTATTTGGATGTTTTACCTTCGTTCTTTTAATAAGGCACCTCAAGTTAAAAAAGCGACAAGCCCTAAAGCAAAACTTCCGTGGAGCAATAAAAAAGCGTGGTTATCCATTTTAATCTTTGGTCTACAATCCGGTGGTTTTTATAGTATTGTCGCGTGGATTTTACCCTACTTATCATCAAGAAATATCTCCGTAACCGAAGGCCAAGTGCTCCTTAATTTCATGATGGTAACAGGTCTGATTGGTAGTTTTCTTTATCCGATGTTTCTCTCTCGCTATCGACAAGAGCTCGCCATCTACTTTACCGGCCTTGCCCTTATTTCAGCGTATCTTATGATGATCTTTCTTGTGGATTATAGCTTCTTCTTATATCTCGCTGTAGGACTCATCGGTTTTTGTGCAACAGGTGCATTCTTATTAACACTCGTTCTTCCTTTTGCGGAAGTTGACACAGGCGAAGAAGTCGCTGGTTGGACTGCCATGATGCTATTCGGGGGCTATGTCATCTCCTCAATTATGCCGACATTATTGGGATATATTTATGATGTTACTGGTTCATATCAAAATATTATGGTGGGTTTATTGATCCTCTCTGTCCTTCTTCTTTTAAGCTTTATCGTGTTTCCGATGATTAAATCAACGGCTCAAAAATAATCAATAAAAGAAGCTATCAATCCGAATTTGGATAATCAAACTAAGCTGGATTCAAAAGATAAATTAAGGTCGTGACCGTTATCAGCATTCCTACAGTAGAAACTGCAAGAATTGAAGAGGCTTGTTGTTGGTATTGCTGATAACGTGTTGCAAGAAGCACAATCATCGGCCCCGAAGGTAAGGCTGCCAATAGCAACCCTTGATCAAAAATTACAGATTCCTTTGTCATATTAAGTAGCATAGCGATCCCAATAAATAGAATCGGTAAACCAATATTCTTCAATAATGCAAATAATAGGACTTCTCCATTTAACTTAAACTTGTTGGCAGCAATCGTCATTCCTGCTACAAAAACTGCTAAACCAGCTGTTGCCTTGCCAATAAGATCTAAAGAATTATTTACGACATCCGGCATTTTAATGCCTAAAAACACCAAGATAAATGCTAAAAGTGGAGCCCAAACAAAAGGCGTCTTAAAGATGGCTTCATATAACGAGATACCAATAAGTTTTATCATCGAATCATGTTTATCTTCTTTATTAGCTAGATTAAGTTTAATAATAATTGTTGCTAGGGGTACAATAAAAACATTAATCACTAGAGATATGATACTCACAGCAACCCCACTTTCAGCACCATAGAGACTCCCTAATAGTGCCGGACCATAAAATGGCCCCGCAGAAAAACTCACCGCAAGTCCTGCAATAGATGATTCAATATTATTACGCTTAAAAAGAAGTTTTGCGACTAAAAAACCAAAGAAATAAGCGATTAAAAGTGCAATGATTAATACTAAAAATAGTATTAAATCATGTGTTAACTGTTCCCTTGTCACAATAATAGTCCCAACAAACAATGTTGGTGGTAAGGCAAATTTCAGTACTAGATTATTAATAACAGGTATGGGATTAACTTCAGTGCCAAAAGCCTTCCATTTTTGGGCACTAAAACCAAACACTAGCACAAAGATAATGGGTATAACGACTGCAACTGCTTGTAAAATCTGATCCATTAACTTATCCCTTTTTATGTACTACCTATAAATCACATATGATTCATATGATATTAAATCAATCAATAAGTAGATACAACAGTACTTTAAAATAGATTTAAAAGGGGAAGATTACACAATAACAATCATAATATTATTAAAATATAAAATTAAAACATAAAAAAGCAGTATGATTTTTTATGATCATACTGCTTTTAATCAATCAATTTAAATCAATCAATTTAAATAAATTTTTTAAAGTGGACTCCCACTTAGTGTACTGATTTAACCTCGGCACTCACTGGATTTGGAATCAAGAACGAAACCGCAAAGGCGACAACTGTAATTCCTAAACCTAAAAGCATGCCGTTGCTATAGCCCGTGATGCTTCCGCTGTTCATCACTAACATTGCCGGTAATAGTGCAAAGCTTAGGCCTGCGCCTAAATGGAATGCCGCAGCGTTCATACCCGGTAAGAATCCAGGATTGTCTTCAGGGGATAATACAACCCCTAAACCATTGAGCATAATATTTGCTGTTCCGGCATAAGTAATTCCGACTAGAATAGTTCCTAATACCAATACCGTTAATGAACCAAGCCCGAACATCATCAGAATTAAGATTCCAATAATACTGCCGATTAACCCCAATCTTAAGATTCGGTTGTAACCGAAAAGCGGTGCAAGTTTCCCCATAAATGGCCCGACTAACCAACCGACTAATGCATAAGGTGCAAGCAGGTAGATCGCCGTTTTATTTGCTGTAAAGCCAAAGCCAATATCACTATTTTGCGCAAATGAAACCACTAAGCCATTCACAACCGCGAAAATCCCCGTCATTGTCAGAACCGTTGTTAATAGCAATGCCCATGTAGAACGCTGTTTTAAATGAGCAATCGTCACTAAAGGTTCTTTGACGCGTTTCTCAATCTGTACGAAGAAAAGGAACGATACAACGGCAATAACAATCGCAATCGCCACATAAGTCCAATTCGCGGCCGTAATCTTCCCTGCTTCATTAAAGGCAAAGAGGAATCCTGCAAGCGTAATGACTAAAAAGAGAACCCCAGTCCAATCCATCTTTTGACCTGCTGAGGGTTTAGTCTCTTTTACACCTTTAATAATAAAAGGTAATGTTATTAAACCAACTGCTGCAATAAACCAAAATACGGGTCTAAAACCAAAGTTCGTTGCGATATAGCCCCCTAAGAATGCATCAATGCCGGCAATACCACCATTGACTGCGGTGATAATTCCCATCAGCATTCCATAGCGCTTCGGATCTTTTACTTCTGCATGAAGCATTAAGAGACAAAGCGGTACAACAGGCCCTGAGAAACCTTGAATGATTCTAGAGACAAAATAGAGTTCAATACTACTTGTGACTGCTGATAATACGCCGCCCAATGTTGTAACAAGTATCAGAATAAAGAGGATCTTCTTACGACCCACGATATCACTCAATCTTGGAATAAAGATTGAGAAGAGCGCTGCTGACATGAAGAAAGCCGTTTGTGATAGACCAATAGTTGCTTCGGTTGTATTCAGCGCCCCAGCAATCGTAACAAGCACAGGATTGAGCATCGTCGCGTTAAGCTGAAAGGCCATACAAGCCATCAGTAGCGCCACCATTAAGGGCACTACTGACTTATTCGAATGATCCAATTCGCTTACTTTACCTTGACGAATCAGATGATCAGTTTGCGTCATAATCCACCTCACCAATCAGCTCAAGCGCTTCTACGATAAGATCCCAGAAGTAAGCGTGATTAAGTTTTACTGCAACTTGTGTATGGCAATCTTCACTCGGTGGCATACGGAAATCAGCAAC
>CAZPIQ010000071.1:0-9739 GCA_964586665.1 uncultured Ignatzschineria sp. | reverse complement strand
ATGTTGAAGATACAACAGGCGTAACTATTCCGCATATTTTTGAGGTGGAAGGCGAGGCCGGGTTTAGAGAGCGGGAAGCAAAAGCGATCGCATTATTGACAACTCAACCCCAAGTGGTACTTGCAACAGGCGGGGGTGCGATTTTACGCGAAGAGAATCGCATGCAGTTAATGCAAAATGGGATTGTGATTTATTTGAATGTTTCGCCTGAAGCACAGTTCGAGCGAGTACGTTTTGATTCTCAGCGTCCGCTTTTGCAAAATGATGATCCGAAAGGCGTTTTAGAGAAACTCTATGAGTTTAGGCATCCCCTTTATCTATCGAGCGCAAACTACATTGTTTTTTCAGACAATATCCCCCCGAAGCTTGTTGTTGGTGGTATTATAGAGAGTATCGTTCAAAGAAAATCGCCCCTTCCTGAGTGGCTTGTAGGAAATAGAGAAATATGAAGACATTGACCGTCAATTTAGCCGATCGTTCATACGATATCGAAATCGACAAAAACCTCCTCGCATCAAAGCGATTCACGGAAGAGTTCCCTTATGAACAGCGCCTTGTTCTTACGAATAATACGATCTATGCTTTGCATTCAGATCGTATTTTGTCGCTTGTTGATGGAGATCGTGATCGCGTAGTCATCATCGAAGATGGAGAGCGCTTTAAGAATTTAGAATCTTTTGCAGAAGTTCATACAAGACTTTTGGAACTTGAGTTTAATCGCCGTAGTCTTCTCATTGCCTTTGGTGGTGGTGTGATTGGGGATTTAGCTGGTTTTGTGGCAAGTACTTATCAACGTGGGATTGATTTTATCCAGATTCCAACGACGTTATTAGCGCAGGTCGATAGCTCTGTCGGTGGTAAAACGGCAGTGAATCATCCGCTTGGTAAAAATATGATCGGTACTTTCTATCAGCCAAAACGTGTTCTAATCGATTTATCATTATTAGAAACACTCCCACAACGTGAGTATGTGAGTGGCTTAGCGGAAGTACTTAAATATGGCTTCATTCAAGATGCAGAATTTTTAGAGTGGATGCGCGTCAATTATGAGGCGATTTTAGCGAAAGATTCTGAAGTGATTGCTGAAATGATCTACCGCTCTTGTGCATTTAAAAAGTGGATTGTGGATCAAGATGAGCGAGAAACAGGAATTCGCGCAACTTTGAACTTAGGACATACTTTTGGACATGCCATCGAAAAATTGATGAAGTATCAAGGTGTGCTTCATGGTGAAGCTGTTGCTATCGGCATTAATATGGCCGGTTATTTATCATGTCGTATGGGATTGATCAGTAAAAAGGATCAGCTTTATATCACATCACTGTTAGATCTTTTCGATCTACCTTGTGTTGCGCCAGCACCATTTACTGCCGATCAGTTTTTAAATGTCATGAGACTTGATAAAAAGAATCTGACCCAAAAAATTCGTTTTGTTCTCTTAGAGAAAGTAGGGCAAGCGATCATCACAGATGACATTCCAGAAGAATTTATTATTGAAGCAATAGAATTTGGAACCCCATAGATGCGAAAAGAAGAGCTCTCGCATAACCTTCCTTGGTTGCCTCTTGGGCCAACCGAAGAGGTTATGCGAAGAATAGAACAACACATTAGTACCAATCGCGGAGATTTCTATTCAATCTATGGTCCTTCAGGCTGTGGTAAGACTCGCTTTATGATGGAGCTGAGTCGTCGTTTGGATCTTCACGAGAATATTGTCGCAAGAGAGATTGTTGCCGGCAATGACAGCATTTTTAAACAAGTCGCAAAGCTCTTAGAAACTTCAGAAGATGAAGCGGAAATTGTTGCAAAACTTGAAGCAGTACCACCGACAGGCATCAAAATGGTGTTGCTTGTCGATGATGCTGATAAATTAACGCAAGAAGAGCTCTCATTTCTCTATCGTACAAAAGAGGAGATTAATAATCGAGGACGTTTTAAACAAGCGTATATTGTGATTGTATTATTAATGGATTTGAATAATCAGGATATCTTCTCAAAAGGATTACTTCTTCATTCAAATAGCTTTACGATCGGTCCTGTGAATCATATGCAGGTCAGCGAGCTTGTGACACATATTTATAAACATTATGGGAAAGAGCACCAATATTCTCTTAGTGATTTAAGGCAGCTTCACGCATTTTCGTATGGTTATCCTGGGCGCGTGATTCGTTTGATAGCCCCAGATCTTGAACCAAGTTTCGAGTTTAAAAAACGCCATATTTTTTATGGTCTTTTGGGGTTGCTCGGAATTGTTGCTGTTGTATTAGCAATCATGAATTATGACAGTATCGCTGAATATTTCGGATTAACCGAGAAAAAAATCGATCCTGTATCAGAGATTATGATTTCATCTCAAGTGACACCGATCTACTATCCGGCGCTTGATCAGTTGATTGAAGAAGCAACCGAAAGGTATGAATCCATTCCCAAAGGGATTGTGATTATGCAAGGCGGTTCTGCGCCGTTAGAAGCACCGACATTGATATCAACCCCCGATGTGAGTGCTGAATCAGCAGAAAGCGATTTAGGATCAGAGATAAAGATAGATTCACAAGATAAAGATACTAGTTCTCAAAACTAGTTGATAAGATTCAATCAAGAGTTGCTTTTGGCAACTCTTTTAAATTCAATTTTAGGTTCAATTTTAGGAGTTATATGGTTCTGCTACGTTTACAAGATATCTCTTTAGCATATGGCGCAAGACCTCTGCTGAAGAACGTCACTTTTGCAATTTCAAAAGGTGAAAGAGTCTGTTTAGTAGGCCGAAATGGTGAGGGGAAATCCTCCCTTTTACGCGTGGTTTCAAGAGAAGTGGTGCCTGATGAAGGCGAGATTGTTCAAAGTAGTGATTTAAAGATTGCTAAACTTGATCAGGAGATTCCTGAAAATCTTGATGCGACCGTTTACGAGGTTGTCACAAGTGGTTTAAGTGCAGTAGGCGATAAGCTTAAGCAATATCATGCGCTCATTGAAGATGGCGAAAATGTGGATCTTGATGCGCTAGGGAGACTTCAAGTGGATCTTGATCGCTTAAATGCATGGTCGATTGATGCGCGTATTTCAGAGATTTTAACCCGATTAGAGCTTGATGGTAGTAAACGAATGAATGAGCTTTCAGGAGGCTGGATTCGCCGTGTTCTACTTGCACGCGTTCTTGTCAGTGATCCTGATCTGATCTTACTAGATGAGCCGACAAACCATCTTGATATCGAAATGATTGAATGGCTCGAAAAAACGCTGGTCGATGTGTATCAAGGGGCGCTTCTATTTGTGTCGCATGATAGACACTTCTTAGATAATATCGCGACAAAAATCATCGAGCTTGATCGTGGGAATTTGACTGAATATCCAGGTTCTTTCTCAGACTATCAACGTTTTAAAGCGATTGAACTTCACAATGAAGCGCAAGAGAATGCGCTCTTTGATAAGCGTTTAGCAGAAGAGGAAGTTTGGATTCGTCAAGGGATTAAGGCGCGTCGTACACGTAATGAAGGTCGAGTACGTGCACTTAAAGCCATGCGTGAAGAGCGCAGAGAGCGTCTTGATCGTCAAGGAAAAGCAACGCTTCATCATGAAGAAGCCAAGAAATCAGGCCGTCGTGTGCTTTTTGCGGAAGATGTATCGCTTGAGTTAGGCGGTAAAAAGCTGATTAAAAACTTTGACTTTACCCTAATGCGTGGCGATAAAGTCGGCATTATCGGCCCCAATGGCGCCGGTAAATCGACGCTCGTGAAACTATTGATGGGTGATATTGTCCCTGATAGTGGTTTAGTGGAGATGGGAACTCAGCTTGAGATCGCATACTTTGATCAGCTTCGCGCAAAACTAGATCTTGATGCAACCGTCGTTGATAACGTTGGTGAGGGGAGTGATTTTATCGAGATCAATGGTAAAAAACGTCATGTGATCAGCTGGCTTCAGGACTTTATGTTTACGCCAGAGCGTGCAAGAAGCCCTGTAAAATCATTATCAGGGGGCGAGCGAAACCGTCTTTTACTCGCAAAGCTCTTTGCAAAACCCTTTAATTTCCTTGTAATGGATGAGCCGACGAATGACCTTGATATTGAAACACTTGAGTTGTTGGAAGATCTCGTTTCAAATTATGAAGGAACGCTACTACTTATTTCCCATGACCGTTCATTCTTAGATAGTGTCGTGACCTCTGTATTAGTATTTGAAGGAGAAGGGCGCGTTGCTGAATATATTGGGGGTTATACGGATTGGCAAGCAAGAGTCTCCGCGCGTGAAAAAGCAGAAGCTGAAGCGAAAAAATTAGTGGCTAAAGAAGCTTCTAAGTCAAAAGCGCCTGCGCAGAATTCGGACTCTAAAAATGCGCCTAAAAATGACGTGAAAGTTGAGAAACGTAAATTGAGCTTTAAAGAGAATAAAGAGCTTGAAGAGTTGCCGGGATTGATCAGTAAACTTGAAGCTGATATCGAAGCGCTCGAAGCATTAGTGCAACAGCCCGAGTTTTATCAAGAGAGTCATGAGCATCAAACGAAAAAGCTTTCAGAGCTTTCTGATAAAACGCAATTACTCGAAGAAAAGTATGAGCGTTGGCTAGAACTTGAGAAATAATCGATAGAATTTTTTACAAAAAAGGGTATGATTTACCTCTACTCTTCTAGGAGAAAGAATTAAAATGAAAAAATTGAAATATTTCATGTTATTAGGCTTGGCAATATTCGCTGTCGGTTGCTCGATGCACCGTGTTGATGTGGTTCAAGGAAACTATATCGATGAAACACGTTTAGAAAATCTAGCGCCAGGTATGACGAAACATGATGTACAACTCCTACTCGGAACACCGCTTGTAATGGATGTTTATGAACCTGATGTTTGGTACTACGTCTTCTTCCAATCAACTTCAAGTGGTGATGTGAAGCAACAACGCACCTTGAAACTCTACTTCAATCAAAATGGTCAATTAGTATCTACAGAAGATAGTGCACCTGTGGTTGCGAGTAGTGATTCATCAGATGATATGACTGTTTCGGATGCTATCTAGATTCATGATTTAATGAATTGTGAATAGGATGAGTTGAAATTGTATTTAAATGAAATTGATTGACTGAATAGGTAGTAATACTTATGAGGTGAATCAATTTTTTCAATAGTATTTGAAAATTTTAAGATCTCCTTGATATCGCTGAATGAGATTTTTTAATCAATAGAATCTGAATGATTGATATGTAGTAGAAGTATTAAAGCTGAGGAATGTGTATACATGAGTCATTTAAAAGTATTATTAGCTTCACGTTCACCAAGGCGTAAAGAGTTGCTAGAGCAATTGGCAATTACTTATGAAACGGTTGATGTGGAGATCGATGAGTCGGTCAAAATGCCGATAATGCCGGAGTTCTATGTCAAAGAGATGGCAGAGAAGAAGGCTATTGAAGCGCTGAGAAATCATCGTCAGCTTATCTCAGATAAAACATTACTGCTGACAGCAGATACGACTTTAAGTTTAGCGGGTAAAATTATTGGAAAACCTGATGATCGTGATCATTTTTATGAGATTATGAGAAGTCTTTCAAATAAAACCCATACTGTTTTCTCGGCATTAACGTTAGTCGGAATGACGAAAGTTGATCAGATTGCGGAAGAGAGTGAAATAGTAACGGCTTATAAAGAAAAGTTTGTCACAATGTTAAGTGAGAGCGAAGTGACGTTCTCCATTTTACCGGATCGTTTTATCGAGCGTTATTGGGAGAGCGGTGAACCACAGGATAAAGCAGGTGGATATGCGATTCAAGGAATGATGGCGGGATATATTCAATCTATTAAAGGAAGCTATTCCGGCATTATGGGACTTCCGCTCTTTGAGCTTCGTAAAGCACTTGAAGAGTTTGATTACTATTTGATGAACGAATAGTTAATTTTATCAAACTTCATAACCTTGGTTTAAAACATGGCCCCTTTAGATAAAGATAAAAAAGAGAATATTGAGACAACGCCGAAGCACGATCATCATATAGATGTATTACAGCAAACGTCTCAATCTCAAAAAATCAAAAATAGTCCTTCAGATTTAGCAAATGCAGAAGGCTTCTCTGCAATTGATGATCTATCAATTGAAGATGTACCGAAGCTTTATAATGATGTCGAGATAGATGCTTCTCATATTGAAAATGATATTGTACCGCTCGATTTTCAAGTTGAAGAGATGGTCGATGATGCGATTTTAAACGTGGAAAGTGAACCTTTTTCGGTCGATAAAGCACCTGATCTGTCCGGCGCTAAGGCTGATATTGCGAATACTGCAATATATGCTGATCAGAAAAATTCAGAACTTCGACAAGAACCTGTTATGTTAGAGAAGTCTGAGAAAGGATCGACAGTTGCTTTTAGTGCAACAGAAGATCCTGAGATAGGTGCTGAAGAAGTGGATGAAGAGCCGATGGTTGCAGCACCACCAATTGCCGAAAAACCTGTTAGAGGAAGTAAATTAGGGATGGGATGGTTTCAAGGATTTAATCTATTTATCTGCGGACTTATATTTATAGGTTTAGCAATCTTCGCTTATTTCATGTTTGGGGAAGAGCCTCTATATACAGGGAAAGTGCCAAAGTATGTTGTGATTGCAAATGAGGATTCAGGATCAATGGCGGCATTGAATCCCGCCTTAACGGATGCTGAGCGTGAAAAATATGTTTATGTCCCTAAAGTTGAAGTGCAGCGAGAAGATCCGCTCGAGCAACCGGTTTTAGATCCAGTAGAAAAAACACGAACAGTGACCAAAGTTGAATTATTAAGTAACGACTCAGGTGAAGAAGAAACGATCTCAACGGAAACAGTTGTGTCGGATGTCGCAGATGATGAAGTTGCCGGACTTTCGCTCCATTCATTAGATCATGATGAAGAAGGCTTATCACAAGCGGATATTCTATTAATAGATGGTTTAATTCAAATGGCTAACAATGCTTTCTTCCAGGGTAACTATGTTGGTATCAATCAAGATGACGCATACTATTTTTATCAGGAAGTCTTAACGATTGATGCAGATAATGCAAAAGGGCAACAAGGTATTCTAGCAATCGCAGATGTTTATTATAGAAGTGCATTAGATGCCTATCGTCGAGGAGATTTAGAGATTGCACAGCAATATCTCGCAATCGGGCAAAAGGTTCAACCTAATTATGCGCCGCTGTCTCAATTAGAAACTCAAATGCAACAGCAGCCTTATGTCGCTCCACAAAATAACTCAAATGGTATGAGTGGTTTTCAGTTTGAGTAGTACAGTATATCCTTTGTAAGGATGACTAATATTATGATGATTGTATATTGGTTTGAAGCTTGTAGTTTATAACTGGTATTCAGTCATTAATAACATAATTACGCTTAAATCCCGGCATTAAAATGCCGGGATTTTTGTATTCATGTGGGAAAGATTGGATCAATGCCGGCAATTAAAACGATAGATATAAAAATCCCCAATAATTGATGTAAAAGCAATCATTGGGGATGATATTTATCTTGGTAATACAAAAAGTCTTTCGCTTTTAGAGCAATAGTTCATCTTCAAGGATACTGAGCATTAAGCCTCTGTTTTAGTCTCAACCAAAGCATCCACGAATTCATCTGAATTAAATGGACGAAGGTCATCAATACTCTCGCCGACACCGATAAAGCGAATCGGAATTTCAAGCTCTTCAGCAATAGCAAAGAGAATTCCGCCTTTTGCAGTTCCATCTAATTTCGTGAAGGTCATGCCTGAAAGTGGCACTGTTTCATTAAATTGACGTGCTTGGTTCAGCGCATTTTGGCCGGTAGAAGCATCAACAACGAGCATGACTTCATGTGGCGCTGTATCATCATGGCGTTTAATCACGCGATTGATCTTTCCAAGCTCTTGCATTAAGCCAGAATCGGTATGTAAACGGCCCGCAGTATCGGCGATTAAGATATCGACTTTACGTGCTTTCGCAGATTCCATCGCATCAAAAATGACAGAAGCAGGGTCAGCACCTTCTTTTTGTGAGATGACCGGAATCTTATTACGCTCGCCCCAAATTTCAAGCTGTTCAACGGCTGCAGCTCTAAAGGTATCGCCGGCAGCAAGCATTACAGATTTACCTTCCGCTTGGAATTTCTTCGCGAGTTTACCGATTGTCGTTGTTTTACCAACGCCGTTGACGCCGATCATTAAGATCACATAAGGTTTATGGATTTCAGTATCGACAACAAGTGGTTTAGAAACAGGTTCTAAAATCTCTTTCATCTGTACTTTAAGTGCTGCAAATAACTCATCAACATTAGAGAGCGATTTACGTGATACAGAATCACGAATAGAGGTGAGCATCTGATCAGTGACTTTAATCCCGACATCGGCCATTAAAAGACGTGTTTCAAGCTCTTCTAAGATCTCTTCGTTAATCTCTTTTTTACCGAGGAATAGATCTGCTAAACCTTCGGTAAGATTATTACGTGTTTTGCTGAGTTTGCTACTTAAGCGCGCAAAGAAGCCTTTTTTCTTTTTAGGCTCTTCAACAGGCACAGCTTCTTCGATTACTTCTGGTTGAATTTCTTCAACAACTTCTTCGATAATCTCAGGTGTTGTTTCAACGATTACTTCTTCAGGTGTAGCCTCAATCTCTTCAGCCGTTTCGGCTGGTTCGATAGCTTCAACTGCCGGTATTTCTTTTTCAATGATTTCAGATTCAACTTCTACAGCTGTCTCTTCTATATGAGCATGCGCGGTTTCAATGATTACTTCTTCAGGAGTAGTCTCAATCTCTTCAGCCGTTTCGACTGGTTCGATCCCTTCAATTGTCGGCATTTTTTCTGCAACGACTTCAGATTCAACTTCTACAGCTGTCTCTTCTATAAGAGCATGCGCGGTTTCAACGATTACTTCTTCAGGAGTAGGCTCAATCTCTTCAGCTGTTTCGACTGGTTCGATAGCTTCAACTGCCGGCATTTCTGCTTCAACGACTTCAGGTTCAACGACTTCAGGTTCAACTTCTACAGCTGTTTCTTCGATAAGCGTATGCGTAGTTTCAGCGATTGCTTCTTCAGGAGTAGTCTCAATCTCTTCAGCCATTTCGACTGGTTCGATAACCTCAACTGCCGGCATTTCTTCTTCAACAATTTCAGGTTGAACTTCTGCTTTAGATTCTTCCTGATGATGACGCGCTTCCATCTCGGCTTTGGCATCACTCGCAATATCTTCTAAGAAATGATGTTGCGGTTTAATTTTCTCATGAGAAGATTCATCATGATGAGTAGGGTGAGGCGAGAAGGTTTCATGAATCTCTTCTGCGATTCCTTCAACAATGATTTCGCTAGCTTCATCGACTTTAGATTCTTCAACAGCAGAATCGATTTTCGTATCAGCAGGCTCATGCTTTTCAACAGGCGAAGATTCATGCGCACTAGGTGCCTCTTCCACTGATTCTGGTGATTCAACAGGCGAGACTTCTTGTGGAACTTCTTCCTTTTTACCGCCACCAAATAATCGACTAAACCAACCTTTTTTCTTCTCTGCCATAATCTCTAATCTTCTCTAATAATGAGGATTCTTATTGGGTTAAAATTGAAATGATATTCTATCAGTAAATCATGAACTTTGCTCTGATGCTTGTCTATGCTATGCTTGTTTGTGCATTAAGCTCTTTGAATGACTAATTATTAGCAAGTTTGTAAATAAAGCTTGTCAAAACGAAACAGATGTTGCAATATACACATCTTGCTTCAGGCGTATAGCTCAGTTGGTTAGAGCGCCACCTTGACATGGTGG
>CAZPIQ010000070.1:0-9834 GCA_964586665.1 uncultured Ignatzschineria sp. | reverse complement strand
CTAAATAGATCACTGATCTTGTTCAAAAAACAAAGGGGAAAGATCCGGAAACTGAATAAAGTTGAAGGGACTTTCCCCTTTATGTTTATACTACTAGTTATCACTATTCAATCATTCATAAAAGATGATAGAAACTTATTGTTCTATACATTTTTAGTCTTAATTTAGGCTCACTTAATATGTTTAAAATTCCTGTAAAAAGAACCGTTCTCAGCATCCTTCTATCTACACTTATGCTCCCTACATTTGCGACGTCGCCACTTGAAGAATACGTTAATTTAACACTTCAAGATGAAGCAGGCGCATCAGTGCATCATGAAAAAATGGACGATACGACCGCTCTACCTTCGATAAAAACGCTTCTCTCAGATGATCATTACACGCGCCATACAGCACTAATCAATCATCTTGATACCATCGAAGCAGGTGCACTTAAAAATAATCCTGACAGTTTATTTCTTCTAGGTTACTACTACTATTCTCAAGCAGAAGATAGCTTGAATGATGAGGATTATCATAAAGCTTCTGAGTATTTCAAAAAGGCTGAAAAATTAGGATCAACAGATGCTAGTTATCTTCTTGGTGATACCTTCTACTTTGGTGAAGGCGTTGTTCAGGATTACCAAAAAGCTGCTCAATATTATCACAATGCCGGTGATCAACATGCTGAGGCACTCTTTAGCTTAGGCTCTCTCTACATGACAGGATCAGGCGTTACAGAAAATTCACAAATAGGCGTAGACTTCTATACGCAAGCGGCCGATCTAGAGCATCCTTTAGCACAATATACATTAGGTTATCTCTATGAATCAGGTGACTTTAATGCACTTGAACCTGATATATATATGGCAATGGCATGGTATCAAATATCTTGTGAGAATGGAGAAACTCAAAGCTGTGATGCTTTAAAACGTTTAAAAATTTCAAAACAATCCTTTAATGAAGTCATTGCGGATATTGAAAAAGAACATCTCTATCAAAAAGAAGGTGAGCCAAAAGAGATGGATCTCCCAACTGTTGAGGAGATTCGTCAAGTGAATGAGTATGAGCAATTTAACGCTCTCAATTACCAAATCAATGCGCTCATTGATGCGGCAAAATCTGATAATCCTGATGCGACTTATCTCCTTGGTCTCTATTATCAGAAAAAAGGGGATGATTATTATGATGAATATGCTTTTGGACAAGCTAAAATTCTCTTTGAAAAAGCGGCTGAACTAGGCTCGATTGATGCACTCTACGGATTAGGCGAGCTCTATTATTATGGTAATGGCGTTACTCAGGATCACGAAAAGTCATTTAATTACTACTCAAATCCTAAACTCAGTGACTATCCTGAGGCAATATTTAGTGTTGCTGTTCAATATGATTTAGGGGAAGGTGTTCCTCAGAGTTATGAGCAATCATTCAAACATTTCCAAAAAGCCTCTACACTCAATCATGATCAATCAACCTTTAATGTGGGTTACATGTATGAAAATGGCGAGTATGTTGAAAAAGATCTCGATAAAGCTAAAGAGTGGTATCAAAAAAGTTGTGACAATGGCTATCTCGAGGGCTGTATTGCAGTAGATACACTAACACAAACTAATTCTACGACAGAAAGTCAGTATGAAGATGAGAATAATAAATTACAAAGCATCTTTACCGAGATTATGGGTGATGAAGCTAGCTTAGCGCCCTTAGAGTTAACCCCAATCAGCGTTCTCCAAGCTACTTCTGATAAAGCACGCATTTATCTGAATGAAAATACAGATCAATTGCTAGAAAATATTAAAAATAGCAATGATCCAAATAGCCTATTCCTTATGGGCTATCTCTTCTATTTAGAAGCACCTTATAGTGTTGAAGATCGTTATCACCAAGCCTATCTTCTCTTTGATAAGGCCGAAAGTGCGGGTTCATCTGATGCCATTTTCTATCTTGGTAAACTCAATTATGAAGGTCTTGGTACTGAAACTAACTATGATCAATCCTTTAGCTACCTCTCTAAACTTGAAGAGAGTGATAATGCGGAGGCACTCTTCTATTTAGCGTCTCTTTATGACGAAGGCTTAGGTGTTGAAAAAGACCAAAATCATTCTTTTAACCTCTACCAAAAAGCTTCTAACCTTGGTCATGCTGATTCTACTTATAATGTAGGCTATATGTATGAGCACGGAGAGTCTGTAGAGAAAGATCTATTAGAAGCGCAGATCTGGTATAGCAAAGCCTGTCTCTTAGGCGATGATGATGGTTGTAGCCAAGCGACTTATCTTGAGTTTATTCAATCTGAAGCAACAAATACGCCTGAAGAGATCAAAATGCCGGGGGTTGAAGGAGAGATTCGTTCACTCTTTGATGAGATTTTGTATATCTTTGCACCTGAATAACTTTTTAAACAAGTTTTAAAAATTTCCAAATACATCAAAGCCTTTCATATGAAAGGCTTTTTTTATAATCACATCAATAACTCCTGAGGCATTTAAAGCAACAATCACTTCATAAAATTCCTCGGTATTCTGCTTATTAAGATTATTTATAAATGTTCAAGTGCATCTTTCCATCCAAAGCTTGTTAACAGAGTTATCCACAAGCTATCCAAGGGCGCTTTAATAATCATCTGATCATCAGTTACTGGATGAATAAATGTCATGCTATAAGCATGAAGCATCAAACGATTAATCCCAAACTCTCTCAAATAGAGCTTATTATGCCGAAGATCCCCATGGGTTGTATCACCAATAATAGGATGAGCTAAATGATTCATATGCCGGCGCAACTGATGTTTTCGGCCTGTTTTAGGACTTAATAATGCGAAACTATACCGGGAAGTTGGGTATTTTCCTGTGGATAAGTTTAACTCTATCGTTGCGAGATTTTGATAAATTGTCTTAGCACTTTGCGCTTCCACTTGTTCACTCATATTTTTATCCGCAATTTTATCGCGGATATAGATCAATGGCTCATCAGTTTCTCCATACTTGGCAATGTAACCTCGCACAATTGCCAAATATTGCTTATCCACAGTATCGTTCATTAATTGTGTGGATAAGTGCCGAGCACTCTCCTGCGTAAATGCAAAAAGCAAGACACCGGAAGTAGGGCGATCTAATCGATGAACGGGGTAGAGGTATTGTCCGACTTGATCTCGTAACTTCTGAAGCACAATCGTTGTGATATGCGGATCTAAAAGCGAACGATGCACAAACCAGCCACTGGGCTTATTAATAGCGATGATCTCATTATCTTGATAGAGAATTTCAAGATCTGGTAATTCATCTGTTATTAAACTAGCAAGGGATTCTGTCATGGGTTTTAATTCAATATTGATTAATGGATAAAAAACAAAATTTGGAATATGGATGAGCACCGAGAGTGATAAATAATACAAACGAGTGAATACAAAAAATTAACTCAATCAATGTTTAAGGGATTGAAAGCGTTAAATCAGATTCTTTAAAGTTCTTCACATAAACAATGTCTTGGTTTAATCCCTTTCCCCCGACCTTACGATCTTGACCGAGTGTAATCAGAAGATATTGATTGCTAGAAATATCGTAAAAATAAGGAATTCCCCAGGGATCCGTTAAAATATCTTCCTGAATATAAGGGCCTTTCCAACGATTTTTCTCTGGGTTTTGCACTAATATTGCAAGGCCTTCCTCCCTTGTCGGATAACGGCCAAAGTCATCTTTAAAGATCCCTAAAGCGCCTTCAATAGAACGGAGTTTTTGATGCGCTTTCGTAATCTTAGACTCATCATTAATCCCTAACACATTCTGAGAAAACATCATGATTAAAATCCCCACAATCACGGTGAGAATCATCAGTTCAACAAGTGAAAACCCTTGTTTATAGAGTGTTTTGAAAGGGCGATTAAACATCGTTTTTTATAAGCCTTAAGGATCTATTACGACCGAGTCACTTTATTAAAAAGATCAAAATAAGTAGGGAAGGTTTTATCCACACACTTTGGATCTAATATCGTAATCGGCGCCTTGAGTGAAAGAAGCGAGAAACACATTGCAATACGATGATCATCATAAGTTTCTATCTCAATGTTTTCATAAATACTCTCTTGTGGATAAATCACTAGATAATCCGCCCCCTCTTCCACTTTAACACCGAGTTTTGTCAATTCTGTTGCCATGGCATGAATTCGATCAGTCTCTTTCACGCGCCAGCTTCCAATATTACGAAGTATCGTCTTCTGATCGGCAAAAACAGCCATTGTTGCTAAAGTCATCGCCGCATCAGGGATATGATTACAATCTAGATCAATGCCTTTTAAAACGCCATTTTGAGGGGGTGCAACCGTGACTTCATTTTCCCCCCAAGAGACTAATGCACCCATCTCTGTTAATGCTTCAATAAAACGAATATCGCCTTGAATTGAATGTGTACCAACCCCTTTCACAGTTAAAGGACCACAGAGCGCCCCTAATCCTAAGTAGTAAGAGGCACTTGAAGCATCACTCTCAACATAAAAAGTTCCCGGTGTTGTAAATTCAGCGTCGTCAGGAATCCAAAACTTCTGATAATTCTCATGTTCAATTTCAACACCAAAAGCACGAAGCAGTATAAGGGTGATCTCAATATAAGGTTTTGAAATCAGTTCACCATCAATATCAATTGTTATCGATTCTTTAAGGTGTGGGAGCGTCATAAGGAGTGCTGTCATATACTGACTAGAAACATCTCCTTTAATCGAAATTTGATGCCTTTTTAGAGCTCCTACGCCAATTTGAAGTGGTGGGTAACCTTCATTGCCTAAATATTCGATATTAAATCCGAGTAACTGAAGTGCATCGACAAGATCCTTAATCGGACGTTCATGCATGCGTTCAATGCCTGAAAGCGTATACTCGCCACCATTAATGGCAACCGCTGCCGTTAATGAACGATAAGCGGTGCCGGCATTTCCTAAAAAGAGTTCTGCTTTTTTATTCGGAAAACCACTCGCATTCCCGATTACTCGAAATGATCGTGTTTCTTCGTTGAGTAGTGTGACAGAAATACCAAGCGCATCAAGAGCTTCTAACATTCGATCAGTATCATCACTTTTGAGAAGGTTGTGGATAATCGTTTCCCCTTCACATAAAGAAGCTAACAGTAAAATACGGTTAGAGATACTTTTAGATCCTGGTATTAATACCGATCCTGTTGCCTTAGTAATGCGAGGTAGAAATAATTTTTCCATAACTGACTGAGCCATTTCAAAAGTAATTAGATGTTATCTAGCTGATTTTTATAGATAACTTTTATTAATGATCAAAAATTAAAACATCTTCCTAGAATCTACTGATCTATCGGTAAGTTTAGGAATTTCAATATTTTTTATCATGGACTTTGATCTTACCACAATATAATCCGAAAAATGAGACTTCACATTAGTCATTATTTTTTAAAGCTTTTCTATAAAAAAGTGATTTAGAGATCTTCTCTAAATCACTTTGTAACGAAGTCATAACTATCTAAATAATCTAGAAAATCTGATTTATATTAGACATTTACTGAGACAATTACTGATCTTTTTCATCACCATAAACATCATATGAGAAGTATTTAGCTTCAACATCTTTGTATGAACCATCTTCTCTTGATGCTTTAATCGCTGCATTAAAACGATCTAATAATTCATTATCAGATTTACGAATACCAACCCCAACACCTTCTCCTAACCACTCTTCTTCAAAGAATGCTGGTCCAATGAATTCAACTTTATCAGCGTAATCTTTCTGTAAGTAACCGATATCAAGAGGAACAACGTCCGCAAATACTAGGTCTATACGACCTGTTTCAAGATCAAGCATTGCTTCATCAAGACTACGGTAACTTCTTACATCAGATGTACGTTTATATTTATCGTCCATGTAGATTTCATGGATTGTGCCACTTTGTACGCCAATACGTTTGCCTTTTAAGCCTTCATCTGTGATTTCAATGGTTTTACCTTTTGGAATGACGAAGCGTGCTGGTGTTTGATAGTACTTGTTACTGAAGTTAATCGCTTTTTTACGAGTATCAGTGATTGACATTGAAGCTAGGATTGCATCAATACGTTTTGTATTAAGGGATGGAATTAATGCATCAAAGTCAACTTGAACGATTTCACATTTTTGTTCCATCTTCTCGCAGAAAAGTTTAGCAAGATCTGGTTCAAATCCTTCAATTGTCTGATTTTCAGAGATGTAACTAAATGGCGGATAAGATCCTTCAATGCCGATTTTAATCACATCTTGTGCCATAACTTGTGATGCTAGAAGGATTGAACTTCCTAATAATAATTTTTTTAACATGCGAACCTCTCGATGAATGGAATTCAAAATTCTTGTCTCTAATTGTTATATTCATCTCTTTATAAATTAAAGATAATGATGAGTAAACAGAGTTATCCACAATTTAACGTCTTTAACTAGGGATAATCAAGCTTTAAGATGAGTTTTTTATGTGAATATCTCTTGATATAAATCTTTGGATGAGAATTTGGATAAAACGAGAAATTTTTTATCACAAAGTTATCCACAGATTTCTACCGTTTCTTTGCGGATAATTATCCAAATGCGTCAGAAAATCCGCTTTTTTGCTGATTTTTTTTAAAAAAATTAATAATCTCACTCGATAGGATAAGGATAGAGATAAGTTTTAACTTTAAAAAAGGTCATTTAAAAAAATGACCTTTCAATAATCCCTATTCAATGAATCGAATCTTGGGTTTAAGTTAATAGAGCTCTTGAAAAAATAAATAACACATTGATTAGTATAGTTTCAATCAATTTTTATTTAATTAAGCATTCTGCTTAGTTTTAAAAACTTTACCTAAGATGAATCCAACTACTAAAGCAACGATAGCAGGTACCATCCAACCCATATCACTCGATTGATATGGCAACATTGATAACCACTCTAATGCTTGAAGTTTAAACGTTGAATCACCTAAGTAACCTAAAAGCACTGACAAGGCACTGATAATCACAGTGACATAGATCGGTAATTGGAATGCAAGATTCGGCATTCCTTTTAAAGCACGATCAATAAAGATTAAAACGATTAAAACGATCGTTATAGGGTAGATAATTAGAAGGATAGGTACAGCACCCATAATAATTGAACTTAAGCCTTGGCTAGCCAAAATGAAGCTAATAAGGGTAAAGATGATCGCATATACTTTGTATGAAATCTTATTATAGAGCTCATTGAAGTAACTACTGACAGCCACGATTAAACCAATAGCGGTTGTTAAACATGCAAGTGTTACGATTAAGCTTAAGAGTAAGCGACCGCTTTCACCATAAGTTAAACGCGCAACCCCTGTTAAAATGGATGTTCCCATATTCCCACCAGCAGCTTCTGTGCTACTTAAAGGATAGTTATTTCCAATCCATGCAAGAGAAATATAGACAAGACCGAGCCCAACAGCGGCAATTATAGCTGCGATAGATGCTTGTTTAAAAATAGAAGATTGTTCAGTAAGACCGGTTGCTTTTACTGCATTTAAAACAATAATTGAGAAAGCAACTGCCGCGATAGTATCCATTGTTTGATAGCCTTCAGAGAAACCTACAAGGAAAGGCGTACTTTGGAATTGTGGGGCGATTTCTGTAATCGGATTATTGAGATCAAAGAAAGCTTTAATGATCAATAAAACAATCGTGATTAAAAGAAGCGGCGTTAAAATTTGTCCTACACGATCAACGAGTTTCGTTGGATTTAGTGCTAGATAGAATGTTAATCCAAAATAAACGACTGAAAAAATAACTTTAGAAGCGAAAGTTTCAATTCCACCGTTTAAAAATGGAAGCACAGCCATTTCATAAGAGACCATTGCGGTTCTTGGAATTGCAAAGAATGGTCCGATCGTTAGATAGATCACAACCATAAAAATGACAGCAAAGATAGGACTGATACGTTTAGCTTCTGATCTAAAGCCCTCGTTAGAGAAAGATCCAGCAATGATTCCGACAAGTGGGAGTCCTACTCCTGTAACAATAAATCCAAGAATAGCTGGCATAAAGTTAGAACCACTTAATTGGCCAACTGTCGGTGGGAAAATTAAGTTACCCGCACCAAAAAAGAGTGCAAACAACATAAACCCTATAAATAAAGTTCTTTTAGTCATAGATATAAATCTCTAGAAATTAACATGAATCACTTTGTAAGTGATTGAAATAAAATTAAAATCATTTAATAACAATTGTAATGTTTTGATAAGTGATTTAAAGATCCAGGTTATGGATCTATCTCCAGAGCTGACATCCGCAATAAATTTTTGGTGTCTTTTATTATTATCATCTCTTTTATAAAGAATAGATGATGATGAGCAGCCATAGTTATCCACAGTTTTTGGTAAAAATCAGTGTATAACCTATCTTAAGCCTATTTTTTGCTGTTGAAAAGTCCCCGCATAAATATCCGGATGACTTTGTCGATAAAAAAAATAAAAGTTATCCACTACTTATCCACATTTTTGTGGATAAGTTATCCTAATTAGGACTATCTATTTTTGTGGATAACTTTGTATTGTATTGATTATATAGAGTTAAGTTTTTTCTCTAAGTGCATTAATGCAATTGCTCGGTGAGATATTTTATTTTTTTCAGCGCTCGATAATTCGCTGAATGTTTTTGATTCTTCCGGATAATAGAAGAGAGGATCATAGCCAAATCCCCCTTTTCCAGAGGGAGAATCAGTAATATAACCATGTACTTCACCTTCAGCGATTAAGGGAACAGGGTCATTTTCATTTCGTAAAACTACTAATACTGCTTTGAAATAAGCGGCGCGTTCTTGATCTTGGAGGTGGATCATATTTTGAAGGAGTTTTTCATTATTAGCTTTGTCACTACCTTCTTTGCTGTATCTTGCGGAAAAAATACCTGGTTCACCGTTTAGTGCCGGTACGACGAGCCCTGAATCATCCGCTAAAGTAGGTAATCCACTGAGCTTAGCTGCATTTCTAGCTTTAATGAGTGCATTTTCGATAAAGGTTGAACCAGTTTCTTCTGGGTCTGAAACAATACCGGCTTCTTTTAATGAAAGTATTTCGATACCAAGAGGCTCGAAGAGCAATTTAAATTCGGCAATTTTTCCGGCGTTATTACTAGCAATGAGAACTTTTTTCATAATTTTATATATAAGATCTTATTTTTGTGGATGAAATTATTAATTTATTATCTTGAAATATGATTTTTATTTTGAATAATTAAATAAAAAATGGATATTAGTGATGAGTTTATTGACTTAATTGAATAATATCGTGGCGATCAGAAAGTTGTTCTAGTCGATTTATTAACAGGCCATGCTGAGGAGTCGTGAGTTCAGGTTCAATCTCTAGCAAAGGTACTAATACAAATGCTCTCTCGTGCATGAAGGGATGTGGGATAGTAAGATTTTCTGTATGAATTGTTTCATTATCATAAAGCAAAATATCTATATCGAGGGTTCTCGGGCCCCAATGGATTAATCTTTCACGATGATGAGCTAACTCTATTTTTTGGACTAAAGAGAGTAAATCTTGCGGTGAAAGTGTTGTTGAAATTTTGATCACTGCATTGATAAAGTTGGGTTGTTTGGGTCCTATTGGGGGCGTTTCATAGAGGGAGGAAGTGCTTATTATTTGCACAATTCCGGCGCTTAATTCAATTTCTGAAATGGCATTTTTTACTTGAGAAAGTGGTTCATTTAAATTTGAACCTAATGATAGAAAAGCTATGTACATGTCATGCCTTTTAAAAATAATTAAAATATATATCTTGCATTTAGGGGAATTTACGCTTAATGTTACTACCTGTCTACATGGAAATCCCATAGCAGACAGGTTTTCTTTTTTAAATATGATTTTAGATCATATAA
>CAZPIQ010000069.1:7227-10225 GCA_964586665.1 uncultured Ignatzschineria sp. | reverse complement strand
TCTATGACAAGCGCTCCTATTAAAAAGAAGGGCTTTCTAAATGCTGTCGAGCGTTTTGGAAATACGATGCCGAGTGTCACAATGCTATTTATCTATGCACTTGTGATCTGCTGGGTACTCTCTTTTTTACTCTCTTTTATCGACTTTGATTATTATCTTCCATCGCACCAAGAAGGCGTTGCGCCTCAGAAGATTGAAGTCCTTAATATGTTTACCTACGATCGGATCGTTACTTTTATTATCTCAACGGTGAAGAACTTTATGAGTTTCCCACCGCTAGGTATCACTATTGTCGCAACGCTAGGTATCGGTATTGCGGAGCGAAGTGGCTTTATTAATACATCTCTTAAAAAGTTATTGGGTTTTATCTCTCCAAGATTTTTAACACCAACCGTTGCTTTTGTTGCAGTACTTGCGCATATCGTTTCGGATTCTGCTTATGTTGTATTAATGCCGGTAGCAGCACTGATGTTCTACGCGAAAGGTCGCCATCCACTTGCTGGAATTTCAACGGCATTTGCAGGGCTTGCGGGCGGTTTTAGCGCAAGCTTTATGCCCTCAAAGATCGATCCTATTATGCAGAGCTTTACGCAAGAAGCGGCAAGAATCGTTAATCCCACTTATGATGTGAACGTGCTTGCAAACTACTTCTTAAGTTTTGGTAGTACTTTTGGGGTTATTTTAGTGTGTTGGTATATTACTGAAAAAATCGTGGAGCCTTGGTTAAATAAGAATTGTCCGATCGATAGTCAAATTTCTGATGAAGAGACTAAAGAGCTCTCAGTAGTGACAGATCTTGATAAGAAAGGTTTCAGATGGGCGGGTTTATCAATTATTGCGATGGTCGCGATTGTGACAGCACTCTTAATTCCTGAAAATTCACTTCTTCGTGCGCCAGATGGCAGTATGACAAGCTCGCAGGCGGGAATTATGCAGATGATCGTACCACTGATCTTCATCTTCTTTGCCGTTCCCGGCATTATCTTTGGTTATATTACAAAGTCATTTAAGTCTAGTAATGATGTTGTAAAAGCGATGGAAGAGATCACGAAATCATTGATTCCTTTTATTGTCTTTGCCTTCTTTGCAGCACAATTCCTCTATTCCTTTAATGTCTCAAATATTGGTAAATTGATCGCACTTGCAGGCGCAGATCTCTTAACCACATTAAAATTCCCCGCAGAATTGACGGTTCTCTTTGTTATTGCACTTGTGGGAATTGTGAATATATTAATCACTTCAGCAACCTCAAAATGGGCAATCATGGCGCCGGTATTGGTACCGATGCTGATGGCTGTGGGGATTTCGCCAGAGCTTACGCAAGCTGCCTTTAGAATTAGTGACTCAGCCGTTAACGTTGCAACGCCGATGTTCCCATTCTATCCACTCATTATTATGTATTGTGCGAGATACTATACTAAAGCGGGTGTTGGTACACTTTGCTCGATGATGATTCCATATACTGCGGGGCTCTTCTTAGTATTAACAGCAACACTCTATGTTTTCTGGTGGCTTAATATTCCCCTTGGATTTGAGAGTGTTTATACTATTCCTGTGATGAATGCGACGAGCCCATAAATCATTGAACTAGATGATTGACAAGATTTTTGAAGAGTCGTTCGAGCAGAAACTATTGCAATGGCTCTTCAATCTATTTTCCAATAGATGGTTAAACAAATTAGGAGATTTCAGTTATGTCATTAGGACAAGCTTTAACAACCCGTTTTTTTAGATACTTAGCGATTGAAAGCCAAAGTGATGCAAGCTCGCCGACAATTCCTTCGACTGAAAGCCAATGGAATATGGTCAATCTCTTAGCGAGTGAGCTGAAAGAGTATGGCCTAAGCGATATTCATATCGACGAACATGGTGTGTTAACTGCCTTTCGTAAAGGGAATGTTGAAGATGTTCCAACGATTGGTTTTATCACGCATGTCGATACCGTTGATGTCGGTTTATCGCCGAATATCAAACCACAAGTGCTACGTTATGAAGGTGCTGATCTTTGCTTAAATAGTGCAGAATCGATCTACTTTAAACGTGCAGAGCATCCTGAAGCTGAGCGTTATATCGGTGAAGAGATTATCTTTAGTGATGGTACAAGTGTGCTTGGTGCTGATAATAAATCAGCAGTAACCGTTGTTATGGAGCTGATGGCAAATTTAGCAGCTTCAGCTGACTTATCCTCACAAGTGGGCGATATTTATGTGGCATTTGTACCTGATGAAGAGATTGGTCTTCGTGGTGCGAAAGTGATGGATCTTAATCGTTTTAAAGTGGATTTCGCTTATACGATTGATTGTTGTGAAGAAGGTGAAGTGGTTTATGAAACCTTTAATGCAGGTTCTGTGAAGATTAAAATTGAAGGCGTAACTGCGCACCCGATGTCCGCAAAAGGCGTATTAGTCAATCCGCTTCGAGTGGCACATGATCTTATGGGCTGCTTTGACAGATTAGATACGCCAGAGCATACAGAGGGTCGAGAAGGGTACTTCTGGGTGACGGCGATTAATGGAAATGCCAATGATGCACTTATGAATATCAATATCCGTGATTTTGATAAAACGAGCTATGAGGCGCGTAAATCGTATATCCGCGAAGCAGTTGCGCTAATCGCAGCGCGTCATCCTAAAGCAAAGATTGAGTGTGAGATTACGGATGTATATAGCAATATTATCGATTCAATGGGCGAAGATAAGACAGCGCTTGATATTCTTTTTGCGGCATTTAAGGAATTAGCGATTGAACCGAATGTGATTCCGATGCGAGGAGGAACAGATGGTTCCGCGCTTTCAACACGTGGAATCTTCACACCGAATTACTTCACTGGCGCTCTGAATTTTCATTCTCGCTTTGAGTTTTTACCTATTTCGGCATTTGAAAAGAGCTATAAAGTGACGGAGATGATCGCGAAGTTAACCGCACAGCATCCATAATTCAGTCGCTCAATAGATCTATATTTGTCATATTTCCTATATTACCCATATTACCCATATTA
>CAZPIQ010000069.1:0-7127 GCA_964586665.1 uncultured Ignatzschineria sp. | reverse complement strand
CCATATTATCCACATTGATATGGGATTGTAACAGAGAGGTTATCCGCAATTATTCAAGGTTGTTCACAATTTCTGTGGATAACTATTGTGATAACCTTTTTGTAACTGTTTAAAAGAAGAAAGAGCCCCGCAATTTGCTGGGCTCTTGGTTTTTGTGTATAAAAAACACTCATCATTTATAATGTTAAGACGATGTTAAGCATCCTCAAATACATTGCGAATGCGAATATGGACAAACAGCATGAGCACACAAAGAAGGAATAACCCTGAGAATACACCCATTAAGACCACAATTGAAAAGCCTGAGAAACTGACCAATAAGCCAAAGATTAGGATTGAGAGCATCATGATGCTATTTTCAAAGAGGTTTTGAATGGCGATCGCGGTGCCGGTGCTTTTAATGCTACCACCTCGTTCTTGGATCATCGCATTGAGTGGAATGAGGAAGATTCCGCCGAAGATCCCGACTAGAAGAAGGGCCGTGTAAGCAAGATAGAGATTCTCTTGTATAAGGAAGAGAATCACCGCTAAACTCATGCCAATGCCAGCCCATAGACTGAGCTTGATATTTTTTTGCGTGATGGTCAATGCGGCAATCGCAGAGCCCAAGATCACCCCCACACCGACAATCAGGCTGAGTTCAGAAACCTTTTCTGTGCCGGCACCTAAAACATCCCGAACCCAATCGTTGAGCAGAAGCTTTAAGGTCGCAACACCACTCCAGAAGAGACTTGTACCTAAGATCGCAAAACGGGCACGTTTATCGCGGAGAAGCCTTCTGAGCGTAATGACGAATTTCTTGGTGATAATGCCGGGTTTAAAGCCATCTTTGCGTCTTGGGGCGATATTGGGGATAAAGAGATTAAAGAGAAGCGCGAGGATAAAAGTCGTGAGGGATAAAATCATCGCAAGCATAAGATTGCTCTCTGCTAAAATCCCGCCAAGTGCTGATCCGAGTAAGATTGCCACAATGGTCGAGCCTTCGATTAAGCCATTGGCTTTAATCAGCAGTCTATTGGAAACAAATTCACTTAAAACGCCGAATTTTGCCGGCGAATAAACAGCCGCGCCAAAGCCAACAATTGCGTAGCAGACAAACGGGTTAATGCCGGTAAAAAGGAGCGCCATTCCGAGAATTTTGATGCCATTTCCGATCAGAAGGACTTGTGACTTTGCGAGATTATCGGCGATATGGCCGACAAAAGGTGCAAGCAGAATATAGAAGAGAGCAAAGGTTCCTTGAAGAATATAGGTGCCTTCTTTACCAAAGCTGCCTTGTGTCACAATTTCCATGAGGACAAAGAAGAGTGCATTATCCGCAAATGCCGAGAAAAACTGGGCATTGAGAACCGTCACAATGCCGCGGTTAAAGAGTTTCTCTTTATGGGGATATTGTCCGAAGGGGATTGAGGTTGAGCGTGTTGTCGTCATGAAATTGTACCTTGTGCCGATTCTCTTAGGGTTGATAAAGGCTTTGAGTAGTGATCGTTTTTTGATGTTGTTAAAACTGCCTCGATACTGATTAGTATTGAGGCAGTCGATGACAGTGGCATTACAATGGCGCGTTTTCACTGTCAGATTGATCTGTTTGAAGCGTGAGCGCGGTTAAAGCTTTGTAATCAATTTTGCCGGAACCTAATCTTGGTAATGCTTGTACAAATCGAACATCTCGGCTAATCGCAAGCTCTGGAATACCAAGCTCTTTAGCCGTCATGGTAAGGGCTTTACGATCGGTATCTGGGCAACTTGTGAAGACGACGATCGCTTCGCCTTTGCTCTGATCTTCACGTGTGACGGCTGCATGTTCAAAATCATTGTAAGTCTCACGGAATACACGTTCGGCGGTTTCAAGAGCGACCATTTCGCCGGCAATTTTTGCAAAACGCTTTGCACGTCCTTCGATTGTGAGGAAGCCATCTTCATCAATCGCCACAATATCGCCGGTATCATACCAACCATCATTGTGGTCCAGCTCTTCACGATTGAGAACGCCGGGTGCATCATAGAGAAGATAACCTTTCATAAGGTTATTCCCTTTAACGCGAAGTTTGCCGGCATTTTCGATTCCTTCCACAGGCAGTAGTTCTGCCTTAATGCCAGGAAGGAGTTTTCCAAGCGTATTCTCTTTATAATCCATCGGCACATTGATGGAGATCACAGGCGCACATTCTGTTGCGCCATAGCCTTCTAAAATACGAATGCCGAACTTCTCTTGCCAAACTTGTTTCACATTGCCACTGAGCTTTTCAGCGCCGGCAACCACATAGCGAAGGGAAGCAAAATCAATCGGATTTGCATAGCGGGCATAGTGTTGTAAGAACGTCGATGTGCCAAAGAAAACGGTTGCTTGAATGTCGTAGATCATCTCCGGAATTACGCGATAATGAAGCGGTGAAGGATAGAAGAATGCCTTTGCGCCAGAAATCACAGAGGTAAAGAACCCAGCGGTTAATCCAAAGGCATGGAAGAGCGGGAGCGCAACCATAAAGGTATCTTTTGTCGTAAAATCTGCCACCGTATGAAGTTGTTCAACGTTGGTTAGAATAGATGCATTTGAGTGAACAACGCCTTTAGGTTTTCCTTCTGAG
The DNA here is from genome assembly GCA_964586665.1 of uncultured Ignatzschineria sp. Classification (GTDB taxonomy): domain Bacteria; phylum Pseudomonadota; class Gammaproteobacteria; order Cardiobacteriales; family Wohlfahrtiimonadaceae; genus Ignatzschineria. The sequence goes on along the minus strand of CAZPIQ010000069.1, from coordinate 4,539 downwards.
CCTGATGTGAAGAGAATAATGGCTTCATCATCCGGTGATACTTTTGGGAGATGTTTCATCGGGTTACGGCGCGCCATCAATACCCAAAGTTTATCGGTAAAGGTGATCTCTTTTTTCAGATCCTCTAAATAAATCCAACGAATCTGGGGGAAACTTTCAGGAAAGTGCTCAAGCTTCCCCTCTTTTAAGAAGCGTTTAGAGGTGATAATCGTTTTAAGGTCTGCCGCAACAATGGCGGCATCCATGCCTTCAATGCCGGCACTATAGTTTAAAAGTGCTGAGGTTCTGTTAATTGCATTAAGGCTCAACAGTGTTACAGCACTTGGCACCATATTGGGAAGTAATAGTCCCACGCGCTCTTTTTCAATTGTATGGCGAGCAAGTACTCGTGAAAGCGCAAGGGATGCTTCGATCAGTTTTTGGAAACTCAATGGTTTACGCGTAATATCTTCCACACATTCGGTATTTTTGCCGAACTCTTTACGTGCATTCACAATGCTCTCAAAAAGGGATGTTGGCTTGAAAACATCAAGACGGGTATTCATAAGACACTCCTGGGTAAATTTTGCAAAATAGTGGCGCACATTTTGATCAATTGTTTTATGGCTTAAATCCACATAAACAGGCGGTCGCATCACAATTCGAATCGGGGTAAAGAGACGCTGTTTGACAACGCCTTTTAATCGGCTTAAATGCGTCTGCTCTGCGCCTTCGATAATGACAGGGATTAATGGCTTTCCGGTTTTATGAGCAATGAAAGCAGCACCTTCATAAAATTTCATAAAGCTGCCCGTGAGCGTGATTCTGCCTTCAGGGAAGATCACAATGCTCTGATCTGATTTCGCCTTCTCAAGAAGCGTTTTCATCGCCATCGGGTGAAGCGGGTCAACCGTCACATGGGAGACAAAGCGTAGGAAAAACTTAAAGTACCAACGATCGGCAATCGCACGATCAATCACAAAGATCGGGTTTTGCGGTAAGAAAAGCCCCAAAAGGAGCCCATCTAAAAATGATTGATGGTTACAGATGATGATGCCTTCTGCATTGAGGCTCTCTTTGCTAATCTCGACATCAATTTTGTAGAGAAGTTTTAAGAGTCTGCGTAAAAACCATTTCATGATGAACCTTTCCTTTTATTTTGATCTAACTCATTCACACTATTTTGCTTTGAGAGTGTGATTAAGATCTTAATACGCTTTTGTTGTGAGTGGTTGAATTAAATATGTTTGAGCAATCGATCTTATTCGCTTTTAGTGATTTCACTGAGGTTAACGATCGATTACCTTGATTGAAGATTAAGGGAGGATGGAAAAGAAGTCAAGTAAAAAGTTATCGATTGTTAACTTCGCAGGTTGTAGGGTTTTATAGCGCTTTCTTGTAAGCTCGATAGTTGCTATACTAACCGTTAACAACTGTTAGCTATTGGAGTCATGAATGAAGTTTGATTTTTCAGAAGAGGGAAGTAAAAGTCGGTATCTTATTGCAAGCTTAAAGCTGTTTGCCGATCAAGGATATGATTTGGTTTCGGTCAGAGATATCTCGAAAGAGGCAGGTACATCAGAGGCTGCGCTCTATAAACACTTTAAAAGTAAAGAGGAGATGGCGCTCTATCTCTTTGCCTTGATTCTGAAAACTTACACGAAAGAGATTCGTCAAATTGCCGAAGATGAGACAAAAAGTCGTATTGATCGATTGGTCGAAATGCAACGTTATACTTATGCGCTTTATCATAATGATCCTGAAAGCGTACAGTTTGCTTTGCTATCTCAATATAAATTCTGGGGGAAGGTAGACGATCATTTAAAACCCCATTATTGGATGCAAAAATTACTGCAAGAAGGGATGGAGAGTGGCGAGATCACGCAAGTATCGATCCTTACACAAGTATCACTTTATACCGGCATTATTTTGGAACCACTCATTCAATACAATCTCTTCCAAAAAGCCGACGCAACGTGGGAGCAACATGTTGCCTGGGATCGTTTAACAGATGAAGTATCAGAAGCTGTGAGAAGATTATTAACAGTGTGATTTGAGATAAATACGGCTCTCGATGATTGATGGGAGATGCTTGTTTGCGATTACTACTAAACGAAGTGAATAGATATAATGAAAAAGGAGATTCCTCGATTAGAAGAATCTCCTTTTTAATGTTTAATTGATGTGAAAGATCAATTGAATGATTCAAACAGTCCGAGAAGCTTGATGCTTCTAAGAAACTTTTACCGTTAAAATATCACAAGGCGAATCATTAATGATTGAACCTGAGGTTGAGCCTAAAAGTACGCCCAAACCAGAGCGGGTATGTGATCCGATCACAAGAAGATCGGCTTTAAGCTCTTCAGCGGCGCGAAGAATTCCTTCTTTGGTGGAGAGCGCTGAGATCACCATTGTGTCGCAATCTGGAATGCCGAGTTTCATTGAGAGTTCACGCATGGATTTTTTCGCATCAGCGATGATCTCACTATCTGAAACCTGTGGAATGATCGGCATTAATTCGTATCCCGCACTAATGCTGATGCCCTCCAAAATATTAAGGAGCGTTACCTTAGCATGATTACGCTTTGCAACCACGAGCGCTTGTCTTCCGACTTTTTCGGCATCCGCTGATTGGTCGACGGCGATAAGAATGTGTTGATACTCATTAGATTCAGACATCTTTGTAATCTCCTGCTAAATGTAAGTCCGCACTATTATGTTAGTGCAAAAGAATTCGTACTTTTGTTATAGCAAGAGATGGCTGATTTATCAATTCAAATAGGGGAAAAAGCGACCTAGATTAAAAAAACGTGTACAATACGGACACCTATTTTTAAGTAAATAATTTGAATAAAGAACCATCATGAGTAAATTAGCGAAAGAAGTTGCCCGTCGTAGAACCTTTGCCATCATTGCTCACCCGGATGCGGGTAAGACCACAATGACAGAGAAACTCCTCCTATTCGGAGGTGCGATTAACCTTGCCGGTTCCGTTAAGGGCCGTAAAGCTGCAAGACATGCAACTTCTGACTGGATGGAGCTTGAGCAACAACGTGGGATTTCAGTAACCTCATCCGTGATGCAATTCCCATATCGTGATTGTATGATCAATCTTCTCGATACCCCAGGTCACCAAGACTTCTCGGAAGATACCTATCGTACATTAACTGCCGTTGACTCAGCGCTCATGATGATTGACTGTGCAAACGGGGTTGAAGAGCAAACCATCAAATTGATGAATGTTTGCCGTCTTCGTGATACGCCGATTATTACCTTCATCAACAAGCTTGACCGTGATGGTAAAGAGCCGATTGATCTGTTAGATGAAGTGGAAGAAGTCTTAAAGATTAACTGTGCGCCTGTAACATGGCCGATTGGTATGGGACGTGATCTAAAAGGTGTTTATCATATCTTAGAGGATTATATCCATCTTTATGATAGTGCCGAGCGTGGTACTCGCAGTAAAGGTCAAATCATCAAAGGAATCGATAGCAAAGAGCTCGACGCTGTTCTTGGTGAAGATCGTGCGAATGCTTTCCGTGAGGAAGTGGAATTAGTCCGTGTTGCGAGTCATGAATTTGATTTAGAAGAGTATTTAGCGGGTCGTTTAACGCCTGTTTACTTCGGTTCAGCGATTACAAACTTCGGCGTTCAAGAGATGCTTGATGGGTTTGTAGAGATCTCGCCTGCGCCGAAAAAGCAAGCAACACTCACTCGTGAAGTGATGGCAGATGAAGAGCCATTAACAGGCTTCGTCTTTAAAATCCAAGCAAATATGGACCCGCGTCACCGTGATAGAATCGCATTCATGCGCGTCTGTTCTGGTAAATATACACCAGGCATGAGTGCGCGCCACGTACGTATTGGTAAAAATATTCGTATTCCTGAAGCACTGACATTCATGGCATCTGATCGTGGTCATTTAGATGAAGCTTATGCCGGCGATATTATCGGTATCTATAACCATGGTACGATTCGTATCGGCGATACCTTTACGGAAGGCGAAGAGCTTAGCTTCAAAGGAATCCCAGACTTTGCGCCGGAACTTTTCCGCCGTGCAAGACTTCGTGATCCATTAAAAATGAAACATCTTGAGCGCGGACTTCAGCAGTTATGTGAAGAGGGTGCAACCCAGCTCTTCAAACCACTTCGTAATAATGATCTGATTATCGGCGCAGTTGGTATTCTTCAGTTTGACGTGGTTGCACATCGATTAAAACTTGAATATAACGTGGACTGTATCTTTGAACATGTTGATGTTTCAACCGCCCGTTGGGTGCATTCTAAAGATCCGAAGAAATTTGCGGACTTTAGAAAGAAAGCAGAAGACAACTTAGCAGTGGATCACCACGGTGAGCTTGTCTATATCGCACCAACACGTGTAAATCTACATCTAGCGCAAGAGCGCTACCCAGATATTCAATTTGATGCATTCCGTGAAATTCACGGCTAACATCAATTGAATGTGTCGAGAGGAAGTCGACATATTAAGAGAGCGAGATTAGGCTCAAAACTCTCTTAAGCCCGGATCAGCCCAGATTTATTCTGGGCTTTTTCTTT
>CAZPIQ010000068.1:0-10370 GCA_964586665.1 uncultured Ignatzschineria sp. | reverse complement strand
TAAGTTAACGACCTATTAATATAAGATCTTAACTCTGAAGCGAACCTTTCAAACTGATTGAAACTGCTAACTTCCGACTCTTGAACAATCTCTGTTGTTGCCTGAGGAGATGTATAATACGCTTCTTAAATTTAAATGCAAACTTTTATCTGTCGAAGTTTTACTCAACCAATCCAACTTTATGAAAGAAAAAGAAAATAAGACTGAAATTTCTTATAAATCGCCATGAAAGAGTCTCGGCAAGATAATTCCGCACTACCTTACCATCATATACCAATAAAAAAGCTCGTAATGAATATTACGAGCTCTTATAAACAGCATGCCTATCTAGTCTTATAACCTTATAGCTATAATATATATAACATGTAGCAGATCTTTGCTTACGACCTAAAGTCCTTTGAAGCTCTCTTCAAAATCTAAAGTTCCTACATATTGATTCAATGCAAAGTGATGCTTAACACCTGCGCGAATTGCTTCTTTTGCTAATACGACCGACTCACGCTTCGAAAAGCCTTTGCAAAGGTTCGCTGCAACATGTGCTGCAAACGTACATCCTAGGCCGTGCGTATGATGAGTATCAATAAACGCACCTTCTACTAATAAAGTTTCTTCACCATCATAATAAAGATCCGCTGAAGTTCTTGGCTCCATTACACTACCTACGTTTGTAATCGCAACCGCACCACATCCTAGCTTCATGATTTTTTCAGCAGCTTCTAATGCTTCATCATAGCTACTGATTTTTTCCATACCTGCAAGTTGCGCCGCTTCAAATAAGTTGGGCGTTGTGACAGTCGCATGGGCAATCAACTGATCTTTAATCGCTTTAGCATGCTCAGGGAAAAGTGGCTTATCGCCTTTACATACCATCACTGGGTCAACAACAACTGGCACTTGATCTTTTAACGGCGTTAATTTTGCTGAGACTAAATCAATAATTTCTGGCGTTGGTAACATACCAAGCTTAATTGCATCGACACCAACCCCATCGATAGCCGTTTTAATTTGCGCTTCAATCGTTGCAACATCAATTGGGTAAACACCATGAGACCAACCATTATCAGGATCCATCGTTACAATCACAGTGAGTGAGGAAAATCCATAGAGATTATGCTTTGCAAAAGTACGTAAATCCGCTTGTATACCTGCACCACCACTTGAGTCTGATCCTGCAATCGTCAAAATCTTTTTCATGTTTGATCCTTAACCTTCTGATATTAGTTGCTAATTGATGAATATTCTAACTGAAATGGTAGCTGTTTTTTCTCTACTCATTCATTGTACTGATCCTTCTACAATGACACAGATATTTCAAAGCGACAATCATCCAATACCCATCAATAATACCGATCCATTTTCTAAAGATAATAAAAAAGAGCGCTAGGAAACCTAACGCTCTCATTCACAACCATCCTTTTGACAGCCTATTGATTAAATCGCTTTTCAGTTATTTTCAATAGATTTTACTTCCCTTTCACTGAGTCTTTACGAACAGCGACAAAGTAAGGATTTCCTTGACGAGTAATCAGTATACGTAATACAGGACTCTCCTCAGTTGCCTTAAGCGCTGTTTCAAATGATTTTACATCAGTAATATCAAGACCATTGATATTACTAATCACATCCCCAGGAAGAAGGCCAGCATTCTTCGCAAGCCCATCTTCAATGGTTGTAATCACAACACCTTGCTCTTTTGCATCAGCCTTAGTATCCGCAACCGCTGCACCTAATACATTTTTAGTTGATGTTTGAGTACCGGCTTTCTTAATCCCTTCATCATCTAATGCCTCAATTGTAACTTCTACGGTTTCACGCTTCCCATCACGAAGAACCGTTAACTCAACTGTTTCATCACCTTTAATACGACTCACAAGAACCGGTAATTGACTTGAAGTAAGTACCTCATCATCACCAAACATTAAGATCACATCACCTACTTTAAGATCTGATTTTGCCGCGGGGCTATCAGGTACAATACTAGATACTAACGCGCCCATCGGCTTATCAAGATCAAATGTTTCAGCAAGCGTTGATGTCACTTCTTGAATCTGTACACCTAACCAACCACGCGAAACCTTACCATCTGTTCTGATTTGATCCACGATATGCATCGCTAAATCAATTGGTATCGCAAAGCTTACGCCGGCATAGCTTCCTGTTCTTGTATAAATTTGCGAATTAATCCCAATGACTTCACCCTCTGTATTAAAGAGTGGCCCACCAGAGTTACCAGGATTCACAGCCGCATCTGTTTGAATAAATGGTGTGAAGTTATCATCTGGAAGATTACGTCCTAATGAACTAATAATCCCTTGCGTCGCTGTGTAATCGAGTCCAAAAGGTGAACCAACCGCCATTACCCATTGTCCTACTTTTAACTTTGAAACATCGGCAATTTGTACAACGGGTAGTTTATCAGCATCAACCTTTAATACTGCAACATCTGTCTTTTCATCCATACCTACAAGCTCTGCTGGTAATTCACGGCGATCCGCCAAATGAACAGTGATCTTATTCGCATCTCCCACAACGTGGGCATTTGTAATCACATAGCCTTCATCATCAATGATAAAGCCAGAGCCGGCACCACGGATAATGCGCTCTTGTTCTTGCTGCTGACCTGGTCCCCCCTCTCCAAAGAAGAAGCTAAACGGATCACTACCGCCAAATGGCGAGCCGTTTCCACCAAATGAAAAACCTTCAAAAGGTGACCATCCTCGGATCGTTTCTGTGCTCTCTGTCGTAATACTGACAACTGCGGCTTTATTCTCTTCAAATAGATCACTCCAGTTTGGAAGCTGCGCTAATGCTTGTTGCGCCAATAGCATAAAGGCAGCCATAAAGAAGAGAGTTGCCTGCTTTAAATAGCGTTTTCCTAAATTCATTCAGTACTCCTTAAAATTTTTTTAGAATAATACCCTAGACTTTCAATATAGGGCCTAGAGATCATATTTCAAGCAATTAATTCGTATTTTCAAAATAACCAATTGAAATTGAAGGTTGTTTTACATCTTCAATTTACAGTCAAGCTCGTAGAATCTATCTACACAAAACGCTCTAGCATCGTATTCACAAATAGATGCCCTTTTTCAGTCGGCGTGATCCACTCATCAGACTGAATCAGAAAACCTAGATCTTGATATTCTTTCAGAAACGGTGAGATCTCCGCTATTGGTAAGAACGTCCGCTCCTCCCAATAATTCGTCGGAACCCCTGATTTAAGCCGAAGTGTATTTAAGAAGAACTCAAAGGGAAGCTCTTTACTCTCGATCTCAATCATCGACAAGCGCGCTTTTGCACTCTTCTCAACATAGGTACGCGGATGCTTCTCCATCTGTGTTCGCAAGATCGATTGGTTATTCATCATCGTGATTTTGCCATGGGCACCAGCACCAATTCCGACATAATCTCCAAATTCCCAATAATTGCGATTATGCTGACTCTCTTTACCCGGCTGTGCAAATGCCGAAACCTCATAATGCTGATAACCATGTGCTTTCAACATCGCATGGCTTTCTAACTGCATCGCTTCAATTTCCTCATCAAGTGGAAGCTCTGGTTCATAACGGTGGAAATAGGTATTTGGCTCAAGAGTAAGCTGATAATGAGAGATATGTTCAGGTTTCAATGCCAAAACCCCCGAGAGATCTTGAAGCGAACCTTCTAAATTTTGAAGAGGTAAACCAAACATCAAATCACAATTGATATTATCAAAGCCGGCATTACGCGCAATCTCAAACGCACGAAGCGCTTCACCACTTGAATGAATCCGACCAATTTTTTCAAGTTGAACATCATTTAAACTCTGAACACCAATCGATAGACGATTGATACCGATCTCTCGATATGCTTTAAAGTATTGACTATCAACAGTGCCGGGATTGGCCTCCATCGTAATTTCGATATTCGGATTAAAATTGAGAAGCGTTCGAAGCTGGCTAAAAAACTGATCCAGTAACTTTGGCGGCATCAAGCTCGGCGTACCACCCCCAATAAAGATCGAATGAATCTTCCTTCCCCAAATATATGGCAAGATTTCCGTGATATCATCAATCAATGTCTTCATATAAGGCTCATAGAGTGCTTCATTATTTTTATGTGAATTAAAATCACAATAAGGACATTTCTGAATGCACCACGGAAAATGGATATATAGGGATAATGGAATCATTTGTAATGCTGCCTCAAATTAAAATTACTGATGAATGATCTCGATTTGTCTTAAAAGCTCGAAATCATCGAAGAGGCATTATAGCCTATCTCTTCCATTTTAAACTTGGAACTATTCAAGCATTAAAAAAGACATAAAAAAAGACGTAAAAAAGGGGATTATGTGATTAATCCCCTTTTGACTTCTATATTATAAAAGCTTCTTGAGCTTCTCTATACATTTTCTAGTTTCAAGATTAGCTTAAAAGGCATGCTGACAAATGCGTCAAGCCTTTTAATCCTGGCTTTTCGATCGCACACGCCTCAGTCACTTCCTTACATCTTGTTCTAAAAACACAACCTGAAGGCGGATGAATCGGCGAAGGAAGATCCCCCTCTAATAGATCAAGATCTTTGTTTTTCTCAATATCAGGATCAGGGATGGGCACGGCTTGCATTAAAGCTTTTGTATATGGGTGCTTTGTATCGTTATACACTTCAGCCTTTGACCCAAGCTCTACTACATTCCCTAGATACATCACTAATACGCGATCGGAGATATGCTTTACAACAGCTAAGTCGTGCGCAATAAAGATGAGGGATAACCCCATCTCTTTCTGAAGCGATCTTAATAGATTGATCACCTGCGCTTGAATCGAGACATCTAGAGCCGAAACAGGCTCATCACAGATGATGACCTTAGGTTCTAAAATTAATGCTCGCGCAATACCGATTCTCTGACATTGTCCGCCGGAAAATTCATGGGGATAACGGTTAATCACGTTCGGTAATAATCCTACTCGCACCATTATTTTTTCAACACGCGATTTCACTTCATCTTTCGTGAGCTTTGGGAAATGTGTCTTGAGAGGCTCTGCGATAATATCGCCGATGGTCATTCTCGGATTTAGCGATGCAAGCGGATCCTGGAAGATCATTTGGATATCTTTACGGATATCCTGCATCTCTTTTTTCGTCGTTTTAGAGAGATCTTGCCCTAGCCATGTCACTGAACCACCCGATACCGGCGCTAAACCAATGATCGCACGTGCTAACGTTGACTTACCACACCCAGACTCACCAACAACCCCTAAAGTTTCCCCTTCATACAGTGTAAAACTCACGCCATCAACGGCTTTAAGGTTATTCGGTTTCTCCCAGAAGTATTGATCTTTTTCACGAACAGGAAAATAGACTTTCAATGATTCCACTTCAAGCAACGGCTTTCTATTCATTTTACTCATGCCATTAACTCCTTCGCATCTCTAAAGCATGCTCTTAAACGTTCATTACCAAAAGGTTCAAGGCGTGGTGCCTCTGTCGTGCACTGCTCTACTCTCGATTCGCAACGAGGATTAAATGGGCACCCTTTGGGTAATTGGAGTAAATTCGGCGGATTGCCGGGAATAGTATGAAGAAGTTCCGCATCATGCTCAAGTGTTGGAATTGCTTCCAACAAGCCATGTGTATAAGGATGACTCGGAGCATGGAAGATATCTTTCACGCTACCATACTCCATAGTTCTACCGGCATACATCACAAGCACTTTATCGCAAATGCCGGCAACGACACCAAGATCATGAGTAATCATAATGATGGTCGTGCCAAACTCTGCTTTCAATTCGTTTAAGAGCGCCATAATCTGAGCTTGAACCGTTACATCAAGCGCTGTTGTGGGCTCATCAGCAATCAATAACTTCGGCTGGCAAAGTAATGCCATTGCAATCATCACCCGTTGACGCATTCCCCCTGAAAACTCATGAGGATGCATTTTCATACGTTTACGTGCTTCCGGCATTTTGACAGCATCCAGCATTTTGACAGATGCTTCAAATGCTTCTGATTTTCCCATGCCTTTATGAAGCATGAGAACTTCCATCAGCTGTGCACCGACTGTCATATATGGATTGAGCGATGTCATCGGATCTTGGAAGATCATCGCGATCTCTTCAGCGCGAAGACGATTGAGTTCTTTCTCTTTAAGATTAAGAATCTCTTTTCCTTCAAATTTTGCCGAACCAGAAACGCGCCCATTTTTAGCAAGTAAGCCCATGAGCGAGAATGCGGTCTGCGATTTACCAGAACCTGACTCACCCACAATTCCTAAAGTTTCCCCTTTATTCAGAGAGAAGTTTAAGGCATTTACCGCAGTTACATCTCCATCATGGGTATTAAAGATCACACTTAAATCTTTTACATCTAATAGTAATTCACTCATACAATCCTCCTAGCGATCTTTAGGATCGAGTGCATCGCGCAGTCCATCCCCAATGAAGTTAAAACAAAAGAGCGTCACAATTAAGAAAAGCGCTGGATAAATTAAGAGCCATGGCGCAACTTCCATTGATTGCGCACCATCTGCTAATAACGATCCCCAACTACTCATCGGCTCTTGGACACCAAGACCTAGGAAGCTTAAGAATGATTCGAATAAAATCATGCTTGGCACGAGAAGTGAAGCATAAACCACGACAACACCTAAAACGTTCGGCACAATATGTCTAAAAATAATCAAGCCGGTTGAAACACCTGAGACTTTAGCTGCTTCAATAAACTCACGATTCTTCAAGCTTAATGTCTGCCCACGAACAATTCTCGCCATATCGAGCCAAGAGACCATTCCGATCGCAAGAAATATGAGGAAAAGATTCTGCCCAAAGAACGTCACTAATAAAATGACAAAGAACATAAATGGGAAGGAGTTTAAAATTTCAAGCACGCGCATCATAAGTGAGTCAACGCGCCCACCGACATAACCTGATAGAGAACCGTAGAAAGTTCCCATTAATACTGCCACTAACGCTGCTGAAATTCCCACTAACAGGGAAATTCGCCCACCAACCGCGATACGCACAAAGATATCTCGACCATTAGAGTCGGTTCCCAAATAGTGCCCTGATTCAAAATCAGGAGGGCTTGTCATCATACCCCAATCAGTATGATCATATGTGTAGTCTGAAATCATCGGTGCGAATATCACAAACAAAGCGATAGCGCCCAAAACTAGTAAACTTGTCATCGCCGCTTTATTTCTCATAAATCGACGTTTAGCATCTTGCCAAAGACTGCGACCTGCGACATTTAAATTTTCTGAGAAATTCTCAACAGCGACTTGCTTCTCTTTTGAAACGATTTTCATAATCCCCTCCTAGTAACGAATCTTAGGATCGATAACTGCATAAAGGATATCGACAATCATATTAAAGAGAATCGTTAAAGCGCCCACTAAAATAGTGACACTTAAAACGGTCGAGTAATCTCGATTGAGAGCACCATCTACAAAGAGTGTCCCTATGCCGGGGAGTCCGAAGATCTTCTCAATAACAAGTGAGCCTGTAATAATTCCAACAAATGCTGGTCCTAAATAAGAGAGAACGGGTAAAAATGCCGGACGAAGTGCATGCTTAATAATAATACGATGCATCGGCAAACCTTTTGCTTTTGCGGTACGAATAAAGTTTGAGTTTAAAACTTCAATCATCGAACTTCGCATAATTCTTGCGATACTTGCAATATACGCTAATGAAAGTGCAATCATCGGCAAAATCATATATTTAAACTGCCCACCATACCAACCGCCGGCAGGAAGCCAATGAAGCGTAATGGCAAATACTAAAACTAAAAGGGGTGCTACAACAAAGCTAGGAACCACGACACCTGTCATTGCAAAACCCATAACAAGATAATCCCAGAAGCTGTTTTGTTTTAAGGCAGCGACAACGCCAGCTAATGTTCCAAGTGTTACCGCAAGAATAAAGGCATAAATCCCGAGTTTTGCGGATGTTGGGAAGTGCGTTGCGACCAATTCATTCACAGTGTGATCACGATAACGGAATGAGGGACCTAAATCCCCATGAAGCAATTGCTTGAGATAATCGAAATATTGCTCATAAAGGGGCGCATTTAAATTATATTGCGCTTCAATATTCGCTAAAACCTCAGGTGGCAACATTCTATCGCCAGTAAATGGACTTCCAGGGGCTAATCGCATCATAAAGAAAGAGATCGTAATTAACACTAAAAGTGTTGGGATCGCCTCCAATATACGCCGTATGATGAATCGTATCATGCTCATTCCTTTATCTTAAGTTACTTGTGAGTAACATTTTATTATTGTGTGATCGACTAAGTGTATCAGTAGACCAAGTTCGAAACAATTTCAGGTTCGATCAATAGATATAGATGAAATAATGACAGATTACAAATTTAGCACTCAAAACCCGTGACTATAAATAATGCAACCTCAAAATTGCTCTCTTTTGTGCTTAATTTTTTACATGACAAAAAGGCTTATAAAATATTATTTTATAAGCCTTTTTAGAAGTCAATTTATAAACCTGTTTATAAACTGATTAACCATTTTGGAATACCTGTTTAAAACTCAGCTTCAAAGTGATTACTCTCAATCCACTCTTTACGTTCTTGGCGTTGATTTCTCGCTAAAAGTTTATCAAATACAGCAATCGGGTTTTGTACAACTTCCATCTCATTACCACTGAAATCAATCGTGAAGTCACTTTCATCATTCACTGCTTCTTGAGCTTCAATATTCGGCGCAATTAACTGCACTAAACGACGGGTATCTGCACTCATAGTTGTTTCACGAAGTTGAATCGGGTTCATCTCACCTAGCCCTTTAAATCGCGTTACAGATTTTTGACCTCGGCTATTTTCATGCTTCTTCAAAATCGCTTCTTTTTCTGCCTCATCTAATGCATAAAATACTTCTTTGCCCACATCAATACGATAAAGCGGTGGAAGTGCGACAAATACATGCCCTGCTTCTACTAATTTTGGGAAATGTTTTAAGAAAAGCGCACAGATAAGCGTTGCGATATGAAGACCATCCGAATCGGCATCCGCTAGAATACAAATTTTGCCATATCGAAGCTCACTTAAATTTTCATCATTCGGATCGACACCTATTGCAACAGAGATATCGTGAATCTCGCTTGAGCCTAAAATCTCACTAGTAGGCACTTCCCAGGTATTAAGGATCTTCCCACGAAGCGCCATTACCGCTTGAGTATCACGATCGCGCGCCTGCTTCGCAGATCCCCCCGCAGAATCCCCTTCCACTAAGAAGAGCTCTGTTTCATTCACATCCGTGCTTACACAATCTGCCAATTTTCCCGGCAATTTTGGTCCTTGCGATACCCGTTTACGAACAACCGCCTTTGAGCTTTTAAGTCTTGCTTGCGCAGTTGAGATCACAAGCTCGGCAATCGCTTCTGCTTCTTCAACATGCTTGTTAAGCCAAAGAATAAAGAAATCTTTTACTGCACCATTAATCAGTGTTGCCACACTTCTTGAGCTTAAACGCTCTTTCGTTTGCCCTGAGAATTGTGGCTCTTGCATCTTCACAGATAGAAGATAATTTAAGTGTGAGAAAGTATCTTCCGGCGTAATACGAACCCCCCTAGGAAGAAGGCTACGCTGTTCACAAAAATCACGGAGTGCTTCTGTTAAACCCGATTTTAGGCCATTGACATGTGTTCCGCCGAGCATTGTGGGAATAAGGTTCACATAACTTTCCGTCATAACCGGTGCACCTGCTTCACTCCAAGCAAGCCCCCAGATCACTTCTTCTGTTTCGCCCTTGAATTCTCCAAAAATGATTTCGCTCGGTAGGTAGTCAATCTCCTTAAGAGAATCATACAGATACTCTTCAATCCCAGACGCATAACACCAAACCGTAATCTGCTCCCCTTCTTTGGCATTTTCATCAATCAGCGTAATTTTAAGGCCAGCGCAAAGAATCGCCTTCGCTTTTAAAAGATCACAAAGTGATTTTTTCGCAATTTTAGGGGTATCAAAATATTTTTCATCCGGCATAAAACGGATTTCAGTGCCGGTATTATTCTTACCACAGGTACCGATAACTTCTAATTCGCTTGCTTTATAACCATCTTTGAAGGTAATACGATGAACTTGTGCATCTCGGTTAATCGTCACTTCTAAAAAATGAGACAACGCATTAACAACAGAAACCCCAACACCATGAAGACCGCCGGAATATTGGTAGTTATCGCTATTAAACTTCCCCCCGGCATGAAGTGTTGCAAGGATCAGCTCAACACCACTCACTCCATGCTCAGGATGAATATCTACCGGCATTCCACGTCCATCATCTTTAACACCTAAAGAACCATCTTTATAGAGCGTTACAGTCACTTCTTTCGCATGACCCGCAAGCGCTTCATCCACGGAGTTATCAATCA
>CAZPIQ010000067.1:8565-10507 GCA_964586665.1 uncultured Ignatzschineria sp. | reverse complement strand
CAGAATGACTGAGGATTTGAAATGTCGCATTCAATATTCTCAACTCCCCTTGCGCTTCTACTGTTTGATCATGCTTTAGATGATTTAGATGATTTAGATGATTTGCATGGTGCCGGATACAATGCTTTGCTGTTCTCTTATATTCTACGCGCCGGACACTAAAAGCCTGAACGCTTTTAAAATGTGTCAACAACCATAAAACCAACTATCTAATAAGTTGAAATAAGGATGATTATCGAAATAATTGCCTTCATTTCCGAGATCTTTAGATCTCAATGCTCAGCACACGAAATTAGAGAGAAAGACAAAACTCAATATCCACCCCCTTTCAAAACAATCATTTAATTAAGATAATGAAAGTAGATCACTGCAATACTTGCACCATTTCCGAAATCTAGCAGATCTCAGTGCCCGGCGCACGTAATTAGAGAGAAAGGCGAGACTTAATATCCGGCACCTTGCAAATCAACTAAAGGATCAACAGCTTTTATAAACCTCAAAATCAACTTACTTCGTTCCAAAAATCCGCGCCATAAATCCCATAAAGATCATGACGATCATGGTCGTCACCGGCACTACGACTGATCCTAAAACAAATACGCCTACCGTTCCCATAAAACTTTCTGGTTCAATAATTTTATACGCCACATAATAAGGTAATAACGTAAACACAAAATAGAGCACAAGCCCGACAATGGTTAAAACAAATTGCATGAAAAACCTCAGTTATTCCAATAAATACACCATTAAAAAACCATTAAAAATGCCTATCCTACAATTGTAGAATAGGCATCTCATTTAAATCTATATAGCTTGATATAGCTTGATTCTTAGCGATTACGTTGCTCGTAAGCCTCATATGCACGTTCCCACTCTTCATTATCCGTTTTATTGGTTTTATGGAAGAGTTCGATCAAATCATCTTTACTCATTGGCTTTTGATTCGTATCTAAAATCGTGCCACCTAATGTCATACTGAAATGATGGATACCGGCCAGTAACTGCTCAATCGTACTAATATCTGGATCTGGTCCTGGAATTTTTGAGAAGAAGATTAATCCCGGCGTTGTATCATCTAAATGATAACGCACTAAATCTTCATCAAAAATCCCCTCACCTAAAAGATGACCGATTGAATACATTGGCTCATCACCATAATGCGTTGTGGTTAATAACTGAATAAAACCACCATTTTCAACACGAAGATCAAGCTCATGGGCAACCGCTAAAATCTCTTTAAAACTATAAGGCTGGTCAGGCGCTGCACTTAAAATCAATGCAACCGTCTCAACTGATGCGGGTCTCATCAAGTTACCATCATCACTATAGATCGCCATCTCTTTCTGTTTTTTACCACGGAAAAGATCAAGTACCTTTTGGAAGAATCCTGGCTTCGCAGGGCTCGAGAAGTCACGTGTCGGCGCTTCCATCGGCGTATCTAAAGAAGTATCCACTGTTTCTTCTACAATCTCCGCTTCTCTCTCTTGGAAAACTGGTGCAACAACCTCTTCAACAGACTTTTGCGCTTCTGCTTTAGGTCTATAAGAGAGGTCATCGTGATCAATCGCTTTTTGAGTATTTTCTAAGTTATTCATAGAACTTGTTTCTTCATGTAATGATCTTTCTGCTGACGTATTTTCAGTAAAGAGATCGTTTAAATCTGGTTCAACTTTATCAGAGACTTCTTCAGCACCTTTTTGACGCTCTAGACGCACCCAATAGACACCGAGCGCAATTAACGCAATGGCAATTAAGATATAGACAATAACCATTATAGTTCTGAATTCCTATTAATTAAAATTGGCAAGTAAAGCTTACGCTATCAATATCACTGTTTGATCTATTTTTAGCGCATATACCTACAAATATTACCCTATTTTTCGATTGAATACTTCACTAATGTAATATTATTTGTAATACCCTATTATTTCTAATACTTACG
>CAZPIQ010000067.1:0-8465 GCA_964586665.1 uncultured Ignatzschineria sp. | reverse complement strand
CTAATACTTACGACCTTGATTCGGAAGTGAGCCCACAACTGTTCCGGCAACAATATCGTAAAGCGTGCGCTTGAAAAGTGGATCACGTGTTGCAAGTAACACAGTGATCAAGAAGAGGATTCCGCCAATAAAAGGAATTGCCGGCAAGAAGTTAATTCCAATATAAAACAGGATCGTTCTTAAAATTGCACTATTCCATGATAGATTCTGACCTGTTCTAAGGCTATAGACACGGATATTAAATGCCTTTTTCCCAAGTGTTGCCCCATAGAGTTTTTCTAAAATCGAGAAATAAAGAATAAATGTCACGCTGACCCAAATCGAGAGCGTTGCGATCATCTGCTCTAAAATACCGCGCACAGCTTCATCATTCATCATATCTTCTAAGGTTGGGTTATTTTGCGCTAATGAGAAATACTCTGTAAATGGCGTGAAATCGACAATGCCAAATGTTCCAAGTAGATACACAACCACTAACGACAAGAATGATACGATCAAATAATCGATAATAAATGCAAAGGTTCGCTTAGGGAGCGTTGAAGGCTGGAATCCTTCTAAATCCTTTGGAATAATCATGGATTTAAACTGCTTTAAGAGACTTTCAATATCTTGCGGATTGATATTATGACGATCTTCAATCTTATTCTCTGCCCCAAAATCATCATGACGTTGCCCGATCACCTCTTCATGAGATTGATCTTCGGCACGTTTAGATGTAGGCGTTTCGTGCATAATATCATCATCTAACTGAGGCCTAAAACTCTCAGGCTCTGCTGTTAAGGCGGTCACTTCTAGGCGAAGACCATGTTGTGTAAAGAAACCTTCAAGACCTGATAATTCCTCACTTGAAGCAGATTCACGAAGTGTCACGCCACCTTCTTTGAACCACTTTGCAATCTCATCAGGCTCAACACCATAAGCTTTTGCAACCGATAAAATCGCTGATTCTTGGGTATATCCCGGCAGTAATTCTCCGATAAATCGTACGCGGTAACGCATCTCATTTTCTCTATTATTCATTGTCTTTCCAATGTTTGATGTTTATAGCTTTCGTTTTACTGAAAGCTTCTCTATTTTGTGGCAACGTTCAATCACTCATGCGACAACATTGCGATATCTGCTCTTATTATACAAAGATGCATTTAATCTGCATCTTTCTCACCCCAACGCATCATGAGCGTATGAGGCACTTGGATCTGATCTAAAATTCTTGCGACCATAAAGTCGATAATATCTTCAACGGTTTCCGGGCGATGATAAAATCCTGGGTTTGCCGGCATAATTTGCACGCCCATTTGGCTCAGTCTTAACATATTTTCTAGATGAATCTGATTAAAAGGTGCTTCCCTAACAACGAGCATTAAGTGCTTACGCTCTTTAATCATCACATCCGCCGCACGCTCGATTAAATTATTCGACTGACCTGTTGCAACGGCCGCCAACATGCCCATCGAACAAGGACAGATAATCATCGCATAAGAGGTATTCGAGCCCGATGCAAGAGGCGCTAGCCAATCTTTCTCGCTATAGAGATTCATAAGCTCAGGATCTGTGATCTGAAAACGCGCCATCAAACGTTTTTTCTGCTCTGCGACATTACCCCCTAAATGAATGTCCATCTCAAGAGATAACACCATTAGCGCAGCTTGTGTGACTAAAACATTCACAGGGTAGCCTGATTGCACTAACACCTCGATCAAACGAAGTCCATATTGCGCACCTGAAGCGCCTGAGAGCGCAATACTAATCCGATCTCGCTCCTGATATGGTTTTGCCGGGACTTCAAATGGATGTTGCATTCACATCTTCCTTTTTTATTGAGGTTCTCCTGAATTACTTTTAAATTCACGAGGAGTTTAAACTAAAAAGCGCTCCATGGGACTGCTCTCATAGAACGCTGATCTGATTTCATGATTTAATACCGATACCCATCTTGGTATCGGCATCTTATCGATCTTTTATTACGAAATGAGTTAAGCATCAAGCTTCTGCTGCTCATCAGGCGTACAGAGTGTGAAATCGATATCGTTCTCACTAAAGAGATAACGCTTACCACAGAACTCACAATCCACATATACCGTGCCATCATGCTCTTCTAAGATCTCACGAAGCTCAGGCTCGCCGAGATGATAGAGAAGCGTTAATGATCTTGCTTTTGAGCAGTTACATTCAAAATGATATTGCTCAGGCTCAAATATGCGCACAGCAAGCGCTTCATCCGTTTCATAAAGACGATAGAGAAGCTCTGTAGTCGGAAGCGTTAAAAGCTCCTCTTCCGTCGCTGTTTCAGCAAGCATAATCGCACGATTAAAGAGATCTTCATCATGGATTTCGCCTGGTAAGCGTTGAATCATCAGCCCCGCTGCTGCTTTATCATTTGTCGCTAAGAAAAGACGCGTTGGAAGCTGCTCTGAGGTTTCAAAGTAGTATTCAATGACTTTCGCAATAGATTCTTCAGTCAGAGAGATAACCCCTTGGTAAGGTTGTTTGAAGTGATCTGCATCGATCGTAATCACCACGCGCCCTTCACCGCAAAGCTCTTTCAAAGTAGTTAAACCTTCAACATCACCATCAATTTTAGCGGTTGCACGAAGTCCATGAAGATGATTCACCTGCACCACTAAAAGACTCAAAGGACCATTTCCTTCGATCTGCACCGTTAAACGGCCTTCGATTTTAATCGTAGCGCCTAAAAGCGCTGTTGTCGCAATGAGCTCTCCTAAAATTTTCTCAACATTTTTAGGATAATTACGACGTACTAAATGTTCACGCCAAGTGTGCTCTAAAAGCACACGTTCACCACGGATAGGAAGCTTATCAAAGATAAAACGATCTAAATAATCCACGGTTGATTCTTTACTATTAATCATGTTCTTCCTCTCTGTTATCGGTCGACTCTTCAAGGCTCTTTACATTCACCATCAAGATGCGTTTATCGTCTACATCTGTCACAGTAAAGCGGAAACCTTCAATATCTAGGTAGTTGCCCTTTTCAGGTAGACTATCAAACTGATCTACCATAAGCCCACCTAACGAACTGTAATCTCCATCTTCATCGACAAGACCACGCGTATTAAGGGTTTGCTCCACTAAAATCAAGTCGCACCCTGCATCAATATTCCATTCATCATCTGAAATCTTCTGAATAGAAAGACCTTCATCTTCATCCGGGAATTCGCCGGCAATTGCCTCAAAGACATCAAGTAATGTGATTACGCCTTGTACGCCACCGAAATCATCGGTCACAACGACAAGATGCGCTTTACTATCACGGAAGATATCCATCATTTTCAAAACGCTCGTTGAGCGGTGGGAGAAGATCACTGACTTAATGCTCTCCTCTTGGACTGCACCATGTTCAATGAGATCCATCACAATATCTTTCGATCTAGCAACACCTTTAACATTATCTAAGGCGCCATCACATATCGGAAATTGATTATGGGGATTCTCATCCATGCTTTCAAGGAGACGCTCTTTAGAATCTTGGACATTAATCCACGAGATCTCATTACGAGGCGTCATAATCGAACGAATCGTACGCTCTCCAAGCGTTAATACTCCGCTTACCATGTTACGCTCATCTTCCCCAAAAAGAATCGGCTCCTCTTCATCCTTTTTCTTCTCTTCGCTATCTTCTTCGTCTGATTCATCAGGATCGTTACCGAGCATTCTTAAGACCATATTCGCCGTACGTTCGCGGCGTGAATATTGGTTATAAACGCTCTGCTGTTTACGGTTGATCCATTGATTCATGAACTCAATAAAGAGTGAGAAACCGATTGCTGCGTAGATATAGCCTTTAGGAATCACAACACCAAAACCTTCTGCAACCAGCGTTAAACCAATCACTAAGAGGAAACTCAAGCAAAGTACAACAATCGTAGGATGCTTATGCACAAATACAGTCAACGCTTTTGCCGCAAAGATCATCATTCCCATCGAGATTGTGACCGCTAAAATCATGACCCAAAGGTAATCTGCGATACTCGTTGCCGTAATAACCGCATCAAATGAGAAGACTGCATCAAGGACAATAATTTGTGCCACAATCGGCCAAAATTTCGCATATGTTTTAGACTTATTACCAAAATCCACTTCCCCTTCAATACGCTCATGAAGCTCACGCGTTGCTTTTTGAATCAGGAAGAATCCACCGAGTATCATAATGATATCTCTAAAGGAGAATGGATGATGGAAGAAGGGATCGACAAAAAGTGGCTCTGTGAGCGTAATGAGCCATGTCATAATCGATAAGAGCCCGATACGCATAATCAGTGCTAAGGAAAGCCCGATAACACGTGCTCTATTTCTTTGTTGAGGTGGAAGCTTATTGGCAAGAATTGCGATAAAGATAAGGTTATCGATCCCTAAAATGACTTCTAATAAAAGAAGTATAACGAGCGATACCCAAACTGATGGATCCACTAGGGATCCCAAAAATACTTCCATGACTCTCCTTCTAAGAATGTATTGGATGTAAGCAATTTATAACTCAAATGACCCATCGACAAGAAGCCGAATAATAAGTCGCTTATATAAATAAAAACATTACGCCCCATTTTACACGATTTTTAGAGAATTTTAATAGGAAAAAGAAGCAAATAGCAATGATGGGGCTTTCTAGAAATAGATCTTATTTCCATAGAGACTATTTTTAAAAACCGCACCATCCGCTTTCAATCCGCTATTTATCGCCCATATTCCTATGACACATACTATGACCACATATTTTTTATTTAAAAACAAACCGTTAAACAAGCTTCATAAAATCATGAAAAATGCATAAAAAAACACCCCTCTTGCCGACACTCAACAGAGCGAATCTGAAATTGTTATACTATGCCCTTAAAACATTTTTAATCCGCTTCATATTCTCAAAGCAATAAAAAGCAATAACTCATAAAACAGGGAAAGAGACTAACCTATGACTAAAGTAGATCGCGCAGCCCACACACCGATGATGCAGCAATATTGGGAGATCAAAGATCGCTATCCCAACATGCTTCTTTTCTATCGTCTCGGGGACTTCTACGAACTCTTTTATGATGACGCAAAAAAAGCCGCGCGCTTACTCGATATTACCTTAACGCAACGTGGAAACTCTGCGGGCGCACCAATTCCGATGGCCGGTATTCCCCATCACTCATCAGAGAGCTATCTTGCGCGTCTTTTAAAGCAAGGGGAATCAGTTGCAATCTGTGAACAAGTCGGCGAAGTCACTGGAAAAGGACCTGTTGAACGTGATGTAGTACGTATCTTAACGCCGGGAACTTTAACCGATGATTATCTCCTTGATGCGAAAAATGACAGTATCACAGCAACCCTTTTTGAAGTCGAAGGCAAATGGCTCATAGCTTGGATCAATCTTGCCGCCGCAGAATTTTCACTACTGCCGCCTTTAACAGAAGAGGCAATGACAGCAGAACTGCTTCGCATTAAGCCCTCTGAAATCGTGGTTAGTGAATCACTTAAAGTGCCGGCAAAAATCCGTAGCCTTTGCCATTTCACACCTTTTCCTGATTGGCATTTTGATCAAGCGCGCAACTATACGCTACTTTGCGAGCATTTCCGTGTTCAGAGCCTTCAAGGCTTTTCAATCGAGCAGAGTCATCTCGGCATTCATGTTGCCGGCGCCCTCCTTACTTATGTGAAAGAGACGCAGAAAGATCAGCTTGCTTATATTAATCAGATTAATCTCGAATCAATCGATGATGCCGTTGTTCTTGATATGACAACGCGCCGTAATCTTGAGATCGAGCGCACGCTCTACGGCGAAACCGATAATACGGTACGCGATCTACTTGATGAGTGTCAAACACCGATGGGCTCGCGTCTTCTCTCAAGATGGTTGAATCGCCCGCTTCGTGATCATCGTATTTTAAATGAGCGCCTTGATCTTCTTGAATCACTCGAAGAGAAGCAAGCGCACGAGAGCATTCGTGAGGCGCTCAGTAATGTCGGCGATCTTGAGCGTCTTGTCACTCGAATTGTCCTTAAAACCGCTCGTCCGCGAGATTTAACACAGCTTCGCCGTATTCTTCAAAATACGCCGGAGATCGTTGCTGAGATTGCGAAAAATGAAGCACTTCTAACGATCGATCCTATCTGGCTTGAATGGTTACAACCACAAGATGCGCTCTGTACACTGTTAGAAACAGCCATTGTCGATGAACCGCCACTGCTGATTCGAGATGGTGGCGTGATTAAAACAGGTTACGACGCTAATTTAGATGAGCTTATTGAGCTCAGCACGAAAGGCGATCAATTCCTCTTAAACCTTGAAACATCAGAACGTGAGCGCCTAAACATCCCAACGCTCAAAGTCGGATATAACCGCGTTCATGGTTACTATATTGAAGTTTCAAAAATTCATTCAGATAAAGTGCCGACAGAATATGTGCGTCGTCAAACCCTTAAGGATGTAGAGCGTTACATCTACCCTGAACTGAAAGAGTTTGAAAACAAAATCCTCTCAGCGAAAGAGCGATCACTCGCGCTTGAAAAAGCACTTTGGGATGAGCTACTCGAGAAGATCGAACCCCATCAAACCGATCTTCGCCTCTTAAGTGAGGCGCTGGCGAATATTGATATCTTTATCACATTGGGCAGACTTAAAAATCGTTATAATTGGTGTCGCCCTGAGTTTAGCAAAAAGATCGGCATTGAGATCGTGAAAGGTCGTCATCCAATTGTGGAGCGCACTTTATCTCGTCCATTTATTCCGAATAGCCTTTCGATCAATCCTCAATCGAATATGCTAATCGTCACAGGCCCTAACATGGGCGGTAAATCGACCTATATGCGTCAAACCGCTCTCATTGCCTTAATGGCGCATATCGGCTCATTTGTGCCGGCTGAACGCGCAACGATTGGCCCGATTGATCGAATCTTTACTCGAATTGGCGCGCAAGATGACCTTAATTCAGAACAATCCACTTTTATGGTAGAGATGACAGAAACGGCGACCATTTTGAACTATGCAACTGATCAGAGTTTAGTATTAATGGATGAAGTTGGGCGCGGTACATCAACGCTTGATGGTCTATCCCTTGCGTGGAGCGCCGCAGTTTATCTCACCGAGAAAGCGAAAGCGATGACGATTTTTGCAACACACTACTTTGAGATGACTGAGCTTGAAGAGCTCTATCCGACCGTAAAGAACCTTCATCTTGATGCCGTTGAGTACAAAGATGAGATCATCTTCATGCATGAAGTCAAACCTGGTGCTGCCTCCAAAAGCTACGGCCTACAAGTCGCAGCCCTTGCCGGCGTACCAAAGGCTGTAATCACTTCCGCAAAGGCAAAGCTTGCTGAACTTGAAAAGAGCTTCTTAGCCGCATCAGTTCATCATCAAGAAGCTGATTCTAGGCCCTCTAGCGTAGAGATAAAAGCGGAAAGCAAAACAGAAGATAAGGTAAATAACAAAACACCCCAAACAAAAGCGCCAAGCCCACAAGCAGAACTACCACTTTTTATGGAAGCCCTTCCTTCTGAAGTAGAAGAAGAGATTAAAGCGCTTGATGCCAATGACCTCACGCCGAGAATGGCGCTTGATCTCATCTATGCTTGGCAGAAAAAGCTACGTTAAACATGTTAGCGTTTTCAGATCACCATTGCCGGCACAAAATTCATAAAAGCACGCTATCATTCGCAAAGGCAATGCGATAACTTGAAAGGCACAAATAAATTAATAAGATTGAGATATGATTGAGATATGCATAGGTTTAGATAGAAATATTAGTTCATATCTCAACTCATATCTCAATTTATATCCCAATTTAAAAGATAAAAACTAGGGAGAGAATAATGACACAACTACTCAATTACAAAGTGACAGAACCCGATGTTAAAAAACACGATATCCCGATTCTCATCATGCATGGATTATTCGGCGATATGAACAACCTCGGCATGGTTGCTCGCGGGCTTGAGGAATATACAACGATTCAGATCGATGCACGTAATCATGGAGAATCATTTCACAGCGATGAGATGACATATGATGCAATGGCGCAAGATATCGTCAATCTTCTCGATCATTTAGATATTGAAAAAGCGATTTTACTTGGGCATTCAATGGGTGGAAAAGCAGTGATGACCGTGACAAAGTTGATTCCTGATCGTATTGATAAACTTATCATCATTGATGTTGCACCGGTTGATTATCAAGAGCGCCGTCATGATGATATCCTCAACGCCCTTAAAGCCGTTGAAGCAAGTGGTATTACAGATCGCCGGGAAGCAGCAGAGCTGATGAAGAATTACATCACTGAAGGTGATTTTGTCATTCAGTTTTTACTCAAATCCTTCCGGAATGGCAAATTCCGCTTTAATGTGCCGATTCTTGATGAAAAGTATGAAGAGGTTTCTGGTTGGAAAACAATTCCAACTTGGAATGGGAAAGTGTTATTTGTGATCGGTGGCGATTCTGAGTATGTGAAAAAAGAGTATCAAGAAGAGGT
>CAZPIQ010000066.1:0-10548 GCA_964586665.1 uncultured Ignatzschineria sp. | reverse complement strand
AATTTGACTCAGTTGTCAAACTAATAGTCGTTTTATATTGCTAAATAGCCTCTTTTCATACGAGATTATGTAGAGGTAATCTCAATTTAATGATGTTTAATTACTTGTTTTACATCAATTAAAAAGGTAGATCTTCCAATCGAAAGATCTACCTTTATTCTAACCTATATCAATTTATTTAATCGTCTATTTGAATCGTTTTTGACTATTGATTGTTACGAAACATATTATTAATTTTTTTATCAGTATTATACTGAGAAAGCGAATAAACGGCCCAGATCGCAGCAGGAATCCAGCCGATTAAGGTAATTTGCAGGATTAAGCAGATAATGCCGGCAAGTGGGCGACCGATTGTGAAGAAAACGAGGAAAGGGATAAAAATCGCAATTAATAAACGCATGAAAGCCTCTCTTAAAGGGGGAGTCTAATAACATATTGGTTTAAATACCAATATCGAATAGAAAGAATAGCAATCGGGACTTTAAGCGTCAATGCAGAAGATTTTTTTAGGTATTAGATTATTGATTGAGCAGTAAATATTGGTTGGAGTTATTTGTCGCTTTTTTTAAGGTAAAAAGAAGGTAGACCTTGTAAGGTCTACCTTAAAAAGTAGTCTTAGTGATAGATTTGATATTTGTGACACTCTCAACATCAAAAGAATGGTATAGAGATATCATTTCTCACATAGTGATTTCTAATCATGATGCTTTTATAGAGACTATTGGTGAAGGTCTTTATAAAAAAATCCTCATTTTTCTCAACATTTTTCAATGTTGAGAGAAGAGAGCTTAGGAGGCATTTAAAGATGTTTAGACAATCAACGACTACAAAAAAGATCATTAAAAAATAGAGTAATGATCTCTTATTCATTATTTCTTATTTCTTATTTCTTATTTCTTATTGCTTGTGGTATTTGTTAACAACATAGAGGCTAAGCATTCCGCCTATGGTTAATGCGCATGCAATGATGACGAGCGAAATATTATAGCTTCCAGTCATATCATTAATACGCCCCATTAATGGTGGAAAAATTAACCCTGCAATATTGGCTACGGAGTTAATAAGTGCAATTGCGGTTGCCCCAACAACACCAATGAGAATCTCGGTTGTTGAAGCCCAAAAGATCGGAATGATAGACCAATTGAGGCCGACAGTAATAACAAGTAAAAGGTAAGCCAGCAACAAGTTATCTGTGAATGTTGCAACGAGTAATAGTGCACCTGCTAAAAAGAGCGGTAATCCTAAATGGTATTTACGTTCTCTAGTAAGATCCGAATGTCGTCCATTAAAGAACATAAAGATACAAGCAAAAAGGAATGGCACAGCTGACAAGAGGCTAATAATAAAGTTACTTTGATCTTTGACAACCCCTTTAATAATCAGTGGTAAAAACATCGTAATACCAATCGTTCCAAAGGCCTGTAAGAACCATACCGCACTCAGTAACCATACTTTTACACTTTTAAAAGTTTCATACCATTTAGCTTGGTGCTGTTGCGCTGGCATTTCAGAAACTTCGTTTTTAAGCTTATTTTCAAGCCATTGGCGTTCATCTTGTGATAACCATTTTGCTTTATGAGGAGCATCATCAAGATAGAAGAAGACAATAATACCTAATATAATTGCTGGGATTCCTTCGATAAAGAATAGCCAACGCCAACCGGCAATGCCGAAGAAGCCATCCATATTCAAAATAGCCCCAGAGATCGGTAGTCCAATTACGGATGCGAGCGCAGCACCTATATAGAACATCGACATCGCACGGGCTCTATCACTTTTGGGGTACCAACAGGATAGATAGAAGATAATGCCAGGTGTAAATCCTGCCTCAGCAACACCTAAGAGAAATCTCATGATATAGAGTTGCATTGGAGATTGCACAAATGCCATACAAGTTGCGACGATTCCCCAGGAAACCATAATACGAGCAATCCATATACGAGCGCCGGCTTTGGTCATGAAAATATTGCTAGGAACTTCAAAGATAATGTAAGAAATAAAGAAAATCCCGACAGCAATACCAAACATCTCAGAAGTCAGTGCTAAATCTGCATTCATTTGTAAGGCTGCAACGGAAATATTGGCTCTATCAATATATGCAATAAGGTAGAGCAACATTAAAAAGGGAATAAGACGAATATTAAGTTTTTTTAGGGTACTAGTATAAAGTGGATTGTTCATAATGAACCTCTTGCAATAACTCATTCACAGTATTCGCTCTTATTAGAACACCACTCTTTTATGATGCTAATAAGATGATATAGTGGTTATAAAATTTTCTGAAACTGATATTTAGTAATTCTATATTTAGGTTTTATTAATGGCTTATGATCGAATACTCAGACCAAATTCTGCGATAAATTGATCGATTCTTTGATAGTCGTGGGCGGATAGTTCAAAGTTAGGATGGCGACAATAGTCAGAGCCAATAATCCCTCGTTTATATAAAATCGTTTTTTCTACTTGAATAATATATTCGCAATGAGTCATCCATTCTTGAATATATTCAAAGAGTTTTGCATGGAGTTGATAGGCTTGTTCAAATTGCTTTTCTTGCCAAAGCTTATATATTTGAATATAAACTTCCGTAAATGAGCAACCCGGCATTACACCTTTCCCGCCGGCTTTTAAAATATCAAGCATATACAACCCAGCATAACCATTTAGAACAGTTGCTTGTGGGTAATACTGCAATAATAATTCGGTATAAGGTACTGGTGGATTACATTCGATTTTGAACACCGCATTAGGATATTTTTCGCCTAATTGGCTCATCTCTTCGGGGGATATTTGAAATCCAGTTTCACTTGGCGCGTACTGTACCATAATCGGGATTTCTACAGCCCCTAAAACCTTTTCGATATGGGATATAACTTCACTAGGTCTTGGCGTTAAAAAAAAGGGAGGTAATAGCATCAAGGCATCTGCGCCTAAAGCTTCATAACGTTGTGCTTTGTCAACAGCGACTTCAGTTGCGTGGTCGGTCACAGAAAATGCTTTGAAATAATGACTGTTAGGATGTGCTAGGAAAAGTTCCGTGAGCCTCTCTTTTTCTTTGTCCGTGAGTTTAGGAAATTCACTTGCAACACCAAATAGTGTCGCGCCTTGTATTTCTAAACTTGAGAGAAAGTCTAAGATATTGTTAAAGCTAGCTTCATCAATTTTACCATCAGCCGTAAAAGGAACTGCAATAATAGGATTGACGCCAATAATATCATTTGCATTAAATCTGTTAGATACGTTTGTCATAGTGAAACTCCTTGATGAGCTTTCATAAAGTTTTGCGCATTTTGATGAATTTGAGCGAGAGTATATTCAGGTTTATAAAGTCCACCACCAATTCCAAAGCCATTGATTCCAGCATCGTAGTAAGCTAATAACTGCTGGGTATCAGGTTTAATCCCCCCAACGGCAAGATAGGCTACTTCTTTTGGAAGGACAGTAAGCATCGCTTTTGCGATTTCAGGCGAAACGCTTTCTGCGGGAAAGAATTTAAGAGCATCTGCACCGGATTCAATTGCATCAAAAGCTTCAGTGACCGTATAAACACCAGGAATACTTATCATCCCAAGGGCTTTTGTACGCTGAATCACCGAGGGATTCATATTAGGAGAAATAATGAGGGTACCACCAGTTTCATGAACCAGATCCACCTGTGAAGCTTTTAGTACGGTACCTGCACCGACAGCGATCTCTTCTGAAGCTGTATTGGCGACATCTTGAATAATATGAATTGCTTCTAATGCGTGTGGCGTATTAAGTGGGACTTCAATATATCGAAATCCTGTTTCTATGAGTGTTATTGCAATGCTTTCAGCTTGCTCGAGGGGTAAACCTCGAAGAATGGCAATAAAAGGGGCCGTTGATTCTTGGAGGCTTTTCTTAAAGCCTCCATCGTTTGGGAAGGTCGGGTAGGTCATATTGCATCTCCTTCGATATGGTGTAATAGTGTCGAAATTCCTCTTATAAAGGCTTCTTCACTGGATATTTGTTTAAAAGAAAGATCTAAAGCTTCGCCGGCTTTGAGATAAAGCTGACTAAGAGCATGGTTAGCAATAACCGTTATCATCAAGTTATGAGGAACTCTCGCTAACTCATAACCAATTAAAAGGCCCGATAAATAGCTAGAGACAGATGAGTTGGGAAGTTTATTTAACACTCTTTTTGTTCTTGATGAGAAGATTAGGTGCGTTAGAGGTGCATCCGATTGCGCTGTTATTACGCCATCTATAAAACTAGATTCACAATCGACTTGAGTGGATAAGCCTTTTCCGACCATGGAGTGATTTAGTAATAGTTGGTAAATCTCGCCTGTCATAAAACTCGTAAAGGCGAGAATTTGTCCATTTTCTATTTCAGCGTGTTTACTATGTGTTCCGGGTAGAAGAATCAGCTGTGCCAGAGCTGTGTTATCTAACAGTCCGATCAATTGCGTTTCTTCACCCCTCATGACATCTGGTAATTCGTAAGGGCTACTTGTTGTCATCCCAGGAATAATGATTGCTGGATTCTTATTATTGAGCGTAAAGTGATGAGCGCTCTGGCAAATTTCATTTAATCCTGCCGGCAATGATAAATAAGGCACTTCATGCCAACCTTGTTGGGAGCCAATCATGCCACTCATTAAAATAAGACGCTCTGGAAAATTGACGAACCATTGTCCAATTTCAGCAATCAACATGCCTTCGAAGTCTTGGTTCTGTACAGATAATATCCCTTTAGGGGATTCATATTGTTCGATAACGTGTGATTGATTCCCCGCGCTTTCAAGTAGAAAAGCCCTAAAATTAGTTGTCCCCCAATCTATCGCAATCCAATGTGTGTTCATATAGCCTCCAAACAGCGTTGAAAAGTGGCTTTCAAGCGACTTTTTTCAAACACCATCTTTTCAAATTTTTATTTAACTTTATTTAACTTTATTTTAATTATGTTTTTTGACATGAAATCTTGTCATACAAGAAATGTATCCATGTCCGACAAGTTAATCAAGGAAAATTTTAATAAGAGGGAGGGATGTTGATCCAATAGGGATCGATTAGGTAGATTTTTCAGCGAGATAAAAATGATATCTATCTATTAAATAATTTGTTAAAACAATGAGTTAATTTATAAAAGTAGATTGGTATGTAGAGTATAATTTGAGTTTTTCTGATATTGTAAATCAGCATCAAAATGTACTGGAGTTTTATTAAATAGGGATTGCTTTTGAAATATTACGATTAGTAGACATAAATGGAGGGCATAAATGGTTGTCTTGAGGGAAATGATTTTTTATTCAATAATTTAGAATAAAACTGTAATCATAACGGCAGTATTGAAGATAAACTAAAATATAGAATACAGAGCAGATAACTATGGTATAAATGCAGGGATAGATCTTGCTACATATAAGAATGCTTGATTTTATATATTCCGATTATTAGATGTATTAATGTAATAAACATGTCAAAGAAAAAAAACTCTATCCCCCAATTAATCATGGATGATCTTGCAATTCGAATTATGAAGGATGAATTCCCACAAGGAACATTACTACCAGGAGAAAATGAGTTGGCGGAAGATTTTGAGGCTTCGCGCACTTCTGTTAGAAATGCACTTCAAGGTTTAGAAGGGCGCGGTTTAATCTCAATATTGGCAAAACGTGGCAGTATTGTAAATGAAAAAACGTTCTGGAACTTTCTAGATTTTGATGTCTTGAAATGGATTGATACTGTTGGAATGACACCTGAAATTTTTGAGCAATTGATCGTGTTTCGTTTGATGTATGAACCTGCAACCTCAGCACTTGCAGCACTTAATGCGCGAGGTGAAGATTTAGCACGTATTGAAGAGACGATTGTGATAATGGCCGAAGGTGCGAGATTACAGTCTCGTGCTCTGTTTGAAAAAGGTGATATTGACTTTCATTCAGAATTATTAAAAGCGACTTATAATCCATTTTTACGCTCAATTGGTCAAGGATTAAGAGAGGTTATGCTACTTTCATTTAAACAGACGCAAGATCAAATGATTGAGGTAATTCCTAGTGCTGTTGAAGAACATCGCTTATTATTTGAAGCAATCAGAATGAGGAATCCCGAACAAGCGAAATTGATGATGAAAGAGATTATTATTGGTGCTGCAAGTAGGCACTTACCATTATTTGATGCTGAGAAATATCGTAATTTATAGTGATTAAAGCTGTTAGCTGGTCTTTTGCTGATTCTCAGGTATAAAAAATATCGTTCCAATTTATCTTTATCCAAAGATGTTGTTTTTACGCGGATTTCTCATGATAGGCCCTTTATCGATGAATCTTCTATGCTATACTTTCGAAATAATTTTGTAGATGAAAAAATCTTTACATCAAGGTCGAAAGATAGCAGAGGCAATTTTTATTGATCCTAAGTGCAGAGAGGGCCTAGTTGTAAAGAACTGACCTTTAAATTTATGTTGAATCAGTTATAGCAAATCAGGAAGAGATTATAGATGAAAGTATTAATTATTGGTAAAGGTGGTCGTGAGCACGCGCTTGCATGGAAAAGCCGTAAGAGTCCGTTAGTTTCTGAAGTATTTGTTGCACCCGGTAATGCCGGCATGACTAAAGATGCAACACTTGTCGATATTGCTGAAACGGATCCGATTGCGCTTGCTGATTTTGCGGAAAAAGAGGGCATTGAATTAACAATTATTGGTCCTGAGGCAAGTTTAGTTGCCGGCGTTGCTGATGAATTTAAAAAACGTAATCTTCTTGTGTGGGGGCCTGATAAAGCAGCTGCGCAGATTGAAGGTAGTAAAGATTTCTCCAAACAGATGATGGTGAAATATAACGCACCCACAGCACATTCAGAGAGCTTTACAAATAGTACGCTTGCAAAAGCGTATGTCGGCGAGATTGGTCTGCCGATTGTAATTAAAGCGGATGGTTTAGCGGCAGGTAAGGGCGTTGTGATTCCTGAAACGATGGAAGAAGCGCTAGAGACGATCGATGATATGCTTGAGGGCAATAAATTCGGCGAAGCAGGAAGCTGTATCTTAATTGAAGAGATGTTGGTGGGTGAAGAGTTCTCACTGATGTGTTTTGTGCATAATGGTAAAGTCATTCCGATGGTTATGGCGCAAGACCATAAGCGCGCTTATGATAATGATGAAGGGCCTAATACAGGAGGCATGGGCGCATATGCACCGATCTTTGATGCTGAGAGTGAAGAAGTCCAATCCGCTGTGAAATCCATTATGCAACCAATCGTCGATGGTTTAACGCATGAAGGCATGCCATATACAGGTTTCCTTTATGGCGGACTATTTAAAACTGCTGAAGGTTTTAAGGTCATCGAATTTAATGCACGCTTTGGCGATCCTGAAGCGCAGATTATCTTGCCACTGCTTGAAACGGATTTTGTCGAGATTATCTATCACTTCTTAACGGACAAAGAACTTCCTGAAATCAAATGGCGTAAGCAGTTTGCTATTGGTGTTGTATTAGCTTCAGAAGGATATCCTGATAATCCGCAAACGGGCTATCCACTGAATACACCGAGCTTTAATGATGAAGATGAATTGATCTTCTATGCCGGCGTTAAGGAAGAAGATGGCAAGCTTTTAAGTAATGGCGGACGTATTTTACTCAATGTTGCGATCGCAGATGACTTTAAAACCGCATATGATAAAGCTTATGTAAATATGAAGCAGCTTGAAGTACCACATACTTTCTATCGTTCAGATATCGGTCATAAACAGTTTAATCGCAGTTAATCCGGATAAGTTTAGAACCCTAATTTGCACTATGAAATATGATGAATAGTGCTAGAAGTTAGTTTACAAGAAGTCCTTTTAGAATATTTTCATTCTAAAAGGACTTTTTTATGATCTTTCTTATCCTAAAATAACGAACAAAAGTGCGATTTATAGATCACTTTTTGCAAAAAAAGCTGTCAAGTTATTGAGTAAATTTTATATATTTTAATATTGTTAGATTGAGACAATTTTGATAAAAATATACCCAAAAAATCGGGCGTTGTTAGATAGGTATTCCTCAAGCTAGTGAAAATGCCAAATTCCCCATGATCAGGCTAATCAGCAAAATTGATTTTATAAATAATAACGCTCATAGTCGTCGGTTTTTATGCGTAGATATCATGTACGTTTTATTATTTTTCCTTGCATAAAATAGTATCAGTTTTTATATTGTAGGGAGGAGGATACATGAGAAGTGATTGATATTATGTTACTATTTTTCGGTATATTTATAAAAGTCAAAACTTTAAAGCTGAAGGCATTGGGCCTTTGGGTCAGAATCTCTACAAATGATGTGTAGAGGAAGGATGTAATAACTTATGGTGGCAACAAACATTAAAGGGAACTTGCCGGATAAGGAGAATGAGGAAAACGGTAAACCGAGTATTTTCTCATCACTCCATCTTCCCGTTTTTATTAGTGCGAATATCATTATTTTCGCGATTATTGCACTTGCAATATTTCTTCCAGATGCGCCCGCATTCTTTAGCGGTGCACTTGCTTGGATTACCGAGAACTTAGGCTGGTACTATCTACTAGCGGTCGGTATTATCCTGATCTCCTTTATCTTTATCGCGTTGAGCCGTTATGGCACGATCAAGCTTGGCCCTGATCATTCAGAGGCTGCTTATAGCGATAAAAGCTGGTTTGCGATGCTATTCTCAACAGGGATGGGAATCGGAATCATGTTCTTCGGGGTCGCAGAACCACTTCTTCATTACTTAAACCCACCGGTTGGAACACCTGAAACGATCGAGGCTGCGAAGTCGGCGATGAATATCACGTTCTTTCACTGGGGAATTCACGCTTGGGCGATCTACGGTATTGTCGGTTTAATCCTGGCATACTTTAGTTTCCGTATGAATTTACCGCTTGCGGTAAGATCTGCGCTTTACCCAATGATTGGTGATCGTATTTATGGTCGCTGGGGTGATGCGATTGATACATTTGCAGTGATTGGTACGGTCTTTGGGGTTGCAACAACACTTGGGTTCGGGGTAATGCAGATCAATACAGGTTTGAACTATCTCTTCCCAGCGATTCCCGTTGCATCGCCGACACAAGTGGTTTTAATTATTATCACGACAGCCTGTGCGACGCTCTCAGTTTCAATGGGCTTAGATAAGGGTATTAAGATTCTTTCGGAATTAAACCTGATTTTAGCGTTTGCATTAGTGCTCTTTGTCTTCCTCTTTGGCGGTAAAGTACTCTTCTTGCTCGAAGTGTTAATGCAAAATATTGGTAATTATTTCTCAAGTATCTTTAACAGCACCTTTAATATGTATAGCTACGAAGCCGCATCCTCCCCTGAGATGAAATCTCAGATTGAAGGCTGGCTCGGTGGTTGGACAATCTCTTATTGGGGTTGGTGGATTGCTTGGTCGCCATTTGTGGGAATGTTTATTGCAAAAATCTCCCGAGGTCGTACGATTCGTAACTTTGTTGGTGGGGTGCTGTTAATTCCTGCGGGCTTTACCTTCTTCTGGATGACGACTTTCGGTAACTCGGCGATCGATATGATTGCAACTGATGGTATTGTTGAGCTTAAAGAGACTCTTTTAGGGCCAGATGGTAGTTCAAAAGCACTCTTTGCCTTTATTAGCCATTTCCCGGTTGCAGAATCAGTGCAAAACTTTATTCCTGCTGAATGGATTCGTGGAACGATCTCCTTTATCGCAGTTGTAATGGTTGCTGTATTCTTCGTGACGAGTGCTGACTCAGGTGCGCTTGTGATGGATATGCTCTCAAGTAAGAAAGAGGTGGTTGTAACACCGCTTTGGCAACGTATCTTCTGGGGATCAATTACTGGTTTAATCGCTATTGTTCTTCTCTTAAATGGGGGACTGGGTTCACTTCAAGCTGTATCGACGATGAGTGCATTCCCGTTTAGTATCGTGATTTTAGTGTCGATCTACGGGCTCTTTAAAGCGCTTAGAATGGATTACGGGAAGATTGATATTCGTAGTAAAGCGAATATGTATGTTCAACCAAGTACACGCGATTCAGGCGGTTGGCAGAAACGTCTTCGTAACGTAACGGTTTATCCACGTCGTGATAATGTCATTAAATTTATGGATCTAGTCGTTGTACCGGCATTTGAGGACGTGAAAGTAGAGTTCATTAAACAAGGGCTTCCGGTAACAATTAATAAAGAAGATGAAGGTGATATTCGTCTTGAGATTGATCATGGTGATAATGCGAACTTTATCTATCGTGTTAAAGCAAAACATTACCTTAAACCAAGCTTCACGCTTCTTGATGAGGAGTCAGCACAAGAAGATCAGAAATACTTCCGCGCTGAAGTTTATCTTGATGATGGTAGTAAAGGCTACGACATCATGGGATACACTAAAGAGAATATTATGAATGATATCGTTGACCAATACACAAGTCATCACTACTTCATTCAGAACTTCGAAATGCGTTCGGATTATGATGTAGGATCAAATCCTAATAACAATGATGATTAAAAGATGATTAGGCTGATACCGCAAAAGAATCAGCTGAATACTTATCTTCAAACATCATCTTGAAATCACTTTAAACAAACGC
>CAZPIQ010000065.1:0-10631 GCA_964586665.1 uncultured Ignatzschineria sp. | reverse complement strand
GAGCCATTTCACGACCTCTAAAACGAAGCGTTACTTTGCCTTTATCACCATCTTTAAGGAAACGTATCAGGTTGCGTAGTTTTACCTGATAATCACCCTCGTCCGTTGCCGGGCGAAATTTAATCTCTTTTACTTGTACTTGCTTCTGTTTCTTCTTAGCTTCGTCCGCTTTCTTGCGTAATTCATAACGGTATTTACCGTAATTCATAATACGACAAACAGGCGGCTTCGCTGTTGGAGAAACTTCTACCAAGTCAAGCGAAGCATTGTATGCTAAATCGAGTGCTTCATCAAGGGGTACAATCCCTTTTTGTTCACCTTCTGCATCTATTAAACGAACTTCTTTAACCGTAATCTTCTCATTAATACGGTGTTCATATTGATTACTAATAGTCTTATCTCCTATTGTTAATATGTATGAATGTTAAAATCTTTCTCTAACAATCCTATATTAATGGTGTTTGCACCACAATATTTCAATGTTATTTCGATTTTAAAAACCCAACAACTTTAATTTCTATATTTTAATATTCTACTAAATCATCCTACTAAATTTGTAATATAAGTGAGCCTATCAGCTCAACCCCCTATTACACTTTTAGATTTTAATATTTCTTTATATCTCTAAAAGGGAAGCTTAAATTGCTATATCGATTTTTTCAACAATTAATTTAAGCTCTTATACCTTTTATATTACATCTCTTTTTGTAAAAGTTCGACAAACGCTTCGAGTTTCATCGTCCCTAAATCTTGCCCTTCACGAGTTCTGATCGCAACCATCTCTTCTTCCATCTCACGATTACCTAATACAATGATGTATGGAATACGTGAAATAGTTGCCTCACGGATTTTATAACCGATCTTCTCGTTACGAACATCTACAGTTGTTCTTATATTAAGTTTTCTAAGCGTATTTGCAACTTTTTCCGCATACTCTGTTTGATGACCTGTAATGGTTAAAACAGCCACCTGTTCAGGTGCAAGCCAAAGCGGGAATGAACCTGCATGATGCTCGATTAAAATGCCAATGAATCGCTCGAACGAACCAAGAATCGCACGGTGAAGCATCACTGGCATCTTACGCGTATTGTCTTCATCAACATACTCAGCACCAAGACGCTCAGGCAGAACAAAGTCTAACTGAATCGTTCCAAGCTGCCATGAACGGCCGATCGCATCCTTAATATGGTACTCAACTTTAGGACCATAGAAAGCACCTTCACCGGGAAGCTCTTCCCATGTAATGCCAGCAACACTTAAGGCTTTTCTAAGACCTTCTTCAGCCATATCCCAAACTTCATCATTTCCCGCACGTTGCTCAGGACGCAGTGAGAGTTTCACACTCACATCTTCAAAGCCAAAGTGGTCATAAACGCTCATTGCAAACTTATGGAAGTTTTCAACTTCACTAATGACTTGATCTGGGCGACAGAAAATATGCGCATCATCTTGGACAAATCCACGAACGCGCATAATGCCATGAAGTGCACCTGATGGTTCATTTCGATGACATGACCCAAACTCAGCAAGTCGCATCGGTAAGTCACGGTATGAATGAAGGCCATGATTAAATACTTCGATATGACATGGGCAGTTCATTGGCTTCACAGCGTAATCACGATTCTCTGATGACGTTGTAAACATATTTTCTTTATAGTTTTCCCAGTGACCTGAGCGTTCCCAAAGTGTACGATCTACAACTAGTGGTGTACGAATCTCTTGGTAACCCTCTTCTTTTTGGCGTTTACGCATATACTGCTCAACTTCCTGCCAAATAGTCCAACCTTTTGGATGCCAAAATACCATTCCTGGTGCTTCTTCTTGAAGATGGAAAAGATTCTGCGCACGACCAATACGGCGGTGGTCACGTTTTTCAGCTTCTTTAACGCGCTCAAGATGCTCGTTAAGCTCTTTATCTGTTGGGAATGCAACTGCATAAATACGCGTTAACATCTTATTATCTGAATCACCGCGCCAGTAAGCGCCGGCAATATTCGTTAAAGCAAAGGCAATTTTACCTTTATTCGTTGTTGGCAAGTGTGGACCAAAACAGAGATCCATAAAAACATCTTCGCCATTATTTCCTTGACGATAGAGTGAGATCTCGGTTTGATCTTCAGGTGCGCGATCAATAATATCTGCTTTATAAAGTTCGCGTTTATCAAGAAAATATTGAATCGCTTCTTTACGAGGCCACATTTCACGCGTTACTTCTAAATTTTCTTTAAGAATTTCACGCATACGTGCATCAATTTTCGCC
The DNA here is from genome assembly GCA_964586665.1 of uncultured Ignatzschineria sp. Classification (GTDB taxonomy): domain Bacteria; phylum Pseudomonadota; class Gammaproteobacteria; order Cardiobacteriales; family Wohlfahrtiimonadaceae; genus Ignatzschineria. Next base: position 8,371 of record CAZPIQ010000065.1, on the reverse strand, counting down.
AAATCTTCAGGAACAATCGGCTCCACGAAATCAACGTCGTAATAGAAACCATTTTGAATGGTCGGTCCGATTGCAAGCATTGCATCAGGATAGAGATCTTTCACAGCGCGCGCTAAAACTTGTGCAGCTAAGGTATGTCTTGCAATATCAAGCCCAGCATCATCTTTAACGGTCAACACTTTAAAATCGATATCTTGATCGATGGTGTAGCTTAAATCTTTATCTTCACCATTGACAACAATTCCAACTGCTGCTTTCGCAAGTCCCGGACCAATATCATTAACAATATCAAATCCAGTAACCGCACCTTGATACTCTCTTTTACTGCCATCTGGCAAAGTAATAACAGGCATTGACTTTTACACTCCTCACAAATTTTACAACGAATAACTTTATAAACTGTATATTATAGACCATCTTCAAGGCCTTCATCATAAAATATTGCAATGCGATACGGAAACTTAGTTATCGTAAATATTGACTTAGGCAAACTTCTTTCATAGTTCTACTACATATTTTTTTCAAAATAGAATAGAATAGTGCAATATTTAAATGTAGAATTCAAAGTACCGTTATTTGGTAGTGTTACAAAACGACTTGTAACGAGCAGAAACGAAGGCGATAAAGCCATATCAATTAACGAAAAATAGAACAACCCAGATTTAGGAGAGTAAACTGCTGTGCGTTTTAACTATAAAGCTCTAATTGGAATTGGTGTCACCTTAATGTTCACTAACATTAACGCAACTGAGATCACACCAAACTATGAACAAGGCAAGATCATTTCAGAGACTTGCGTTTCTTGTCATGGTAAAGATGGAATAAGCACAAACGACTTATATCCAAAGCTTGCGGGTCAACACCAAAAGTATATCCGTACACAACTTTATGAAATGAAACGTTCATATAGTGATCCTAACAACGGTCTTCGCTTTGACTCAGAAATGAGTGTTGAAGCAGATAAATTAAGCGATCAAGATATTGCTGACGTTGCGCTCTACTTATCTAAGCAAAAAACAAGTTACGGTACTGCTGATGAAAAACTCGCAATCCGTGGTGAGCAGATCTATCGTGGCGGTGATATCGCTCGTGGTGTTCCAGCATGTGCAGCTTGCCATAGCCCAACAGGTCAAGGTAACGCAGCGGCTAACTACCCAGCAATCGCAGGTCAACACGCATACTACACAGAGAAACAGCTTAACCGCTTCAAAACTGAAGAGCGTAAAAATGACCCAGCACGTATCATGCGTGACATTGCGCAGCGTATGACTGAAGCTGAAATCAAAGAAGTTTCTTCTTATATCCAAGGTCTTCAGCCTTAGTTCATCAAAATCTTTTCCTTCAAGAGTCACTCAGGAGATAATCCTTTTATGTCCCTTGAAGATAAAAGATTAACCACAATTAGAAAATAGTTTTAGAAAGCTTCGCTAAATGGCGAAGCTTTTTTATTGCCTAATCGCCTAATATTCGTCAATATTTTCATAAATCTACAAACTCATACAATTACAGAAAAACTAGCTGTTAATGTATTATTTTCTATATCTCTTTCATATCATCCTCCATAATATTTTTATGGTATTTTATAGCGTCTTTATGACATATTATATTAACAATATTCAATGAATTATATTGACCAAACCAAACACTACATTCAAACATTACATTACTTATATGCCAACCTAATAAGGATCATGCTTATTACACTAAGAGGCTAAGAATCATGAAAAACAAAATGACGATATTACGCAAACTGCTACTTCCACTATCACTCACGATCTCTTGCTTTACACTGACATTTGCAGAACCTCTCCCCTCTTGGCAAGATGGCCCTATTAAAGATGCGATTATCAACATTGTTACTGAAACAACAACTGAAGACGGGGAGCACTACCTTGCACCGAAAGATCGTATCGCAACGTTTGATCAAGATGGCACACTTTGGGTAGAGCAACCTTTATATACTCAAGTCATCTATGTCATCGATAAAATTCAACAGATGACTGATAAGCATCCTGAACTCAAAACACAAGAGCCTTATAAAACGATCCTCGAAGGTAATATGGAAGCGCTTTCTAAAATTCCCAAGCAGCAATTAAAAGCGGCATTAGTCGCTGAACTCACCAATCGGGAAATTAACACTTATAAAAGCGAAGTTGAGCAGTGGTTAAATACAGCTAAAGATCAACGTTGGGGTAAGCAGTATACAGACCTTACCTATTTACCGATGCAAGAACTTCTAACCTACCTACGGGCGAATGATTATAAAACGTTTATTGTCACAGGTGGAGGTCAAACCTTTGTACGTGTTTATAGTGATGATATCTACGGCATTCCCACAGAACAAATTATGGGAACCGCTTTTGAAATGGATTATCAATATCATGCCGATGATCAATCCTACCTCTATATCACGCCTGAAGTATTAATCGATACCAACTTCTCCGGCAAAGCAAAAGGAATTGAGCTATCAATCGGAAAGCGCCCCATTATTGCCGTTGGTAATTCAACCGGCGATAGAGAAATGCTTGAATACACCACAAGTGGTGATGGCCTTCGACTCGGTATGCTCATATTTCATGATGATGCGATTCGTGAATATGCTTACGGTCCTGCGCAAGGATTACCGTCAAATGGCATCGGTGAGTTTACCCAAGAACTTTATGATGAAGCGATAGAGAAAGATTGGAAAATTATTAGCATGAAAGATCAGTGGAAACAGATCTTTAGCTTTGACACACCAATCTCAAGTGAATCACAAGAGTCCATCCAATAATCAACCCCTTCAACAGATTATCGAACATTAACCTTCATTACTTATAGGCATTTATAGACATTTCTAGATAATAAGGGTGAAGGTTTCTTTTTAGTAATGAACATCGCCTCAAAATTGCACCTAGTATGAAGTATTAAATTCATCATAGAATTATCCCCCCTAAAGCCTTATAATACCCCTTGATATTTAAAATTAGGAACTGCTTTATCCGCTAACTTTGAGAAATACTCAACAGATTTAGAAATGAGCTTTTTCACCCTTTATAATTATAAATCTCATCATTCGTACAGATCACACCTAGGTTATCTCAAATAATAGGAGTTAAAAGATGATTAAGAGACTTATCACAACAGGCGCTTTTATCGCAGCATCTGTTTTAAGCATGGCTTCAGCGCAGAATTACTACAAAGAACTTCCAAACCAAGTCGCACCGATTTTTGATCCCAACAAAATCGAAGTAGTGGAAATCTTCTCTTACGCTTGCCCTGCTTGTAATACATTCGAACCTTACATTGCAAAATGGACTGAATCGCAGAAAGATACACCGGATGTTGAAGTCATTCCACTTGCAGCACCTGGCCAGGGTGTTTGGACCCTCTATGCGCAAGTTTTCTACACACTTGAAGCGATGAATGAACTTGATCGTGGGCATCAAGCCTTCTTTGATGCGGTTCATAAAGAGCGTAAGCGTTTTATCAATGAAAACCAAATTGCGGACTTTATGGCAACACAAGGAATTGATAAAGAGAAATTCTTAAAAGCTTGGAATGGTTTCTCAGCGAAGAGCTCATTTAACCGTGGCGCTGAACTCATCAATGCGCAATATCAAGTACCATTCACGCCGGCTGTGATTGTAGATGGAAAATATCTCTTAAGCGCAAATGACGCTCAGAACCGTCCGGGTAATCAAAATGCTTACGAAAAACTTCTTATCACGATTGATGAAGTTGTCGATAAGGTTCGCACCGAACGCGCAGCATCACAAAGTGTTGAAGAAACACCACAAGCACAGTAGAATTACACAAGCTTTACAAATTAAAAAGGCCTCAATAGGCCTTTTTTTATGATGGCATTATTGCCCATTACCTCCACTTCTCTCTACAAAAAGGGACTGCGATGTCACTCTATTTTTCGCCAGAAATAGACCCTATTATTTTCTCAATAGGTCCTGTCGCCCTAAGATGGTATGCTCTCATGTATATCGTTGCTCTTGGGCTTGCCGTACTACTTGGTAGCTATCGCGCTAAAAAACCAAACTCAGGTTGGACACCCGCACAAGTCGGCGATATGGCTTTCTATCTCTTTATTGGTGCAATTTTAGGTGGCCGAATTGGCTACACATTATTTTATGATTTTGGGAACTTCATCAATAACCCGATGTCTATTTTAGGCTGGACAGGCTCAAGTATTGAATGGGCCGGTATGAGCTTCCATGGCGGACTCATTGGTGTTTTAGTTGCAAGCTTCTTTGTGGCCCGCCGTTATAAAAAAACATTCTGGGAATTTACAGACTTTATCGCCCCTCTAGTACCTCTTGGACTCTTCTTTGGTCGTATGGGAAACTTCATCAATGGAGAGCTTTGGGGGAAATTTACCGATCAAACGTGGGGCTTTTTCTTTAGCCATGCACCCACAACTGTTGATTACATCTTCAGACACCCATCTCAACTCTATGAAGCGCTAACTGAAGGTTTACTCCTTTTTATCATTCTTTGGATCTATACCGCTAAACCAAGACCTAGAGCTGCGGCTTCTGGTATCTTCCTTTTAGGTTACGGTGGCTTTAGATTCTTTGTTGAGTTCTTTAGAGAACCTGATGCTCATCTTGGCTATATTGCCGGAGATTGGCTCACTCAAGGAATGATTCTCTGTATTCCGATGATTCTCATCGGCCTCTTTATTATCTTTTATGCTTACAACAAGAAGGCAAAATAATGAAACAGTATTTAGATTTAATGCGCCAAGTTCGCACTGAAGGTAACTTTAAAGAAGATCGTACAGGAACCGGGACTTATTCAATCTTTGGCCATCAAATGCGCTTTAACTTACAGGCCGGCTTCCCACTTGTCACCACCAAAAAGCTTCATCTCCGTTCGATTATTTATGAACTCCTTTGGTTCTTAAAAGGCGATACCAATATCGCTTATCTACAAGAAAATGGCGTTCGTATTTGGAATGAGTGGGCGGATGAGAATGGCAATTTAGGCCCTGTGTATGGCGCTCAGTGGCGCTCTTGGCCAAAAGCCGATGGCTCTGTGGTTGATCAGATCACAAACCTTATTCATGACATCAAAACAAATCCTGATTCAAGACGTTTAATCGTTAGTGCCTGGAATGTCGGAGAGCTTGATAAAATGGCACTACCGCCATGCCATCTACTCTTTCAGTTTTATGTGTGTGATGGAAAACTATCATGTCAGCTCTATCAACGTTCTGCTGATATCTTCTTGGGCGTTCCCTTTAATATCGCAAGCTACTCGCTCTTAACGCATATGATTGCTCATGTATGCGGCCTTGAAGTGGGCGACTTTATCTGGACAGGCGGCGATTGCCATCTCTATGCAAATCACATTGAGCAAACAGACCTACAATTGAGCCGTGAACCTATGAAGCTTCCAAAACTCATTATTCATAATGATCCTAAAGATATCTTTGATTTCAAATTTGAAGATTTTGAAATTGTCGATTATGAATCACACCCCGGCATTAAAGCCGCCGTTGCGGTTTAAGCGAGATCGTAGAATCTAAAAGAGTAATTTGAATGAATGATATTAAAGAAGAAGACAAAGTTTTTGTCTACACAGATGGAGCTTGTAGTGGCAATCCCGGCCCTGGTGGCTGGGGCGCTCTTCTCATCTATAAAGGCCATGAGAAAACCCTCTCTGGCTATGAAGAAGATACAACCAATAACCGCATGGAATTAACCGCAGCGATTAAAGGCCTACAAGCTTTAACGCGCCCTTGCCATGTGGTTTTAACAACCGACTCCCGTTATGTGCAACAAGGAATTATGAACTGGCTTGAAGGCTGGATTCGTAAAAACTGGAAGACCGCAAATAATAAGCCTGTTTCAAATCAGGACTTATGGCGCCTCTTAATGGCAGAACGTGATCGCCATCTCTCAGTTGATTGGTGCTGGGTTAAAGGTCATGCCGGTCACAGAGAAAATGAGATCGTGGATGATCTTGCCACAAATGCGATTAAACAAGCGCGTGGACAATAGTCCATTCGCCTTCACATGAAGATAGAAAAATACCCTATCTTGAAAATGATATAATCAGCACAATAGCAATCCATTAGATTTTAGACCCTATTTTCAATAGCATTTGCTATAAGAACCACATGTTAGAGATAGTAAAATAATTATGAGTAGACAGATCGTTCTTGATACAGAAACAACCGGCTTTGATTTCAATAAAGGCGACCGTATGGTCGAAATTGGTTGTATCGAGCTCATTGACCGTGAAATTACGGACAACTATTTTCATGTCTATATCAACCCTGAACGCTCAATGCCTATTGAGGCCTTTAACGTGCATGGTCTTGGCGATGATTTCTTAAAAGATCAACCCGTCTTTGCAAAAGTCGGACAGAGTTTTTTAGACTATATCGATGGTGCAGAACTGATTATTCATAACGCAGGGTTTGACGTTCCCTTCTTAAACTTCGAATTACAAAGAATGGGGTTGCCCAAAGTCACTGACCGCTCAGAAGTCATCGATACCTTAAGGCTCGCTCGTGAAATGTATCCTGGGCAACGAAATACCCTTGATGCGCTTTGTCGTCGTTTAGGGGTGGATAATTCACGACGTGAACTCCACGGCGCGCTCCTTGACTCCGAGCTCCTTGCACAAGTTTATTTAAACATGACAGGCGGTCAAGAATCTTTCTTTGATGCCTTTGAAATGCCAGCAACCACCCAGACGTCTCAAATAAGTACAGCTACATCTACACAGACTATTTCAGCACCAAGCACTCATCATCGTAGAGTGATTCGTGCAAATGATAGCGAAATCACTGCACACAGCGAATTTCTCACTTCTATTCTCAAAAAATAAATCCTCACTATTTTGATAACCTTACTCTCCTTAACTTAATCTCATTAGTCTCCTTAATCTAAGTTGATACTGGGGCAAATAGCTTGCCTCGTATAATTTTGTAAAAAGAAGTTTCACAAGCCAATAAGCTGTTATAAAATATGCCCTCGCATTTTATCAACTGCTAATTATATGTGAGCACTTAGCAAAATCATCACATGGTTAGCCTATATAGACAAAAGGTTAAATAGTGACTCCAAAAATTGGTTTTGTTTCGCTCGGCTGCCCTAAAGCCTTAGTAGACTCTGAATATATCCTCACTCAACTTCGTACAGAAGGTTATGAGATTGTCCCTCAATATGGCGAAGCAGATCTTGTTGTCGTTAATACTTGTGGCTTTATCGATTCAGCAGTTCAAGAGAGCTTAAATGCGATTGGCGAAGCGCTTGATGAAAATGGTAAAGTGATTGTCACAGGATGCTTGGGCGCAAATGCGGATAAGATCTTAGATCAATATCCCAACGTATTAAGCGTCACAGGTCCACATGCTTTCCAAGAAGTCATGACATCTGTGCATGAGCATCTTCCAAGACCGCACGACCCATTTATGGATCTTGTACCACAAACCGGCATTAAGCTTACACCGCGCCACTATGCTTATCTTAAAATCGCAGAAGGCTGTAACCATAGCTGTACATTCTGTATTATTCCTTCAATGCGCGGTAAGCATCAATCTTACCCTGTGGGCGATGTGCTTTCACAAGCGAAAAAACTCGCAGCTGCCGGCGTTAAAGAGTTATTAGTTGTAGCGCAAGATACCAGTGCTTATGGTGTTGATGTTAAATATCAAACAGGATTTTGGGATGGTAAGCCTGTACGTAGCCATATCCAAAACCTCTGCGAAGAGCTTGGTAAATTAGGAATTTGGGTAAGACTTCATTATATCTACCCTTACCCACATGTTGATCATCTTATTCCGCTTATGGCTGAAGGGAAAATTCTTCCTTATCTTGATGTGCCGATGCAACATGCCTCTCCACGTATTTTAAAAGCGATGAAGCGCCCGGCAAATAGCGAAAATATGCTCAATCGTATTCGTAAATGGCGTGAAATCTGCCCTGAGATCACGGTTCGCTCAACCTTTATTGTAGGCTTCCCTGGCGAAACTGAAGAAGAGTTTGAAGAACTTTTAAACTTCATTCGCGAAGCCCGTCTTGATCGCGTAGGCGCATTTATCTATTCACCGGTTGAAGGCGCTGTCGCTAATGATCTTGCTGAAGCTATTCCTCTTGAGATTCAAGAAGCGCGTTTAGAGCGTTTTATGGCGCTTCAAGCAGAGATCTCTGCCGAGAAATTAGAAGCGAAAGTGGGTACTGTAATCGATGTTTTAATTGATGATTTCGATGAAGAAGAAGGGATTGCAATTGGTCGTTCTAAAGCAGATGCACCTGAGATCGATGGTCATGTTTATATCGATGATGCGGGTCCTGAAATGATCGGTACAATCGTCAAAGTCCTTATTGATGAAGCAAGCACTTATGACCTCTTTGGCACACTTGCT
>CAZPIQ010000064.1:7526-10671 GCA_964586665.1 uncultured Ignatzschineria sp. | reverse complement strand
CGTTCTGATCAATTCACTTCGAGGAACCACCCGCATACTTACAACCAATGGACCACGGAAAATACCCGCCTTTTCTGTCTCAATATTGGTAATAAACATGGGTGGCAGATCATCACTATCCCCACCTCTTAAATGTATGCCTGCGTATCTTAAAACTGAATCAAAACTATAGCTAGAGCCTAATAAAAAACTGACTAAATCATCACGCCAATAACGCTCAATAGAACAAGCCTCACCCACTAACGCTCAATAGAACAAGCCTCACCCACTAACGTTCCATGCTCATAAATACGGTAACGCGTCACATCTCTCGCAATATCTGAACCCTTCGCTGATTTTACCATCTCCCTAGCCCCTTTCTCACTGACTTCTAAAAGTGGGCATGCTTTTGGATTTCTTTGAGTATAAAGTAAAAAATCATAAGCATATTGTTCGGGTAGAATCACAAAACCTGCATGCGTATAATTCGTTGCGATTCCAAAAGTCGGCTTTCTGAGTCTTCCATTCCTAATAAGGTCTCGAACTTTTTCAGGATGTAATTGATATAATACTTCTGAATTATGTTCATTACACATATCTATGCCTCATACATTCAATCTATGTTAATTTAATTTTAGATATTTCATTCTTTACTAAAATTTACAAATGATCCATAAAGAAAAGAATAATACCATACTCTCAATTATATTATTTTATACAGTGGGCGTTTACTTATAAAGAATACTCAAAAAAATATCATTGATATTTTCAGAGATTTTTCATCTCAAAATATGAATATATTTGTAAATTAAACATAAGCTTGTATTTGAATTTTCTAATAGTATGATCTTTCTACAGAGCAATCCTCATTTACCAACACAAACTGAGTTCTATGGCATTCACTTCTCTTCTTCAATTTCGACTTTTAGCGAAAAAAACACTCTATATCCTGACTGTCATTGCATCAATGATACTCATCGCCGATATCACAATTGTTGATCTCCCCAATATTCAAAAAAATCTTGATATTGTCCCTACCCAATTACAGTTATGGATATGTATCTATTTTCTGATTGATTTTGTCCTCTTAATGTTAGTTGCCGACAATAAGTGGCGTTATTTTAAACGTTATTTTATTTTAATCCCATTATCGATCCCCTATACCAACATTTTTGCAAGTCTCTCGATTGATCTAAGCTCTGATGCCCTATACCTCATCAAATTCATCCCCATTATTCGGGGTGTCGTTGCTTTAATATTGCTAATTAATCTTCTTATTAGCAATAAAATCACAGGTCTATTTATGGCCTATCTCTCAATTTTTATCTCAATGGCTTATGTGCAAACGCTCATATTCTTCCTCTATGAGTCCCCTGTTAATCCAAGCGTTCAATCCTATTATGATGTACTTTGGTGGGCTTCTATGACCGTGACAACTTTAGGTTCAAATATTATTCCCGTGACCGGCGTTGGTAAAGTCAGTACAGCGATCTTAGCGATTACCGGAATTACGATCTTTCCGATATTCACGGTTTATATCACGACAATGATTCAGAACTGGAATTCAAAAGATAAACATTCTGACTTAAGTTACGCCAAAATAGTCGATGAAGATGATGATAATAATGCTGATAAATCAGACAAAAAATCAGCATCTAACTAACAGGCCTCATCAACCTCATTAATCACTCACTGGCCAAACAACACTCAAATAAAACTTTCTTTAAACATAAAGTTAGCAAGTGATCAACATCAAAATGATTGAGCATGAATTGATCTCAGCAAGGACTTTTTATGTGGTATTCATCCGCCTATATCAATCTTTATCGGGAAAAATGGCTGTATGTTCCGTACTGTTCGATCTATAATAAACGTAAGTAAATTGAGATTGTTTATTATTAATAATGATCAATAACAGTCAATCAATATTAAAAGTTCTTCATATTTTTGTTTCATTCATTAAATACAGCGATCAAAAGCTGTTATTCGAAGGAGTTAAGTTATGAGTAGTACTTTCTTTATGCCACCTGTAAACGTCATTGGTGAAAATGCTTTAGCGGACGCAGTTGCAACTTTAAAAAGTTACAACTTCAAAAAAGCGTTAATCGTAACCGATGGTTTCCTCTCTAAATCAGGTATGTCTGATGAAGTCATTAAGCTTTTAAACAAAGATGGAATGGAAGCGGTTGTGTTTGATGGCACAAACCCTAACCCAACCACTAAAAACGTAGCTGACGGTCTTGCAATGCTTAAAGAGCACAAATGCGATTTCGTCATCTCACTCGGCGGTGGTTCTCCACATGACTGTGCTAAAGGGATCGCGCTTTGTGCAACAAACGGCGATGACATCAGCGAATTTGAAGGCTTAGATAAAACTAAGAACCCACAATTGCCAATGGTTGCGATCAATACGACTGCGGGTACTGCATCTGAGATGACACGTTTTTGTATCATCACTGATGAAGAGCGCCACGTTAAAATGGCTATCGTTGATAAAAACTCAACGCCAATTCTCTCTGTGAATGACCCACATCTTATGAAAGGGATGCCTAAAGGTTTAACAGCCGCAACAGGAATGGATGCGTTAACGCACTCAGTTGAAGCTTATATCTCAACAGCAGCAAACCCAATTACAGATGCTTGCGCGCTTAAAGCGATCACATTAATCGTTGAAAACCTTCCAACAGCCGTTGCGAAAGGCGATGATATCGCAGCACGTGACAACATGGCATACGCGCAGTTCTTAGCAGGTATGGCATTCAACAACGCATCACTTGGATACGTTCATGCAATGGCGCACCAATTAGGCGGTATGTATGACCTTCCACACGGTGTTTGTAACGCAGTTCTTCTTCCACACGTTTTAGACTTCAACAAAACAGCTGCCGCTGCTCGCTTAAAAGACGTAGCGAAAGCAATGCACATTGATGTTGCGGGTCTTAGCGATATGGATGCAGCAAATGCAGCAATCGCGAAAATTCGTGAACTTGCGGCAAGCATTGATATCCCTGCAAACCTCACGCTCTTAAACGCAAAAGCAGAAGATATTCCACTTCTTGCAAAAAATGCGCTTCTTGACGTTTGTTCAGCAACAAACCCAGTTCAAGGAACACAAGCAGACGTTGAAGGGATCTTCAAAGCTGCAATGTAATCATTCGCTTTAAAT
>CAZPIQ010000064.1:2539-7426 GCA_964586665.1 uncultured Ignatzschineria sp. | reverse complement strand
TGCCGGCAATAGAGAAGCATCCAAGCTTTTCAAATGCTGGCGCGAGATTAATAAAAGCACGCAAGCATTCGCCCCAGCCGTGAGGCGATTTTAAAAATAATCAACCATTAACGCTCAAGGGAAATCGCGCGATCAAAGACTTCCCACATCACTGCTAATCGTCTTTCAAATCGTTCTTTTCCGGCAAAGAGAAGCTCCGTATGAAGACTATCGATTAATCCCATATAATTCGCCGTAATCACTTCTGCTGATAATCCATCTTTCCTCACGCCAAATGCACTCTTTTCAACTTGGTCAAAAATATAAGATTCCATCTCAAGCATGAATTGATGCATCGGCAATACGACTTCATCATAGAGATGAATCGGCGGTGCAAAGAGAATCCTTAACCAAAACTGCACTTGATGCGAGCTCTCAAAACGATCCGAAATCCCTGCAAGATATTGATAGAGCTCTTCACGAATCGACTTTCCGACAATGATTGATTTCACACATTCAAACTCGCGCTCAACCATCATCGGCAGTAAGCTTAAAAACAACTCATCCTTATTACGAAAATGCGCATAGATAGAGGCTTTTTTAATTCCAACATCACTCGCAATCTCATTCATCGTCGTGGCATTGTAACCTTGCTCCGCAAATCGAATTAGTGCAGCTTGTTGTAATCTCTCAGCAGTCATCGTGCTTCTCTCCATCTGGTCTGTTTAACATTCAGTCTCGACATTGTATCTTAATATTCGATACCGAATATCGTAGAGATTAAGATTCAAAAAAAATCACCCACAAACAATAATAGAGGCGATTTTCTCAAACAATGAGCAATCAACCTCTATCTTATCTCTCCATTGAAATGCTGTAATCACCCAAGAATGGTTTTAAAAAATCCTGCGTGAAAAAGCTCTTACGGAAGTTTTATGCTTTAGACTCTTTACGACAAGCCAGTAATAGAACAACTCCTAAGAATCCACAAATAGCGATAGAGAGTGGTAATAAGGCAATAGTTTGCACAAATAGGCTCACGATATAACCCGTAATTGCCGGCAATAAGTATTGTAAAACGCCCATCACAGAAGAAGCAGCTCCTGCTTGTTTACCACCATTATTCATCGTTAACGCCGTAATATTACCTAACACTAAACCTAATGCCGAGATCGCAATTGCGATACAGGCGGTATATGCCAATAATGAGAGTGATGATTTAAGCGATAAGAGATAGAGCACTGCGGCTGCGATCGTATGAATAAACATTCCGATCATGAGTAACTTTCTCGAGCTCACGCCTCTTACTAAAAAGAAATTCGAGATCATGCCACTTAAAACAAGCCCCAATGAATTTAGCGCAAAAAGATAACTAAACATCGATGACGAGAGACCAAAGTGTTCTCTAAAGACAAACGCAGAACCACTCACGTAGAGGAATAGACCGCTCATCGCAAAGCCGGATGCGAGTGCATAGAGCATAAAGTTATAATTACACATCTGCGCAAAGTAAGTTTTAAGCACATGCTTCATATTTAAAGGCGAGCGCTCACTCACTGGCAGAGAGTCAGGCACTAATTTCCAAGCCCAAACAAGACTCAAGAAACCTACAAAAGCGATGACCCAGAAGATCATACGCCAATCTGCGATATCTAATACAATTCCCCCTAAAACAGGCGCTAAGATCGGTCCTAACATCATCGCTTGCATCAAGATTGAAAATACATGCGCGGACTCTTTTAAATTACAAGTATCTGCCACAATCGCACGCGGTGTTACAAGCCCTGCTGAGGCGCCGATCGCCTGAATGAAACGCGCAACTAATAGCCATTCAACTGTCGGTGCTAATGCCCCCATAATCGAACCGCCGATAAAAATCATAATCCCGATCAGAAGCGGGAGGCGACGACCAAAACGATCAAGTAATGGCCCATAAATCCCCTGCCCAATTGCTAGCCCCGCTAAAAAGATCGCAAGCGTCTGCTGAATCTTACTTAAAGGAACCTTTAAATCCGTCGCAATATCCGGCATTCCCGGCAAATACATATCAATTGCCATGGAATCAAGCGCCGTTAACAGCGCCATTAACATAATAAGAGCAAGACTCACTGCTCGACGATTACTCGTCACAACTTTTGCGTTCATAAATCCTTATGCCTCATCTGAGCGAACCTCAGAATTGAACTCAACCCACTGTTTCTCTAAAAGAGTTTTGAGGACATAGGAAACGGGAAAGGGATGTCATCAACCAACCTACCGACCGGTAGGTCATTATTTAAAACTCGAGAATTCTATAGCTTTTTCTAATGATCTGCAATGTCTTTATTGAAAGACACAAAAAAAGAGCATCCGAAGATACTCTTTTAAAATAATCAATAGACCTAAAATAGATGAACTATCGCCTACGAAGCACCAATCTCATCTAATTGATCGAGCGATGGCACATAAAGGAAACTCCCCGTAATAGCATGTGTATAAGCAAACATATGGTCAAAATTACCATCTTCATCGCCGAACATACGCGCTAACATTTTTTGGAAACGAGTTAACTCTGCACTGTATGCCAAGAAGTAGAGACCTTTCTCACCGCTTGCATAACCATATGGAAGACTGTGACGGACGATTTCAAGCTCATCACCATTCTCATCATCAATCACAACACGCTCTGTATGCGCGCCGACTGGCTTCTCATCATCTGCCATTTCGATATCTGACTCGCGATGACGACCGAAGATATCATCTTTCTGTTTATCTGTGAAATGTGCGATCTGCTCTAATGAGTGCACCCATTTTTGCGCAACAACATAACTCCCGCCGGCATCAACGCCGTCATTAATTACCGCAACTTCTGTACGATCTTTTAAGCCTTTCGGGTTTTCAGTACCATCTACAAAGCCACTTAAATCACGCGCTTCTAACCATCTAAAACCATGCACCTCTTCTTCAACGGTAATTAATCCTGCAAAGAGCTTCACAAGATCTTGCGCCACTGAGAAGTTAATGCGATGAGAATGAGAGTTGATATGCACGAACATATCACGCTGTGTTGCTTGCCCGATCCCATAACCAAGCTCTGTATAGTCCACTAATTCAGTTGCACTTTCATCATTGCCGGCAAGCTTTGTCCAAGCATCACGACCAAATGCCACTACGATCTGTAAACCACATTTATCAAAACGACTTGCGTAAGATCTTTGACGTGCGAGCAATCCTGAAATTGCATCTTTAATCGCATCTAAATCATCACTTTTAAAGTTTATCTCCATGAAAATCGCATGATCACGGTTTTCAACCACTAGACCTTCTTGAAAGTTTAGCTCACTCATTAGTTATGGCTCCTTTATTTAGTTGGCATTCAATGGATCAAAACAGCCCATGAAATGGACAATGTTTTAACCTATCCAAATATTATTTATACAGTTAGATAATACCGCTTTTTGCGATATTTATCATGTATCCCGATTGAATTAATCACTATTTTTAGCACTAATTCTTCTCGACTTAATCTAAATCATTTTCAAAATGCCGTACAATTAGAGGATATAAAAATTCAACGATGCATGATTGGAATCCCTTTCAGCAACATTTTTCAATAATATTTGAAACAATATCATCTTCAATATATCTGCAACATCTCTTCAATCACTTAAGATCACTCATAAAAGGACGCTCCATGACCATTGATGAAAGCAAACTCTTTATCCTTGCTGCCGGCATTATTATTGACCCCAAGGGTAAACTCCTTGTGGTTCGTAAACAAAATACCGAAAAATTTATGCTTCCAGGCGGGAAAATCGATGAAGGTGAAACACCGATTCAAGCCTTAACACGCGAGATTTACGAAGAAGTTGGTCTTGCTATTCCACCAGCGCTTGCGCACTTTATTCAGACCTATGAAGCACAAGCGGCGAATGAACCGGGGTACTTTATCCGCTCTAACCTCTTCTTTATTCTTCTCCCTGAGCATTTAGAAGTAAAGGCCGCATCCGAGATCGCAGAAGCAAGATGGATCACCCCAAAAGAAGCGAAAGAACTTGATTTAGCGCCTTTAATGACAAGCTTTGTCATTCCGACATGGTTAGATCTTATTAATGATATGGGCGATACACTTGGCTTTGATGTGCACCTCGATGCGTAACGATTTAATCTCTGATATTATCAATATCAATACAATTACTTAATATATATCTGAAATGATATATCTGAAATGTATCTCTAAGCAGAATCTTCGATGTAAACCTAAGGTTTTACGCTTCAATGAGATAGATTTTAAGATCACTATTTATATTCACTGAACGAAAGGTGTTAATCAATGGAAACTCCGATTATTGTTGAACCCAAAGAATCCGCAAATTCAGCCGTTATCTGGCTTCATGGCTTAGGTGCAACAAAGCAAGACTTCTTGCCTGTGGCTGAAATTCTTCAAGCACGTGTTTTACCCAATACACGTTTTATTTTACCGCAAGCACCTGTTCGACCTGTGTCACTCAACAATGGTTTTCCGATGCCTTCTTGGTATGACATTATTGCGCTTACTTCTCCACGTGAGATTAAACAATCTGAGCTTGATGAATCAAGCCAATATGTGATTTCACTGATCGAAGCACAAATTGCCGCCGGTATTCCACTTGATCGAATTATCCTTGCGGGCTTCTCACAAGGTGGCGCTGTTGTACTTCATACGGCATTTATTGCTTATGATAAACCCGTCGGTGGCGTGATGGCGCTCTCTACCTATAGTGCGACTTTTGATGAATCGCTCACAATTGGGGATAACAAAATCGGAATTCCAACGCTTCATCTACACGGTACATTAGATCCTGTTGTCAAACTTGAACTTGGAATTGCGGCAGAAGAATTCCTTCGTACTCGCGGCGTACAAACCACTTGGCATGATTATCGTATGGA
>CAZPIQ010000064.1:0-2439 GCA_964586665.1 uncultured Ignatzschineria sp. | reverse complement strand
ATTGCCGCCGGTATGAGCGTTGCTGCAAAAGCAAAGCGTGAAAATCCTGATGCACAAATCACCGTGATAGAAAAAGCAGATTATATCTCTTTAGGGGCTTGTGGTCTTCCTTACTATTTAGGTGGGCAGTTCACAGATAAAAATAATATGTTCGCTCGAACACCGCAGCAAATTACTGATAGTGGTATCGAACTGCTTCTTGAAACTGAAGCCAGCAATATCGACTTTAATCAGCAGATTGTGACGATTAAAGACGGTAAAACAGGGTCGACCTCAACTCTGCCCTATGATCGTTTAATGATTGCTACCGGCGCTAACCCGATTCAACTCGCTGTTCCGGGTGCTGATGCACCAAACGTTTATCAACATACTTTACTGCACGATGTGGAGAGCTTAAAAGCCAACCTCGATCAATACCAAGACATTGCTGTCATTGGTGGTGGCTTTATTGGTGTTGAGGTTGCAGATCAGCTTGCATTACTGGGGAAGAAAGTTACGATCTTCCAGGGTACTTCAACCATTATGGGCGGACCTTTTGATCCTGAGTTTTCAGAGCTTCTCCAAAATGCCTTAACCGAAGAAGGGATTGATATTCGCCTCAATCAAATGGTCGCGGGTTTTGAGGTTGAAAATGGGAAAGTTACCGGTGTTGTGGCGGCTGATAGTACCGCTGAAAAGAATGCTTCAGGCACACCACCTACAAATACGATTAAAGCAGATGCCGTTATTGTCGCAATTGGCTTTAAACCTAATACAGCCTTTATTACCGATCCTAATCTCTCCAAAATGACCAATGGCGCGATTAAGATCAATAAATTTGGGCAGACTTCTATCAAGAATGTATTTAGTGGGGGCGATTGTGCCTCGGTTCCCCATCGATTCTTAGGTGAACGTTATATTCCACTCGCAACTTCAGCTAATAAGCTAGGTCGCCTCATTGGCACAAATATTGTGAGTGATGAAGCTAACTTTCAGGCCTATCCTGGCTCATTAGGCTCAAGTCTTATCAAGGCTGGAAAATATGAAGCGGGCAGTACCGGGTTAACGGAAACATTAGCAACTGCACATGGTAATCAATATGGTGTGCAATATAAAACCACGCTTGTCAAAACACCCAATCACACCAATTACTATCCTAATCAAGAGATGCTCACGATTAAACTTGTTTATGATGCGCAAACCAAAATATTAGTAGGGGCACAGATATTTGGTAAAGAGGGCGCAGCCCTTAGACTTCATGCTCTCAGCGTTGCCATCCATGCAGGCATTACCACAGATGAATTAGGCTTTATTGATTTAGGCTATGCGCCACCTTTCACAACCACTTGGGAAGCAATCAATATTGCAGCAAATACCGCCAAATAGAAACATAATAAATGTAAGTATAGCAAAGAGTTACCGAAATATTCTTGTTGCCGGTGCAGTGAGTGAAACTTATAATGTCGACAAACTTTTATTAATTTTGACAATTTTTAGGTTATCCTCCTCAAAATATCAACCTACATAATTATAAATCTCTGAATCGATGCTTCCCCTCATTAAGCAATGCATCGATTTTCAAGTAAACCCTTACAATGGGACACATTTCACTATGAATAAAAAAATCTTAATCGCTCTCATTCTTTCGCTCACAGGTATTGCACATGCAAGTAGCGTAGAAGGTTTAAGCCTTGGCCTTGGTGCAGGTTATCAGCAAAAACCATTTGTCGGAGATAGCTCTGACTGGGTTCCGGTACCACATATCGAATACAAGTCAGGACCTTTCTTCATCAAAGGTCTTAAAATGGGCGTGGATGTGATGGAATTTGGTAATACAACTATCGATATCCATGCACAATATCAATCGCTTAGTTATAAGCCTTCTGATGCACATGGCGCTTACACAGGGCTTGATCGCCGTAAGTCAACCATTCTTTTAGGCGCAGGTCTTGGCCATCGCTTTGATAACAATGTCTTTATCAATGCAGATCTTCAAGGAGATATTCTTGGCCGTAGTAAAGGCCTCAATGCGAATGCAAGATTGGGTTATATCTACAAAATGGCAAGCAATTTCACTCTCGTCCCTTCTGTTAACCTTCAGTGGGATGATAAGAAACATAACCGTTACTACTATGGTGTTTCAGCATCTGAATCTGCTAAAACAGGTATTTCACAATATAGACCTAGCGCAAGTGTCACACCGAGTCTTGCAGTTGGATTCGTCGCAAAAGCAACGGAGCGTTTCCACGTATTTGGCGGTGTTGAAGTTGAATTCCTCCCAAGTAAAGTGAAAGATAGCCCTATTACAAATCGTTCAACATTAACAAATGTCGCTTTAGGGATTAACTACAACTTCTAGTGAAGATCAGTGATCTCCAAGTAGATATTTAGAAAGCGCCTATTTAGGCGCTTTTTCATACCTTAAAGAAAAATAAAGTGTTCCCCATATTGCCCTACTCC
>CAZPIQ010000063.1:0-11042 GCA_964586665.1 uncultured Ignatzschineria sp. | reverse complement strand
GATAAAAAAAGAACCCTGATCTTTTCGAAATTCTTAGGATATAATTTGCATGGTTTTTGGAGGAAGTCAACAAATTTTATTTCGAAAAGTCAGGGCCAAGAGCAGAAACTATTAAAATTACAACTTAAAAGGCGTTTAATTCACATGTCAGTATTTACTTAAACACCTTGATATATCTAGGATTAAGGACTATTGAAGACCTGCTTCAACTTCTTTTGCTTGTGCTTCAACACTCATTAAACCATTTCCTGATAAATACCAAAGAGCTGGCTCAAGATAAACAACTTTAATATCGTTACCATCTTTTGTTTTAACGGTTGAAACAACTTCATTTTTGAATGTATCTAATGCCATTGGATCTTGACCAATCGCAGCGCTTCTATCAACGATATAGATCACATCTGGTTGAACTTCAGCTAAAAATTCAGCATTCACTGCTTGACGCTCTTCTGATGGCGCAGCTGTTACAGCATTTTTTACACCTAAGAAGTTATGAATGAATTTACCCGCGCCACCTGTTGGTGCTGCGAATGTTTTACCGGCATTGTGCATCATTACGAGTGCTGTTTTATCACTTTTAGCAACATTGCTACGAACATCATCTAATTTAGCGTTAAGTTCATTTAATTTTGTATTTGCTTCCGTTTCAGCATTTACTTGTTTTGCAAGCGCTAAAACATTTTGTGAAACAGCTGCGAAATAATCATCTCCTGTTGCCGCGAAGTTAATCACCGGCGCAATTTTCCCAAGCTCTTCCGCTTTACCACCTAAACGAGGAGAAATTACGATAAAGTCAGGCTTAAGCTCTGTTAATAACTCAACGCTTGCATCTTTCAAGCTACCTGTATCATTGACGCTTGCTGTTTTGATTTCGCCAATATAGCTTGGTGCACTTTTTACTGGGAATGCGATGACGGCTTCAGTTTTACCAAGTGCTTGAAGAGTATCTAATGCACCAAAGTCCATAACGGCACCTGCTGGTGATGCTGGATTTGCGAGCGCTAAGCCCATCATTAAAGGAACAAACATTGCACTGCGTTTTAATAAAGTCTTCATCTCATTCTCTCTTAGGTTTAAGTTTGTTGTTCAAGCCAACAAAATGTTATATTCGTTTTTTTATCAATTGTTTTTAAAAGCGCTTTAAGCTTTTATCCCGATCGTTTTTAACATCTAACTTCAACGATCAAACTCTAGTTCCATTCTCAATTAGCTTTTAATCTCTATTGAGAATCATTATTATTAGATATCTTATTTCATTTGTCTAGCCTTTTTACTAATTTTTTTTATTATTTTTAAAATTCATTTTAAAACAATGAGATAGGTATTGATTTTTCTTCAACTATCGTTAATTTTTTCTAATTTTTGATCTATGACTAAGAATAAATAGAACAACATGCTCTAACTGAGGGAATGTTTCAGATCTCAAAGATCCTATCTAAAAATCAATTATCCAAAAGATATCCTCATACTTATCCACACTTATAAAACAGTTGCTTCTCTCAATCTAAGAGAACTTAGAATGATATGCGCCATATAAATAATATTTATCCTCAGAAGATTCTTCCCATTCCTGTTTCACAGTGTTAAAATATTGCCAATTTTTAATATCATGAAAAATAGATCGATAAGGAGCGGACAATGAAAAAGACACAAGTTGCTATTCAATCCTCTCTATTATCAAACGAATAACCGACAAGCTAGTCGGTTTTTTTTTGGAAAAAACAAAGAAGACGCATAATAATGACAAAACCAATAATTGCACTCGACTTTCCAAACTACCTTGAGACCAAGGCGTTTTTGGAAATGATGCCAAAAGAAGAAGAACTCTATATTAAGATCGGAATGGAGCTCTTCTATAATGAAGGCCCGATGTTAGTTGAAACTTTAAAAGCACGCGGTTATGAAGTGTTTTTAGACCTTAAGCTTTACGATATTCCTAACACCGTCAAAAGTGCAATGATCGGTCTTGCAAAAATGGGCGTTGATATGGTGAACGTCCATGCCGCTGGCGGTAAGCGGATGATGGAAGAAGCACTTGAAGGTCTTGAAATTGGTAGTGGGAATTCTAAACGCCCACGCCTTATTGCTGTCACTCAGCTCACAAGTATGAGTGAGAAAGAGATGCAACAAGAACAAAACATTCAAACAAGCTTATTAGAATCTGTTATTCACTACAGTAAAATGACGAACAACTCAGGTCTTGATGGTGTTGTTTGTTCAGCGCTTGAAGCAAAAATGGTTAAAGAGAATACGCGCGAAAGCTTCCTTTGCGTAACACCAGGGATTCGCCTTGCTTCAGATGCAGCAGATGACCAACGCCGTATCATGACGCCTTTTGATGCAAAACAGAACGGTTCGAGCTACATTGTTGTAGGTCGTTCAATTACACAAGCTAAAGATCCACTCAAAGCTTATTACACAGTTAAAGAAGAATGGGACAGAACACTATGATTAAACATGACGTTGCAGAAGCACTCCTCTCAATTGATGCGGTTTCACTCTCACCGAATGAACCATTTACATGGGCATCAGGTCTTAAATCACCGATCTACTGTGATAATAGATTAATCGTTAGCTATCCTGAAGTGCGTAAGTTCATCTCTAAAAATTTAATTGAACTTATTAGAGACAACTTCCCAGATGCTGAAGTTGTTGCAGGTACAGCAACAGCTGGAATTCCACATGCTTCATGGGTCAGTGCAGTATTAGAAAAACCAATGGTTTATGTCAGAAGTTCACCGAAAAAACACGGTCGTGGCAATATGATCGAAGGGATCATCAAACCAGGTCAAAAAGTGGTGATTGTTGAAGACTTAATCTCAACAGGCGGAAGCTCAATCACTTGTGCACATGCACTTCGTGAAGCAGGCGCTGAAGTTTTAGGGGTTGCGGCGATCTTCTCTTATGAATTGCCGATTGCAGCAGAAAATTTCGAGCGTGAAGGGCTTCGTCATGCAACATTGAGTAACTACCCAGCACTCGTTGAAACTGCGCTTAAAAAGAATATTATCAACGAAGAAGAGCGTGTTGCTCTTACTGAGTGGAATAAAGATCCAGGGAACTGGGGTAAATAATGAATTGGAGGCAATAGTTTGATGTTATTAGAGATTGTAGAGCATGTTGTTGATGTCTTAAATGCCTTTTCGGTCATTATCCTGCTTGTTGGTGTTGTTAAAGCCGCATGGGATTTTATCCGTAATGAACTTTCTAAAGGTGATCGCTTTGAGATTGCGAATAAGAATAATGGTATTAAGATCTATTTAGGTTCTTACATTCTCTTAAGTTTAGAAGTCTTAATTGCCTCCGATATTATCGAAACAATCATGAATCCTTCGATTGATGATATGCTCATTTTGGCCGGCATTGTCGTCATTCGTAC
Organism: uncultured Ignatzschineria sp.; assembly: GCA_964586665.1. Classification (GTDB taxonomy): domain Bacteria; phylum Pseudomonadota; class Gammaproteobacteria; order Cardiobacteriales; family Wohlfahrtiimonadaceae; genus Ignatzschineria. The sequence goes on along the minus strand of CAZPIQ010000063.1, from coordinate 7,663 downwards.
AGCGATCTCTTATTTCTTAGGCAAAGAGATTGAAGCTGGAATGGGAGAGCGTGAAGCGCATCATGAAAATCATAAGAATCGTGATTAAATATTGATGATTCAAACAATCAATAAAACGATATCTCTGTAGTTTTCTTCAAAATTCAAAATGATTAAAAGGAATTTCATTCATTGAAATTCCTTTTTTCTTACGACTATTTTACCGATCTTTTATCTGTTTTATCACTGTTGATAAACCAAATTCATTAGGTTTCACGTGAAACAAGTGATTGATTTTCTCAATTTCTGATAAATTATTCATCAGGATATACTTCAGCTTCTGTCACTAATCCTTGGATAAATTCTACAAAGTTATTGGCAATCAAAGTAATGTCATAATTACCTTCCTGATCCACATGTACAACCGTAGGTTCTCCCTCTTTACCGCACGCCCTGTAATCGAACATATACATCTCATGCCCGGCACTTGGCGTATCAGCAAAACAAATTCCAATTTCAGGATATCCCCACTCATCCATCATAAATTGACTACCGATCTCACCACATAATGAGTAACGTTTCTCAAAACCAATACCATAGATTCCAGAGAGCCATACCGCTTGATCAGCAAATATTGAATCATCCGGCATTTTAAAGAAATCGCGTTTAAGTAATCCACCATTTTGCAATCTCATAAGTTCTATATAAGACTTCGGCAAACGGTAACCACCCAGTGCTGCTTCCACTTCAGCAATTAATTCATCGGTTGGATATTCGCCCTCATACCGTGCTTTTGAATAATCCGAATCTGCCCATAATCCTGCTAAATCTTCTGTTTTAAAATATTGTGTCATTAAATAGATGTCCATGAAAGATCTGATGAATAGCAGAAGTATATAATGATCCTCAGATTACCGGCAAAAAAAAGAGCTCGGTTTTCACCGAGCTAAAATCATCATTTGAAGGAGAAATTATCACTATTGTGATTTGTTATATTACATAGAGGTCAACATACTCATTGACCGGTGTTTCCCAAAGTTTTGCGCTGTCTAATGAGACATCGAGAATTGCTTTTTGCTGTTTAGCTGGGAAACGTCTTGCAACATTCGTTTTGAACTTCTCAACGAGAACAGGCATACCTTCTTCACGGCGACGTGCGTGACCGATTGGGTATTCAACCATTACTTCATCAAGTTTTGTGCCATCTTTTAAGGTAATTGTTAAGCCGTTCGCAATTGAGCGTTTTTCTGGATCAAAGTAATCTTTCGTAAATTGTGGATCTTCAGTACAGATAATTCTGTCGCGAAGTGCATCAATACGTGGATCTTTTGCAATATTATCTTCATAGTCACTAGCGGTTAAGCGCCCGAAGATGAGTGGTACAGCGACCATGTATTGAATACAGTGATCTCTATCTGCTGGGTTATTGAGAGGGCCTTTTTTATCGATAATGCGGATACATGCTTCGTGTGTACGAATATCAATACGCTCGATATCATCTGAAGTCTTGCCTAATGCATCAAGCTTTTGCTTTAATGTCATTGCACATTCGACCGCTGTTTGTGAGTGGAACTCTGCTGGGAATGAGATCTTAAAGAGGACATTCTCCATCACGTATGTACCGTAATCACGTTGGAACTTAAATGGTTTACCTTCAAAGAGCACATCATAGAAGCCCCATGTTTTCGCTGTTAATGCGGTTGGATAACCCATCTCTCCTTTTTGAGCCATAAGATTCAGGCGTACTGCGCGAGAAGTTGCATCTCCTGCTGCCCATGATTTACGTGAACCTGTATTGGGCGCATGACGATATGTACGAAGTGATTGTCCATCTACAAATGCAAGCGATAATGCATTTAATGCTTCTTGTCGCGTTAACCCTAAAAGCTCTGAAACAACTGCCGTGGATGCTACTTTTACAAGAATAACGTGGTCAAGACCAACGCGGTTAAAGGCATTTTCAAGTGCGATACAACCTTGGATCTCATGCGCTTTAATCATTGCGGTTAATACCGCTTTCATCGTTAATGGTTTTTTACCATTTGCAACAGCAACACGCGATAACCAATCAGCAACCCCTAAAATACCGCCTAAGTTATCTGATGGATGACCCCATTCTGCGGCTAACCATGTATCGTTAAAGTCTAACCAACGAACCATCGTACCAATATCAAATGCCGCTTGTACTGGATCTAACTGAAACTGTGTGCCCGGCACTTTTGCACCATTTGGAACTGTTGTTCCATGGACAATGGGACCTAATAATTTAGTACACTCAGGATAATCTAAAGCTTCAAGACCACAGCCTAAAGTATCAATTAAACAGTATTGTGCGATCTCATAAGCAAGATCTGATTTAACCTCATAATCACGGACATAATCAACAATATCCTCAAGGACTTGATCAAACTTCTGTGTGTTCTCATTCGTCATACTAAAATCTCCATTGGTTATTAAAATTGTGAAAGTAAATTGAAAAAATCAAAAATAAAATTGTTGTTATTCATCAGAGCTTATTTAAATATGAAGGGTTCATTAGTGAGGAGGGAGCGTTATGATTCATTGATAAGAACCTTGCTACCGCTAGATCCCCCTTCATCTCTGATTAATATTGATTATTGATATAAAATATTATTCACGCTCATTGATTGGAACAAACACAAGCTCTTCAGGTCCTGTGTATTCAGCACCAGGGCGAATAATTTTATTATCTTTACGCTGCTCTAAAACGTGTGCAGCCCAGCCACTTGAACGCGAAATCACGAAAAGTGGCGTAAACATCGCAGTTGGAACACCCATCATGTGATACGACACTGCCGAGAACCAGTCGAGATTTGGGAACATATTTTTGTGATTTTGCATCACAGATTCAATACGCTCTGCAATCTTATACATTTTAGTCGTTCCTGCTTCCTCAGAAAGCTCAAGCGCAACACGCTTGATTACCTCATTTCTCGGGTCTGAAATAGTATAAACAGGGTGCCCGAAACCAATCACGATCTCTTTATTTGCAAGTCTTACTAACATATCTTCTTCAGCTTCATCCGCTGAGCCATAACGTTGCTGAATATCAAACGCAACTTCATTCGCACCACCATGTTTAGGTCCACGAAGTGCACCAATTGCTCCGGTAATTGCGGAATAGATATCAGAGTTAGTCCCGGCAATCACGCGTGCCGTAAAGGTTGAAGCATTAAACTCATGCTCAGCATAGAGAATTAATGATGTGTGCATTGCACGAACCCAAGATGGTTTTGGTCTCTTACCATGAAGAAGATGTAAGAAGTGCCCCCCAATTGAATCCTCTTTACTCTCAAGCTCAATACGTACCCCATTGTGACTATAGTGATACCAATAAAGAAGCATTGAACCTAAAGATGCAATTAATCGATCTGCAATATCTTTAGCGCCGGCAGTATTATGATCATCTTTCTCTGGGGAAATACACCCTAAAAGAGATACGCCCGTTCTTAATACATCCATCGGGTGCACTGACATGGGGAGTGTTTCAAGTGCTTTTCGCATAGAAACAGGCAGTCCACGAAGTGCTTGAAGCTTCTCTTTATAGAGCTTTAACTCATTCGCATTAGGGAGCTTTCCATGAATCAAGAGATGTGCAACCTCTTCAAATTCACAGCTTTCTGCTAAATCAAGAATGTTGTAGCCTCGGTAATGGAGTTCATTTCCATTTTTTCCTACGGTACATAATTCAGTTGTACCTGCGATAGTGCCAGAGAGTGCTACAGATTTTTTTGGGCGAAAAGTGCCTGACGCTGTATTTGTCGTCATTTCTTCCTCCTACGGAATTGTCCTTTGATTTATTCAATTTCGATTCAATGCATGTATAAAAATGCATTCGAACTCAATCAATTTAGTTATTAACTTATTGTTTTAAATATTTTTTATTTTAAGAATTTAAGAATTTTAAAAATTAAAAATTAAATATTTCATTAACGGATTGTTAATTACTTTTTAGATGCGAAGAGCTGGTCTAGCTGATCTTCATAATCGTAATAGCCAATACTCTGGTAGAGTTCGTCACGAGTTTGCATCATCGGGAGGACACTCTTTTGAGTTCCTTCTTTTCGAACTGCGTTGTACACAGTTTCGGCAGCTTTATTCATCGCTCTGAAAGCAGATAAGGGATAAAGCGCAATCGCAATATCAACACTTCTGAGCTCATCGAGTGTGAATAGAGGTGTTTGTCCAAATTCTGTAATATTCGCTAATACCGGTACATCCACTGCTGATGTAAATTTTTGGTACATAGAGAGTTCAGTAATTGCTTCTGGGAATAGGGCATCAGCACCTGCTTCAACATAGGCTTTAGCTCTATCAAGTGCTGCATCTAATCCTTCTACAGCAAGCGCATCTGTACGCGCCATAATGACAAAATCAGGATCTGTTTTCGCTGCAACAGCCGCTTTAATTCGATCGACCATCTCATCTTTAGGGACAATTTCTTTATTAGGTCTATGTCCACAGCGTTTAGCACCGACTTGATCTTCAATATGAAGACCGGCAGCACCTGCTTTGATGAAAGATTTTACGGTACGAGCCATATTAAATGCTGAAGTTCCAAATCCGATATCAGCATCAGCAATTAGGGGAAGATCTGTGACATTTGTAATACGATCAATATCAATCAATACGTCTTGTAAAGTCGTAATACCAAGATCTGGAATACCGAGAGATCCTGCTGCTACGCCGCCACCTGAAACATAGATTGCTTTAAATCCTGCTCTTTGCGCAAGTAATGCATGATTAGCATTAATCACCCCCATTAATTGGAGTGGTGATTCTTCTTGAAGTGCTTCACGAAATCTTTTTCCTGCTGAACTACTACTCATTTTGAGTCTCCTTTGGTGTAACTACATCATGGGTTAAAATTTCCTTGTTTTTATTATTGTTTGTTATCCGTTAAATTGACGTCTAGCCAATCACGTTGTTTTCAAAAATTTCCTGAAAACTTTCCAAACTTAAGAATCTTGATTGATCCTATACTCCAATTGCCCAGTGCTCGTTTTATCTCTTTGATGTATCTGGATAAATTTCATATTGAGTCTTTCTGTACAATTCTTTTCCATATCCTTAGCTAACAACATATCAAAGTCGAATGCGGTTTCCCAAATTATAAAAATAATTTAATGATATATTTTTAATAAAAAACAAATATAAATACAATAAACAACAACACATTCAATATCTTAAGCTATGTAAAATAATTAAAAGTTATTTTACATAAATCTTAACTTTTCTGAAAAAGATTCACTGAATGATTATTTATTAGACACATCTGTTGCTTATTTATTATTTTTAAGATGAGTGACTAACCTAGGATTAGATCCTTTTTTATATTAAGTTGAAAATTGAAATATATTTTTTTGAACCGACTCAAGATATGTACAAAAAAGTTCCACATGAAACACTTCAGACATTGCATCTGTTTCATTTCTATTTCTTATGGTTTTTATATTTTTTTACAAAAAAAATAGCAAGTAGCCACTATCAAATAAGCCTTATTCATCATTTTGAATGGAGAAGATAATGTAGGATAAGGACCTATACTCAAGATGGTAGTGTGCTACTTACTCAGTATCGTCTATTGAGAATAGACGTCTTTGTTGCTTTTCTATTTTTAATTATTTATTGAGTTGTCAATAAGTGACATTAAAACTGAAACTCTTCTAATCTTCTTGACGCAACATCTTCCCAACGTGTTCCTTCCTTACCATAGTTTGCATAAGGATGAATAGAGATTCCACCTCTTGGTGTGAATTCACCTCGTACTTCAAGATAAAGAGGGTCCATTAATTTCACGAGATCATTGACAATGATATTCACACAATCTTCATGGAATGAACCATGATTACGGAAGCTAAAGAGATAAAGTTTTAATGATTTACTCTCTACCATTTCTATCGTTGGCACATATGAGATATAGATCGTTGCGAAATCTGGTTGATTTGTCATTGGGCACAATGTTGTGAATTCAGGACAATGAAAATTCACAAAATATTCGCGCTCAGGATGGGCATTTTTAAAGGTTTCTAAAACCGCTGGACTATAATCTGTTGGATAAATCGTTGCTTGATTACCCAAAAGTGTAAGATTTTCTAACTGTGTTTTTTTTGCATCTGTCATGGTCTATTCCTAGTTTTTTAGTGTGGGATGGTTACGAACCACAGATCCGTAAAACGGAAAATTCGTGCTTATTGTATTTCTCATTACTCATAAAGACAATGTAAATTAACATTCACCTACATTCTCGTTTCATTACCGTTGTAATCAAGCACTAAATTTTTATCATTTTTTCAACAATATTAAATGATCAATTCTCACTCACTTGCTATAATGCTCGGCGTTTTATTCCCACCTAATTTTCCATGACGTTCATGAAGGATATTTTATGACACAGCCTAATCACGCCCCTATTATTGAAAAAGGGGATCGAAAGACTCTACTTGCCTCCACATTTGGATATGCAATGGATGGTCTTGATATTATGATCTTAGCCTTTGCGATGATCCTTATTAAAGCCCAATTTGGATTAACAGATGCCGAAGGTGGAATGATTCAAACCATCACCTTAATCGGTACTGTGATTGGGGGAATTGTCTTTGGAATGATGGCTGATAAATATGGCCGTGTTCGTGTTTTCAATTGGACGATTCTGCTTTTCTCTGTCTTCACTGGCTTAGCTGCGCTCTCTACATCTGCCGAGATGTTTACAGTATTTAGATTTATTGCCGGACTTGGTCTTGGGGGTGAATTTGGTATTGGGATGACATTAGTCGCAGAAACATGGCCTGCTAAAAAACGTTCACGCGCAACGGCAGTTGTTGCTATTGGTTTCCAAATTGGTATTGTTTTAGCGGCATTAGTAAGCTTACTCTCTCCTTACATTGGCTGGCACGGTATGTTCTTAATCGGAGCACTTCCGGCACTATTAGTATGGTGGACTCGCCGTAATCTCAGTGAACCTGAAATCTGGTTACAAGTAAAACGTGAAAACCGTAATAAAATTTCCATTAAACCGCTCTTCAAAGATACACGCACAACACTGACAACCATTGGTCTTATTATCGCAACAAGCGTCCAAAACTTTGGTTTTCACGGCATTATGATCTGGATGCCAACCATGCTCGCAAAAGAACATCAATTTACCCTTTCAGGAACTTTCTATTGGACTTTAATCACGACGATCGGCATGGTAATAGGAACGCTTACATTTGGAGCGTCCTCTGATAAATTTGGTCGTCGTCCAACTTATATCTTCTTCCTTGTTGTGAGTGCGGCTTTTGTTTGGATTTATTTCCAACAATCTAACTACTATGTTCTCATGTTCTTAGGCGCTATCTTAGGATTCTTTGTTAACGGAATGATGGGCGGATATGGTGCGCTGCTTTCAGAACATTACCCAACTGAAGCACGATCATCTGCACAAAATATTATCTTCAACATTGGTCGTGGTATTGCCGGCTTTGCACCACTTATTATTGGAACGCTTGCAATGACACATAGCATCAGTTCAGCCTTAAGTCTTATTTCAGGGGTTTACTTATTATCGGCACTTGCCTTTATCTTCTTAATACCAGAAACAAAAGGTAAAATTTTAGAATAATAAGGCTAAATAGATCACTGATCTTGTTCAAAAAACAAAGGGGAAAGATCCGGAAACTGA
>CAZPIQ010000062.1:8412-11167 GCA_964586665.1 uncultured Ignatzschineria sp. | reverse complement strand
GTCTGAAAAGATTGTGTCTATTTTGATCATTTATTATACATATTTGAAAATATTAATCAGTCTCTTCAATTTTTTAAATAGTACCAAAAAGGTACTGTTTATCTCTATTTAGCAACAATTCTCATTAGCAAAGCTACGATTCTAACACTTCAATTATAGAATCCTTCTAATTGACAACTCATTCCTACTGGTAATATGATCCCAATAAGAATCAGTCCTATTTGATAAAAGCAATCAAACCTATAACTTAATAATAATCATTAAAGATCATTTCACTCATGTATAAACGCTCGCTCATCTCACTCTGTGTCACTTCCGCCCTTCTTGCTAACTTTGTTCATGCTGATAATGAAACACCAGCATGGGTAACTGAAAATACCGAAAATGCGGAAGGCATTATTACTCCGAATAATCCTGCCGTTACGGTTAATCTTAGCAAAGTCATTGTTTCTGGTGTTCTTAAAGAAGAACTTGATATTGCTGAAAGCGCTGCAAGTATTGCCCACTTTGGTGTGCAAGAGATGGATCGTCTCAACGCAACATCACTAGCGGATCTCTTCGCTTATGAGCCGGGTGTGAATGTTGATCAGAGCCGTACAGGTGGTCTTGGAGATATTCGTATCCGTGGAATGGGCGCTAACCGCGTGATGATTACTGTTGATGGTGCGCCGCTTCCTAACTCCTTTAGCTTTGGCCCTTATGTATCTATGAATAGAAGCTATTTTGATATTGACGCAATGAAAAGCATCGATATCATCAAGGGTCCTATGTCCACGCTCTATGGTGGAAGTGCGCTTGCCGGCGGCGTTTTCATGCAGACCAAAGATCCGAGTGATTTTATTAAAGCGGGTAATCGCTTCGGTGGTGAAGTAAAAGTGGGCTATAAAACGGCCAATAGTGAGACACTCGTATCGGGAACTGTCGCGGCAAATATTACTGATAAATTATCAGCTTTTGCACGCGTAACTTATACCAATCCTGATGAACAAGAAAACCATAAAGGCCATGCTTCAAAAGATCATACTTTAGGCCCTAATAGAGCCTCGCCAAATCCATCTAGCTCTGATGCCTATAACTTCCTCACGAAATGGGTTTTAGAAGCAAATGAAGATAATCGCTTTAGCCTTACCGTTGAGGACTTTAAAGATACAATTGATAGTGTTGCTGACAATCAAATCTCTAAAGTTGTTAACTCTATGAGACCGCCTTTCAATCCAGATTACAAGCAACTCACATTAAACAATAAAGATAAAAATAGACGTCAACAAGTTTCATTACGTCATGACTTTAACTTTGAAAATGCCCTATTTGATCGAGGGTTCTGGCATGCTTACTATCAAAAGAGTAAAGCACAGCAGTGGACAAATGAAGAAAGATTCATGTATGGGCCTAAATACACCATTGAGCGTGATCGTTACAATACCTTCGAGAATAAAGGCTTTGGTATTGGTGCTGAATTTTCAAAAGGCATCGCCCAAAATGATGATATATTCCATAACATCACTTACGGTTTGAATTACCGTAACAATAAAGTGTCTACGACTCGTTATGGTAGTACTTTTATTAAAGGAACGGATCAATCGATAGAAAGAGAAACATTCCCTAATAAGAGCTTCCCTGATTCAAAAATTAAAGAGCTTGGTATCTTCGTTCAAGATAGAATTAGCCTCTTTGAAGGACAATTTGAAGTCATCGCAGGGCTTCGTTATGATCATTATAAACTCAGCCCTGAAGCAGGTAGTGCTTTTGAATCTGCCAATCAAGGCGTATTACCGCCATCATCTGTTAGTAAAAGCCAATTTTCTAAACGCCTAGCACTTCTTTGGCACCCAAATGAAGAAAACACTTTCTTCTATAACTACTCAGAAGGCTTCAGAGCACCCACCTATAGTGCTGTAAATATGGGCTTTAGTAACCTAGCGCATGGTTATACTAGTCGTTCTAATCCGAATCTTAAACCCGAAACAAGTCGTTCTCATGAAATTGGCTGGAACTATATTGATGACAACAAAGCGTTCGCACTGACAGGATTCTATATCGATTATAAAAACTTTATAGAAGAACAATCTTTAGTAGGTAGAGATCCTAACTCAGGTTTACTCGTATACCAATCAATCAATCTTGATAAAAGTCGCATCTACGGCTTTGAAGCAAAAGCACAAATGGATCTTTTCACAATCCAAAATGGTAGCGGTGTCATTGGCATCAACGCAAGCCTTGCTTATGCTAAAGGCGAAGATCGCAAAACAAAGAATCCTATTAACAGTATTGAACCATTAACAGCTGTGGTTGGCCTCGATTATAACTATCTCGACAAACTCTACTTAAGTGCGCGTGTAAAAGCTGTTCAAGCAAAAAAAGAGAGCGATATCTACAACGCAGCTGATGCTAGAACACCGAAAATTGGTCGTGCACCTGGCTACGCAACTGTAGATCTGATTGCGGAATATAAACCTCAAAAAGATATCACGATTAATGCCGGAGTCTACAATCTTCTCGATAAAGAGTATTGGTCATGGAATGAATGGAAAAATGCAGATTCAGCAATGGCTAGACAACGTGCATCGAGCCCAGGTATCAATGCCGCGCTCTCTGTGAAATACGAGTTCTAAGAAGTCCCACGAGTGATTCTTTAATCTGCCGAAGGTTGTCCTCCAAGATCCTTCGGTAGATTAGGAGTCTCTTTTTAGTATCTAAAGATTCAAACTATAACAATCAAGCTTCACCGCAGAATAAGGATGCACCATGATTAAAC
>CAZPIQ010000062.1:4626-8312 GCA_964586665.1 uncultured Ignatzschineria sp. | reverse complement strand
TTCAAACTATAACAATCAAGCTTCACCGCAGAATAAGGATGCACCATGATTAAACCTCGTACTTTAGCAATGCTATTAAGCCTGACAACGCTTAACGTCATGGCAATGCCGGCATTTTCGACCGAAAGCATACAAGCTGTTTCACAAGAAACACCTCAAGCGATCAGCGAAGTCAAAAGCCCACGTATCGTCTCCGCATCGCATCCTTTAACGCAGATTGTCTCCGCCCTTGATCGTGAAGAGCTTTTTGTGGGTCTTGATAAAACGAGCCACACAAAACCCTCACTCGAAAAAATTCCCGATATTGGCTACCGTATTCAGCTCTCAACCGAGGGCATTTTGTCTTTAAACCCTGACCTGATTCTTCTGGCTTTTGATTCAGGCCCTGCCAATGTGATCGAGCAACTTCATGCTTCAAAAGTCGAAATTCAACAATTTCCTGAACTGAAAGATGTGCCATCGATTCAAAATACCGTCACAGTGATTGCTGAGGAACTTGGCATGCCGGCAGAAGGAGAAGCGCTTAAACAAAAAGTTGCCGCAGATGCAGCTTCCCTAGAAGCATTAAGCAAAACCAATCCGCCACTTTCAGGCTTCTTTGTCCTTCAAGAGAGCGCTGATGCCGGATCCCTACAGATCTCCGGCGCTGATACAGCTGCGGATAAACTTCTTAATCTTCTCAATATCAACAATCTCTTTGCCAAAGACTTTATTAACTACCGCGCCATCGCTCTTGAAAACCAACTTCAAACGCGCCCAGATATCGTCCTCATTGGTCAGCGAATTCACTTTGACCCGGAACTTGACGCAAAAGCCGCGCCGCTTGCGCCCTTTACCCTTCGAGAAAGTGGTATGAAAGGCTGGCCGGCCGCGCTTCAACCAAAATGTGTCTTTGAAGTGAATATGAGTAACTATCTTGTCTACGGCATTAATATCTTCGAAGAGAGTGAAGCGCTTCTTGGTGCGATTCATCAATGTTTAGCAGATAAAAAGTAGAGTAGCACTCCTTAGGTAACCCATATGAATACACAATTTTTTGAACTCTACCAAAAGCAGATCGTCTGCCTGATTCTCGCAGGTCTCTGCTCGATCTTAGTCGTTGCACTTTGGCAAGGCGCGATGGAGATCAATTGGCGTAATGTCTTCGATAGTAGCACTGTCGAGCATTATGTCGTTTGGTATGTTCGTCTTCCTCGTATTTTAGCCGCTCTTTTAGTGGGCGGTGGCCTTGCGATCTCCGGCGCTGTGATGCAAGGGCTCTTTCGTAACCCACTTGTTGAACCCGGCATTATCGGTGTTTCAAGTGGTGCTGCGCTCTTTGCTGCCGGCACGATCGTTTTAGGCTCTCACCTTGCGCCTAAACTCTTTGAAATGCTCGGCGATTATGCCCTTCCCGTTGCCGCTTGTATCGGTGGCTGGATTGTCACGTCGATTCTCTATCTCTTTTCTCGCAATAAACGAGGAATCAGCATTAGTTCAATGCTACTCATCGGAATTGCCATTAATGCCTTTACCGGCGCACTCATTGGGCTTCTCACTTTTATTGCTAGTGAAACCGAACTCCGTAGTCTTACTTTCTGGTCAATGGGAAGTTTAAGTAGTTTTAACTATGAGAAGATCTTCATCATTGTTGCCGTTCAGATTGTGCTTGTCCCCCTTCTTTGGAAGAAGGCAAAAGCAATGAATGCGATGCTACTTGGCGAACGTGAAGCTAAACACTTAGGCGTTCATGTAGAGCGCTTGAAGAAAGAGCAAATTTGGGGCGTTGCCATTATTACCGGCACAGCTGTTGCTTTCTCCGGCGGAATTGGTTTTATCGGCCTCTTGATTCCTCATTTAGTGCGCATGCTCTTTGGAGCAGATCATCGTTTTGTCTTACCGCTCTCTTATGTCTTTGGGGGTATTCTGCTCATCATTGCAGATAGTTTCTCACGCACATTAGCCGCGCCAAGCGAAGTGCCGATTGGGATTCTCACCGCATTTTTAGGCGCACCTTTCCTGGCCTATCTTGTCTATAAACAAGGGAGAGCGTAATGTTTGATATCCATAATTTAACGCTCACAATTCGTAGTAAAACGCTTGTGAATATCCCAAATCTTTCCGTGAAACCGGCTCAATTTACGGCGTTGATTGGCCCAAATGGCGCAGGAAAAACAACCTTCCTCAATCTCCTTGCCGGCGATCTTTCACCAACAACGGGCGATATTTTGCTACAAGGAAAAGCACTTAATGATTACACGATTGATGAACTTGCACTCAAGCGCTCTGTTCTGCCACAAACAGAACATATCCCGTTTGCGATTAAATCAAGGGCGATTCTCCTTATGGGCATCATGCCTTTCCAAGTCGCTTTTAATCATCCGGCAGTTTCTAAACTATTAGATGAGGTGTGTGAAACCTTAGAGCTTGAGCGCTTGCTTGATGCGGCATATCAAACCTTATCAGGTGGCGAGCAACATCGTGTGCAAATTGGTAGAGTGTTAATGCAAACCCTCTTCTCACCCGATGGAAAAGCAAACTTACATGATCGAATCATGCTTCTTGATGAACCTTTTAATCATCTCGATCTCTACCATCAGCAGCAACTTCTACGTTATTTTAAGAAACTAACCAATGAAGGTTTAACCATTATCTGCGTCATGCACGATATCAATCATGCATTACAGATCGCTGATGAACTCGTTTTACTGAAAAATGGTGCCCTACAAGGCGCTTATAGTGCCGAAGAACTTTGGCAGAGCAACATATTACAATCGGTATTTGAAGTGGACTTTATGACCTTAAGCCACCCAGATGACCCAACCTTTACGACTTTAGCTTTTAGGGTATAACGGCTCATAATGCCGGCAACTCGATTATTTATTGATGATTCACCCGACACTTTTGGAGAATTTAAGATGTCAGAAATAACAACAAAAAACGATTTAACGCAGAACTATACGAAAGGCGAAGCCGCTGTTGATGCTCGCATTCAGCTCCTCTCTAACGTCAATGCCGTACTTTCAACCGTCATGCGCGATACACTTGATATCGAAGGGTATCCTTTTGGTTCAGTCGTACCTTTCTGCTTAAACAGAAATAACGAGATCGTCATTTTAATCAGTGATCTTGCGCAGCACACTAAAAATATCAAAGAGAACCCAAAAGTCTCTCTCACGCTTCACAACGATGATCAAGACAACATCCAAAAAGGCTGGCGTTTAACGATGGTCGGCGATGCGGAAAAAGCACCTGAAGAAGACTACGAATTCCTAGCAGATCGCTACGAGCGTTTCTTCCCAGAGAGCCGTAAATACCATAAAGTTCACGACTTTGCGTTCTACATCATCAAGCCGAAAAAAGCGCGTTACATTAATGGCTTCGGCGAAATCCATTGGGTCAATGTCGACACCATTGCCGAACCTTCAATCTTTGATGCGGCAACTGAAAAGAGCATGATCGATCATATGAACGAAGATCATCATGATGCGCTCATTCTCTTCCTAAGCACGCGCATGAATGTAAGAAAACCTGAAAAAGTCCGCATGACACAAGTTGACCAATATGGCTTCACCATCGCACATGACGAAGCAATCCAGCGCTTCTTCTTCGATCAAGAAGCAACCTCTCCGAACGATATCCGTCTCTTTTTAGTGGATATGGTTAAAAAAGTAAGAGCCGCTTAACCTCCAAATAAGTCTCTTACA
>CAZPIQ010000062.1:0-4526 GCA_964586665.1 uncultured Ignatzschineria sp. | reverse complement strand
TCCTGTAACGAGTAAACTTCCATATTGCCGATACTCTTCACACCTTCGCTGATTGCTTTTGCGCCGGCTAATGTTGTGTAGAGGGGGATTCTGAGATTTACTGCATTTCTTCGGATCTCATGGCTATCTTGAACCGTTTCTGGTGCATTCGTTGTCGTGTTAATGACTAGAACAATCTCACCGTTTTTAATCGCATCGACAATGTGTGGTCGGCCTTGAAGCATTTTGTTGATGCTTTGAACATAGATGCCATTGTCACGTAAATACGAAGCTGTTCCGTGCGTTGCACAAAGGCCATAGCCTTGCTCAAGGAAGTTGCGCGCGACTTCAACAATGCCGGGTTTATCTTCATCTCTGACTGATAAGAAGACTTTACCCACTTTTGCAATACGCTCTCCGGCACCTTTTTGTGATTTCAAGAAAGCTTCAGACACTGTTTTGCCAACGCCCATCACTTCGCCTGTTGAGCGCATTTCAGGGCCCAATACCACATCAACGCCAGGGAACTTCACAAATGGGAAGACCGCTTCTTTCACTGAGTAGTAGCTTGGAATCACTTCTTCATGGAAGTTTTGCGCTTCAAGCGAAATACCAGCCATCGCTCTTGCCGCGATTTTCGCAAGTGGAACGCTCGTTGCTTTACTCACAAATGGCACGGTTCTTGATGCGCGAGGATTGACCTCAAGCACGTAGATTACATCATCTTGTACCGCAAACTGCACGTTCATCAAACCCATTACTTTAAGGGCTTTCGCCATCGCTTTAGTCTGCGCGCGAATCTCATCAAGTACTTCACTTGAGAGTGAATATGCCGGCAATGAACAGCTTGAATCGCCAGAGTGAACGCCGGCTTGCTCAACATGCTCCATAATACCGCCGATCACAACCTCTTTCCCATCAGATACACAGTCCACATCCACCTCTATCGCATGACTTAAGAAGAAATCGAGAAGAACAGGACTGTCTTCAGAAACTTGCACCGCTTCTGTCATATAGGTTTTAAGCTCGCTATCAGAATGAACGATCTGCATCGCGCGCCCGCCTAATACATACGATGGGCGCACCACAAGTGGATAACCGATCTCATTTGCAAGCGTGATCGCTTCTGCTTCATTACGCGCAATACGATTCGGTGGTTGTTTTAAACCTAGGTCATTGAGCACTTTTTGGAAACGTTCACGATCTTCTGCCGCATCGATACTATCTGCGGAAGTGCCGATAATATTTACCCCATTTTCCACTAAAGCATTCGCTAATTTAAGAGGCGTTTGACCGCCATAATGTACAATCACGCCATAAGGTTTTTCAATACGGACAATTTCCAGTACATCTTCAAGCGTTAATGGCTCGAAGTAGAGTCGATCTGAGGTATCAAAGTCTGTTGAAACGGTTTCAGGATTACAGTTCACCATAATCGTTTCAAAGCCTGATTCACGAAGCGCAAGTGCCGCATGAACACAGCAATAGTCGAACTCAATTCCCTGCCCGATTCTATTAGGTCCACCGCCTAAAATCATAATCTTCTGTTTATCAGAAGGGATTGATTCACATTCCTCATCATACGATGAGTAGAGATAAGCTGCGGTTGCTTCAAATTCGCCGCCACTTGTATCGACACGCTTATAAACAGGATGAAGATTCAAGGCATGGCGAGCTTCACGAACGAGTTGCTCTTGAATGCCAAGTAGTTGCGAGAGACGTTTATCCGAGAAGCCTTTACGCTTCAAACGGCGTAGTGTTGTGTAATCTAAATCTGCTAATGAACCACTTGCAACAAGCGCTTCCTCTTTCATGAGATCTTCAATCTGTACTAAGAACCAAGGATCAATCGCAGAGATCGCATTCACTTCTTCGATACTCATGCCTAATCTGAAAGCATCTGCCACATAGAGTAAACGATTTGGCCCTGGTGCTGCGAGTTCTCTTTCGATCTCGCTACGATCACTGCTAATCGGATTAAATCCACAAAGTCCTGTTTCCAAACCACGAAGCGCTTTCTGTAACGATTCTTGCTGCGTTCTTCCCATTGCCATCACTTCACCCACAGATTTCATCTGCGTAGTTAAACGATCATCTGCTGCGGGGAACTTCTCAAAGGCAAAGCGGGGCACTTTCGTGACCACATAATCCACCGTTGGCTCAAAAGCTGCCGGCGATTGACCGCCGGTAATATCACTCGTTAATTCATCAAGCGTATAACCAACCGCCAATTTTGCCGAGATTTTCGCAATCGGATAACCGGTTGCTTTTGATGCAAGCGCAGACGAACGCGATACACGCGGATTCATCTCGATCACTATCAATTCGCCAGTTTCAGGGCTTACCGCAAACTGCACGTTTGAACCCCCAGAATTCACGCCAATCTCACGAAGAATCGCAAGGCTTGCGTTACGCATAATTTGATACTCACGATGGGTCATCGTCTG
Organism: uncultured Ignatzschineria sp.; assembly: GCA_964586665.1. Taxonomy (GTDB): domain Bacteria; phylum Pseudomonadota; class Gammaproteobacteria; order Cardiobacteriales; family Wohlfahrtiimonadaceae; genus Ignatzschineria. The sequence continues at coordinate 2,100 of CAZPIQ010000062.1, read as the reverse complement.
TGCCGGCGCAACTGTAATAGAATCACCAGTATGAACGCCCATTGGGTCGATATTTTCGATTGAGCAGATGATGATCGCATTATCATTTTGATCACGAATCACTTCCATCTCATACTCTTTCCAACCCAATACAGATTGTTCGATCAAAAGCTCATGAGTCGGCGAAGCATCAAAACCACGACCGCAGATAATCTCAAACTCTTCACGATTATAAGCAATCCCCCCTCCTGAACCCCCCATCGTAAATGAAGGGCGGATTAAGGTTGGAAAACCGACTTTCGCTTGTGCAACGAGTGCTTCTTCAAAACTATGCACGACATAAGATTCGGCAGATTTAAGACCAATCTTTTTCATCGCCTCTTTAAAACGACCACGGTCTTCCGCTTTATCGATCGCATCTTCATTAACGCCGATAAGCTCAACGTTATACTTCTTCAAAATACCATGACGACTAAGGTCAAGCGCACAGTTAAGCGCAGTCTGCCCACCCATATTCGGTAAAATCGCATCTGGGCGCTCTTTTTCGATAATTTTCTCAACCGTCTGCCAGAGAATCGGCTCAATGTAGGTCACATCTGCCATCTCAGGGTCTGTCATGATTGTTGCCGGATTTGAGTTCACAAGAATCACGCGATAACCCTCTTCACGAAGCGCTTTACATGCCTGTGCCCCTGAGTAATCGAATTCACAAGCTTGGCCGATCACAATCGGGCCAGCACCAATAATTAAAATAGATTTGATATCTGTACGTTTTGGCATTTTCTGTCTCCCGAAATTAGTTCGCCCACATAGCGTTAATAAATTGATCAAATAAGAACTTCGCATCGCCATCTGGATAGGCTTGGAATGAGTAGATCTCGCGTCCATCTAGTTTTAAGCCTTGAATAGATTGATCCACTAAAGAGCGATAAGTGACCGTCACATTTTCCGGCAAACTCGCTTCCACAACCGTAAAGTTCTGATTTTGACTCGTGATAATCACGCTACCAGTTTCAACATCCTGAACAGGATGGTTCGCACCTTGATGCCCAAAAGGTAATTTCACAGTTTGAGCACCAAGCGCTAAGGCTAATAATTGATGCCCTAAACCCACAGCAAAGATCGGCACACCACTTTCAATGAACTGCTGAATCTCTGTCACAATTTGTGGCGTTGCCGAAGGGTCGCCTGGGCCTGCACTGAGTAAAATCCCATTGGGCTTCTTCGCTAAGATCTCAGCTGCGCTTGTGGTTGCCGGCATGACAGATACTCTACAACCACGCTCTGCTAATACACGGAGCTTATCGCGCGTAATTCCAAAATCAAGTACTGCCACATGAAGCGGTTTCTCATTTCGATACTCAAAAGCTTCGCCTAAACGCCATTCACACTCTGTCCACTCGTACGGCTTTTCAGTCGTGACTTCAAGAAGCAGCGCTTTGCCGGCAAGAGATTCAAATTCTTGGGCGATTTTTTGAGCTGCAAGGATATCTACATTTTCGCCGGTCACAATACAGCCCGCTTGTGCCCCGTTCATTCGTATATGCCTAGTCAAGCGCCGAGTATCTATCTCCGCAATACCCACAATATTATGTCGTTTCAAATAATCATCTAATCGCTCTTCACTTCGGAAGCTACTCGCTAAAAGAGGAAGGTCACGAATGATAAGCCCCGCTGCTTGCACTCGATCTGATTCTTCATCTTCCTTATTCACGCCAACATTGCCGATATGAGGATAGGTAAAAGTCACTAATTGCCCAGCATATGCTGGATCTGTAATAATCTCTTGGTAGCCAAATGCGCTCGTGTTAAATACGATTTCGCCAACTGTTTGGCCATCTCTGCCGATTGCGACACCCGTAAATGTCGTGCCATCTGCTAAAACTAAGGTTGCGGGGTTTGTCATCTTCTTTTCCTATTTTTTCGATTGATCATTATTGAAAGTAAAACCTTAAATGGGGCTTTACCTTTTTTGGGCAAAAAAAAACACGTCCCTCTCAAAAGTGAGAGTTTTACGTGCTTTACGTGGCATCGCTTCCGAATGCCATAGAAGCATTTCATAATAACGAGCGATACGCGCTTAGACAATATTTATAGTTTTTTTAAATGATCTTTTTTGCG
>CAZPIQ010000061.1:8268-11365 GCA_964586665.1 uncultured Ignatzschineria sp. | reverse complement strand
AAGTTGAAATGAAAGAGAAAAAAGTACGTGTTGAAGATGCGCTTCATGCAACTCGCGCTGCAGTTGAAGAAGGTATCGTCCCTGGAGGCGGTGTTGCTCTCGTACGTGCATTAACGCGTATCGCAGATCTTAAAGGCGATAATGATGAACAAGATGCAGGTATCCGTGTAGCGCTTCGCGCAATGGAAGAGCCACTTCGTCAAATCGTTACAAACGCAGGCGAGCCAGCGGATGTTGTTCTTAATGCAGTAAAAGAAGGTACAACAGATTCGTTCGGTTATAACGCAGCAACAGGTGTATACGGTGACATGGTTGAGATGGGTATCTTAGATCCAACTAAAGTGACTCGTTCAGCGATTCAAAATGCAGCATCAGTGGCTTCACTCATCATCACAACTGAGTGCATGATCGCAGATCTTCCTAAGAAAGATGGCGGAATGCCTGACATGGGTGGAATGGGCGGCATGGGCGGAATGCCTGGCATGATGTAATCGAAAGATTACCGCTTAAAAATACTTTATTAGTTTGAAGAGAGAGGTATCGTGAAAACGGTACCTCTTTTTTATTTATGCTTGTCTATATTTGTCTATGTCTTTTTGTCAAGGGAAGGGCACGTTGAAAATATTAGACATTTTCTTCAAAATTATTTAGAGTAGAGATTCTGGGGAGTCCCGTTAACACTACGGCAGACTTCCCTTTTTATTTGCCTCAAAAAAGTTGAGATGAATAGATAAGGGAGAGTCGAAGATTTTAATCTTTTAATTTCAATGAAATATTCATAAAGGATGGAATTTCGATGAATCAGAAATCTCCTCAATCTATTCACAAACCTCACTCTGCTCCTAATGTTGCACCTGATTACACGGGAGATATGCGAGAAAGGCGGTATGACCCAACAGATCGCTCACTGAAAGAGCGTGTTTTTCATGCCTTACTCTTTGAGATTATCGGCGTTTTAACCTCAGCGCCTCTTTTTGCGTTTTTGTTAAATCGCCCACTTTTAGAGATGGGCGTTATGACGCTGATTATTGCAACGACCGCAGTTATCTGGAATTTTTTCTATAATCTTATGTTTGATCGATTCACACGTTCATGGATACAGGCGCGAGGCTTTTGGGTTCGCGCAGTACATGCGTTGTTATTTGAGTTAGGATTAATTTTTATTACGGTTCCCTTGATTGCATTTTTACTCTCAATCACAATGCATGAGGTCTTTTTTATGGAGATTGGAATTTTGCTCTATTTCTTACCTTATACGATCGTGTTTAATTGGGGTTATGATGCTGTTCGAAAAAGATTATGGTTGAGTCGGCAATCGTTCTAGGAATGACTGATAAAGCATACAAAGGCAAAAGTGTGCAGACATTAGGCATCAAAAAAAGCGTAATACTGGAAAGTATTACGCTTTTATATTGAATAATTTTGTGAGTTATTAAAGCTTAACGCTTAATTGTGTAACAAGGAACATATTCAGTGCCAGGAAGCTTCATGCGTTGTTGTTCGACAAACTCCACTAACAATGCATCAATCATCTCCATTAGCTCAGGATCGCCGGAGAGTTCAAATGGACCATATTCTTTAATCGCATTAACGCCAAACTCTTTCACGTTACCCGCAACAATGCCGGAGAATGCTTTACGAAGATTCGCAGCTAATTTATCTTTAGGCTGATCTAAATGGAGATTTAATTTTGCCATATTCTCATGGGTTGGAATAAATGGTTTTTGGAAATCCTCAGGAATTGCAAGAAGCCAGTTATAGCAGTAAGAATCGCCACGTTGTTGGCGACACTCTTTGACGTGTGGCATTGCGGTACGCATTTTTTTCGCAACTTCCGCAGGATCATTGATGATGATTTCATATAATCTCTGCGCTTCTTTCCCCAATGTTTTACCGATAAAGGCATCAAGGGTTCTAAAATATTGCTCGCTCTCTTTGGGTCCTGTCAGAATAAGGGGTAAACAGATATCTCTATTTTGTGGTAAAAGAAGTAATCCTAAGATATAGAAGAATTCTTCAGCAGTACCAACGCCCCCTGGGAAGATGATCACACCATGACCAAGTCTGATAAACGCTTCTAGACGTTTTTCAATATCAGACATGACAATGAGTTCATTCACGAGAGGATTCGGTGGTTCTGCGGCAATAATAGAGGTTTCAGTGATCCCAATGAAGCGACTCTCTTTATTAGATTGTCTAGCATGCCCAACCGCGGCGCCGCGCATTGGTGCTTCCATTGCACCAGGACCACAGCCGGTACAGATATTCAGATGACGTACGCCAAGTTCTTGTCCGACAGCGTAACCATACTCATATTCGATCTCATTAATCGAGTGACCGCCCCAGCAAACAATAATATTCGGGTCTTGATCGGTTCTAAGGGCATTGGCATTACGTAAAATTGCAAAGACAAAATCAGTTGTCAGAGAATTGCGTGTTTTTTTAGCTTCTTCAGAGAGCGTACCATTGCCATTGGTATATTCATGATAAATGTCGGCTACTGAGCGAATAAAGAGTGTATCGCGTAACACAGAGAAGAGGTTGCGACGAATAACATCCGTGAGCTTCCCATCCACAAATACATCTTGGGGTGGTTCAAAAAGTCTTAATTTAATACCACGTTCAGTACGCAGTAATTCAATATCATAATCACGGTGTTGATTGAAGATAACATTGGGATCATCTGTTTTACTACCTGTATTGAGTACAGCAAGCGTACAGCTTCTAAAGAGCGGATAGAGATCGCCTTTCGCTGTTTTCTTTAAAATAGCACTCTCAGTATGAGAGATAAGATCCATAGAGCCTTTCGGCGGGAATATATCATAACGGATACGGTTAGGCATAGGTTAAAGCTCCCAGTTACTAGATATGGATTTTTAATGATATAACGTATTTTGTAAATGCCCGATAGGTTGTGGCTTATCATCAGTCACTCATATTGATTGAGCGAATACTCTGGAATATTGATACGAGTATTTAGGGCATTCGGTCCTGTTATGTTAAATTAAAAATCGGAAATTCCTTCATTATTAGAATTAATACAAATATTACAAATATTACAAATATTAAAGTCATTAAAGCTATTAAAGCTATTAAA
>CAZPIQ010000061.1:0-8168 GCA_964586665.1 uncultured Ignatzschineria sp. | reverse complement strand
ATTAAAGCTATTAAAGCTATTAAAATAAAAATACTATCTTTTCATCATAACATGCTCAGCCTTCATTATTAGGGATATGTCGCAATTAAGGAGATATCCCTAGTTTTAATGGATCATTACACTTTGAATAGGGCTTTGAGATATGAAGGTAAGGTTCTTAAAAGAAGCATCAATTGCTGTAATAGAACGGTTGAAACGGTATTGTGGCAGTAGTTTTCATGGTGTTGGAGCTTTACAATTTCTTGTTTAAGCGCACTATAATAAGGCTGATTAAATTGCTTATTGATGAGTGTATCGAGAATAAAATCCGTTGTTTTATCAAACAATGCTAAAACTTCTGGCTCATCAATTTTATCTCTATGAGCCCCCAAGGCAGAGAGATAGCCTAGGAATGTATTATTGAGACAGAGATTATTAAAGATGGTGTCTAATGATGCTTGATCATGCATTTTTGAGTCAGACAAGGTTGAGAAGAGTGAAGAGAGTTCACTATCTGCTTCACTTGCGCGTGCTCTTGCGGTCATATAGGTTAAATCATCATTTCGCCCTGAATGATATTGTGTGCGAATTTGCTGAAGATATTCGCCATTACGAATAGCAACACGGTTGTAAGCTTGTTGAATATTCTGATAACGCCAATCCGGCAAAATATAGCTCGCCGCAATCCAAGCAAGTCCACAGCCGATCATCGTATCAATGAGTCTTTCCGGCGCTATAAAATCATAATCATTGAGATTAAAGCCAATGAGGATCATGATGGTAATCAGGGCTGTTGCAAATGAGTAACGGGCAGCGCTTAGGGCAAAGAATAGCGTACCACTGAGAATAACGATAAATGCTTGTAGCGATACCGAGGGGGAAAATTGTAAGAACAAAATAGTCACAACAACCCCTATCACAGTGCCGGAGAGTCGTTTAATAATCCGCGTTTTAGTAGCACTTGAGTTCGGTTGACAGACGAATATCGCCGTTAAAACGATCCAATAGATACGGGTTGTGACTTCGCCTTTATCAAGGATATAAATATTTCCTAAATTCGCGCCCCAAATAATGAGATAACCGACACCCATCACAAAGCTCATTCGAACCGCATGTCTAAAAATATCTGATTCTTTTGTAAAGTGCACAGCAATCTTTTGGTAGATATCATAGAGTCGGTCTTTGATACTTCGTGAGGGCTGTTCACCTTGAGGAATCAGCTGATTAAGTTCAGCATTAAGGGATTCATTTGAGGCTAAGCCACTTTGCATTTTGAGTAAAAGCGTATTGATCTGCTCAAGGTTATGAAGGAGGTTTTCAATGGAAATATAGAGTTCTTTCTCTTGATTGCCCGATTTTTTGAGGCGTTTAATCGTCTCTTCTAGACGTAGTGTTAGGCGATTTAAGTATTGAGGGTGTTCATATTCACTTTTATTGAGGATAGCATCTGAGATGCGAAGTGCAGTGTGACCTTGTTGCATCATTAAGCGTTGAAAGCGAAAGAGGAGGTCACTATAGAGGAATTTTTTGTGAAGCGTATCATACTCAACATGTACCGATGCGGCTCGCTCATAGATGGCTTGTGCAACTAGATAGTGATTAAGAAGCTCAGGGAATGGGTTTTTACCATGCTCGTTTTGTAGTCGACGAATAATCGCCCCACGGATATTATTGAGTCGTGTGGTTAATGCTCTACCGGAAATAGAGAGCTTTAGTTTTAATTCACGAATACTTTCGGCTTCATCAGGATCAAAGAAGCGGGATTTGAGTTCCAAAAATCGCGCGAGATCTTTGTAACATTCGCCCAATGATTCTGCGATAGGTCTTACGGGCCAAATAAAATGGAAAAAGAGCGAAATTAAGTTATACCAAAGAGCCCCTATAATGAGCATTGAGGGTTGTACATACCAAGATCGAGAAGGTTCTAATGTCAGCATGGTGTAAACCATGAGCACTAATGTTCCAAAGGCAATAGTGGCATAACGCTCGCCGAGAGCGCCTAACATAATTAACGAGGCCGTACCAAAGATGCACAAGAATAAGAAGATAAGGGGGTAAGGGAAAAATAACTCGACGGTAGTTGCTGCCAAAAAGAATATGGCTAAGAGAAAGCCGATATTTTTAACGCGCCCTTTAATGTGATCATCAAGATCTGAAAGGGCAGCCGCTACGGCGCCCAATATTGGCGGAAGTTGTAAGGAGCCTGTCAAAACCATCGGAACAATCACAACACCGGACATAACAATGAAAATTTTTGTACAGTAGAGCAGAAGATTGTTATAGAACGTGCGCGTGAATTTTGAGAGGGAAAACATTGATACATCTCCAACGAGCCTAATAAAATAGAGGTTGTTATTTTATCATTTTATCGCTTAAAACGTGTGATCTTCTCAGGAGAAACGTAGATATCGAGAGGAACGTCGCCTTCATAAACATCCTCTATTTTAGGAATAGGCTCAAAAAAGCCAACGCCAATTTTCTGAATATTGGGGAATTCTTTAAAAAACTGATCATAAAAGCCACCACCATAGCCAACTCTGTTTCCGGTTTTATCACAGATTAAAAGAGGCGTCAGTACACATTTGATGTTTGCTAAAGTCTCTTTTGAAACAGCCTCATATTTTTGCGGAGGCTCAGGTATGCCCCAATTGTTCTTGATTAAACGCATTTCTTTAGTAAGTTGAACATGTTCTAAAATATCGTTGGTTACACGTGGAACATATACCGTATAACCTCGATCCCATAAAATCGGCAAAATGCCGGAAAGATCAACTTCTTTCATATGTACTATGGGAAGAAATAGATGAATCGCACAAGGCTCATGAAGTAACTCTTCTGTTAAAAGAGCGCCGATCTTACAAGATAGTTGATGAATATCTTCATCAGACATGTTTTTTCGAAGCATTAAGAAATATTTGCGAAGTGCCTTTTTTTCTCGGGGCATTAAAAATCGTTTATTCAGTATAGGTGCTTCAAGGTCTGGGATATTTTTATTCATAAGTCGATCGCATTATCTTTTTAAAGATTGAATATTAAAAAAACCTAGCCACTTATTGGAGTCGCTAGGTTTACTTTACATATACTTCATATCTTTTGATATCTAAAACATATTATTTTTAGAAGGGAACATCATCATCAAAGCTATCAAAATCAGCCATGTTGTTCTCTTGCTGTTTTGGTTGATTAAAGCCTTGGTTTTGACGAGGCGCCTGTTGTTGAGGGGCATTGCCGCCAAAATTGTTATTTTGTTGATAGTTATTTTGAGGTGCAGACTGATCATATCCACCAAAACCACCATCTTGCGCAGGTTGGCCGCCGAAGTTACCGCCACCGCCTCCACCACCGCCGAGCATTTGTAACTCATTTGCGTTGATGTCAGTGCTATAACGCTCAATCCCATTCTTATCAGTATATTTGTTTGTACGTAGTGAGCCTTCTACATAAACTTGGCTACCTTTTTTAAGGTATTGTCCGGCAATTTCAGCAAGACGGCCAAAGAATACAACGCGGTGCCATTCTGTGCGTTCTTGTTGCTGTCCTGTATTACGGTCTTTCCAGCTCTCAGAAGTTGCAATAGAGATAGTTGTGACTGCGCTACCGCCCGCAGTATAACGAACGTCAGGATCATTTCCTAAACGACCGACAAGAATAACTTTATTAATTCCACGTGACATATTAAAAACCTTAAAGTTGTTATGATGATATAAACAATATTGTCATCCACTATACGCTATTTCATGAATGAATTCATAGCGGATTATTGCTTGCGAAAGATTTAAGCATAGGAGAAGTATGTTGAAAGTATTAAGCTATGTCTATGATTTTATCTATATTTTATGAATTAAGGCTTAACCTCAATGAACTTTACATGTTGTTCATCTAAGTTACGTTTGGTTTGTGCTAAATCTTTAGGTGCGAAAGGACCAATTTGTACTCTATAGGTTGTTTTTCCATTCACAACCGCTTTTTGGACGACAGGCTTATAGCCCATGCTTTCTAATTGAGATTTATGGATGTTAGCTTCAAAAGTGGATGAAAAACTTCCTGTCTGTAGGTTTTTCTTAGGGCCTTGTTCTGGTTTTTCTATAGGCTCTTTGAAATCAGAAGTCGAAAGAAGTTCCAGTGCTAATTCATTTTTAAGTTCTTTATCAACAGATTCATAGCCAGAAGGTGCGCTAATGAGTTCAAACTTTGAACCATTTTGAATGTTAGCTTGTTTTTTTTCGTTAGGCGGTAGCGTTTTTGCTTCCAGATATTCAGCGCCGCCAATCACTTCCTCTCCATCAATATGGAAGGTCCGATTAGCAAGTTGTTCATAGAAGGAAAATTCAGATTCAGGAATCTGAATTTCCTCAGGAGAGAAGGGCTTATTTCGCTCTGCTTCAAGTGCAAGCTCTCGTTCTATTTTAGCAAGCATTCTTGCTTCTTTTTCTGCAGCTCGTTTTTCAGTATGGCTTGCATAAAAAAGTGAGCCAGTAACAACAATCGCAACGATAATCACATAGCAAGCAAACTCCCCTTTTGTTGGGGGCCTTCTAAAGAAATTGAGATAGTTTTTGAGCTTTCTCAATTTTCCTTTTGGTTCCACTGGGCTATATGAACTCATGCTAGTAATTTGTCCTTACATTTTTGTAGGAGCAGAAAGCCCCAGCAAATCTAGACCATTTGCAAGCACTTGTTTCGCTGCCATTAGGAGATAGAGCTTAGCATCTTGTAAGCCTTTTTGATTTTCATCTTCTGTCAGAATACGAATGGCATTACCATTTTCATCTTTAACATTATAATAGCTATGAACATCCGCAGCTAAATCTTGTAGATAATTTGCAATGAGATGTGGTGAGCGATTATTACCAGCAGTTGTAATGATTTCTCCAAAACTTGAGAGGGTTCGCATGAGTTTATATTCTTGCGTCATCGTGAGCTTATCGAGATTCGCAATTGCAAATTGTGGGTCAAAAGCTGATCCTCGACGTTCGCGCTCTGCCAAAATTGAGCAGATGCGAGCATGCGCGTACTGAATATAGTAAACAGGGTTATCACTTGATTGTGAGAGCGCTAAATCGATATCAAATTGTAATTGTGAATCAGGATTACGTGCTGCTAAGAAGTAACGGGTCGCATCTTTGCCCACTTCATCAATGAGATCACGAAGTGTTACATAAGATCCCGCACGTTTAGAGATTTTCACCTCTTGGCCATCTTTTAAGACCATGACCATTTGATGAAGGATATATTCAGGCCAGCCTTGTGGGATACCAACATTTAATGCCTGAAGACCTGCGCGGACACGGGAAATTGTCCCGTGGTGATCCGCACCTTGTTCGTTAATCACGAACTTAAAGCCACGAGCCCATTTATTTTCATGGTAGGCAACATCCGGTACAAAGTAGGTGTAACCGCCTTCTTTTTTACGCATGACGCGATCTTTATCATCACCGTATTCTGTGGTTTTTAACCAAAGTGCACCATCTTCTTCGTAGGTTTTGCCATTTTCGATCAGACGATTAACAACGCTCTCTACGGCACCATCTTTATAAAGCGAGGACTCTAAATAGTAAACGTCGAAATTAATATCGAATGCTTTAAGGTCAAGATCTTGCTCACGGCGAAGATAGGCAACCGCAAAATCGCGAATATCTTGGAGATTGCCCGCATCACCAGATGCTGTGATCTCACGATCATCCGCAGTTACGGTATCTTTTGCTAAAAAGCTCTTCGCGATTTCAACAATATATTCACCGCGGTAACCATCTTCAGGCCACGCGGTATCTTCAGGTGTCATACCATCAATACGCGCCTTTACTGAAGCGGCTAAGTTATCAATTTGTGCACCGGCGTCGTTATAGTAAAACTCACGAGTGACATCAAAGCCGTTTGCCTCAAGAACACGTGCAATTGAGTCACCAACAGCAGCACCACGACCGTGCCCAACATGAAGTGGGCCTGTTGGATTCGCAGAAACAAATTCTATCTGAACCTTCTCGTTTGCACCTGAAGTGTTACGACCATATTGATCTTCTTTTTCAAGAACAGAAGTCAGTTCTTGATGATAGATTTCAGGTTTAAACGTGAAGTTTAAAAAGCCAGGACCGGCAATCTCTATTTTTGAGATTTCAGGTTGCTCGCCAATTGCTTCGATTAACATCTCGGCAACAGCGCGAGGATTAGATTTGAAATGACGAGCAGTTATCATTGCAATATTGCTCGCAAAATCTCCGTGGCTTAGATCACGCGTTCTCTCAACGCTCTTAAGTACTAGGTTTGGATCGATGTCAGCTTGATGTGTTTTAGCAACAGTCTCAAGTGCGTTTTGAAGAATACGAATAGGAATTTGTTTCATAGATACGTTTTAACGGCTTTCCTGAAGAGGATTATTGATTGAACTTATTAAGAAGAGATTGCATTTTCTCATCGAGTGATTGCGTCTCTTTTTCAATAGCTTTTTTCGGAGCGACGGCTTTATTAGTAGGCTTAGGCGCACGAGGTTTACGTGGCTTTGCGGTTGTTTCAGTGCGTTTTTCAGCTCTCTTTTTAGCTCTTTCAGGATTTTTCTTAAGAAGAATCGCTTGAATTTTTTCAACATTTTCGCGTGCGAGAGTACGATGTTCATCATCGATGATCTCAGCTTCAGTACCGTCGAGATTTGTTCTATGTGGTGCATGGACAACGGCTTGTTGATAGCGGAGTTGTTTTGTGTACCAAGAGAGTGCTGAGCGAAGGTTTACTGCGCTATAGCCCCATTCTGTTACGATAGGGATAAGTTGCTTGTGGATACCAATTGCTAATGCAACGGGGCGACCATCTTTTGGCTTGGGGAAGATTGCCGGAAATTCTACAGAGAGTTTTTGTAAAAGCTCTTGAGAGATTTCGATGCGTTTTTGACGCGCTTCTTGTGGCGTGAGGTTAGAGTCTTCCTGTACGGTAGATACTTCGATTTGTGTGTTGTTTTCGTTTGACATTATTTTCCAAAACCTAGTGTAAAAAATTTTTGCTAAAGCTAATTTTATTATATCTTAGCGATAATTGCATTAAGGTGGTAAAATTCTTCTGTTTACACGAATCGCAGAGACTCTTATTTCTGTATAAGCTATTGATTTTTTTGAGAAGTGACCATTTATGAAATTGCGCATATTATCTTTATTAGCAGCTTTATTTCTAACAACACCATCGGCAATGGCCCAATTAGGTACCGTTGATGGCATTGCATATGTCGTGAATGACGATGTGATTACGCTCTCTGAATGGCAACGTGAGCTTAATCTTGCAAAGCAAGAAATGGGTTATTTACCTGTTAACCAGAGACTCAGTAATACTGAATTAGAAGATCATGTTGCTAGGGCTATGATTGCTACTAAGTTCCAAAATATTTTTGCTCAACAGTCAGGCCTTTATGTACAAGATGCAGAGGTTAATGCCGCGATCGCAGATATTGCTGCGCGTAATAACACGGATATTCAAACGCTCGCAGAGTATATTGTTCAACAGGGATTGGACTTTAATCAATATCGTGAAAATATTCGCGGTCAAATGTTAGCATCAAGATTGCAAAGTGAAATAGTCCAAAGTACGACTATTTCTGAGAAAGAATTAGATCTTTTTATGAAAACCGCGGAATTTAAACGCATTGAAAATGAGATTAAAAATGCGAATGCGCCTCAGTATGATGTAAGCCATATTTTGATTGCAGTGAATAAGGATAAATCCGAGGTAAAAGCAAAAGGGGAAGCGGATCGCTTATATGACCGAATTATTTCGGGTGAAGCAACATTTGAAGATGTTGCGAGTGCTAACTCTCAAGACCCATTATCAGCAGCTGAAGATGGGCAGCTTGGTTGGGTTGGCCTGGGGCAGCTTGCGCCACAATTTGAGAGTGCAATGGTGAAATTACCAATCGGAGAACTTAGTAGACCTGTTCGAACTAACTATGGTTATCACCTTATTAAAGTGAAAGAAAAGAGAATGGGCTTCCAAGATGAAGAAGTTGTCCGAAATGTGGCAAGGGAAGTTTATTTTAGAAAGAAAGCTGCAGCTTCTTTTGATGCATGGCTAAATCGTATGCTTTCTGATGTGTATGTTGATAAACGCATTGGAACAACTAATAGCAACACATCGAAGTAGTCACAGATAATTAGTAAAGAAGCTCTGAGATGTCAATGAATGACTGATCGGAGCTTTTTTATATGTGCAAT
>CAZPIQ010000060.1:0-11615 GCA_964586665.1 uncultured Ignatzschineria sp. | reverse complement strand
ACTAAACGATAATCATTTGCAATCGGCAATTATATCCATACAATAATGGGTATCTGATATCACTCAAACAATATTAAAAGATACTCACTTAATGAATTGACGTTACCGGCACACTATCAGCCGGCAACTTAGGAGATTTTCCCCATGCAAAAAATCGCACATCGCACAATTGTAAGCCTTGTTCGCAAAGAGTACATTACCCCAAACTTCCTTCGTATTATCCTTCATTGTGATGATATTGAACATTATGAAGAGACGCCTTTTGGCGTCAACAACAAACTCTTCATTCCACCCCAAGGCGTTTCGGATGTGATTATGCCGATTTTTAATCCTGAGACGAAACTCTGGGAAATTGAAGATGAAGCTCGAAAAGCATCAGTACGTACTTATACACACCGTGCTATTGACCTTGAAAAGAAAGAGCTCACGGTTGATTTTGCGGTACATGATGGCGATTCAGTAGCTTGTAACTGGGCTCGTGATTCAAAGCCTGGCGATAAAATTGGTTTAGCGATGAAACTAAAACATCGTGATGTCTTCCCTGAAGGCGTTGAAGAGTTCCTTTTTGTCACGGATATGACGGGTATTCCCGTAGTTGCATCATTGATTAAAACACTCCCGGCAACCGCAAAAGCAACGATCATTACAGAAGTTCTCTCAGATGCTGATATTTTAGATGCACACTACGAATCACCGGCAACGCTTAATACCAAATGGCTCGTCAATCCGCACCCTGAACAAGGAAGCGAGCTCGCTGAGCATGGGAAAAAAGCTTGGGCAACTCTTCAAGGTACTCACTTTACGCATGTTACCGCTGAGTATAGTGTTGTAAAGAGCCTTCGTGATTTCCTTCGCCATGAAAATGAGCTCTCAAGTAAAGAGTTCTATGCATGTGCTTATTGGCAGATTAACAAACGTGAAGATGAAGAGCGTGAGAAGCGTCTTGATTAGATCTAACGTCCGTTAAATTCTGCCATTAACTAACAAGAGGTCATCTTATTCTTAAGGTGACCTCTTTTACTGTGCATCTCACGCCCCTCCACTACCTTATTTACAACTATATTTGAATAAAATCCCGCAGGATATAATTGAACGTTATAATAGAATCGTAAATTGACGGAATATTTAATCACTGATTATCAGTCATTAAAGCCCCGCCTAAATATATTCATACAATGAAGGAGCAGTAGTTATGACGAAGATTCCATTCAAAAAATTACCGATTGTTTTAGCATCATCCTTAGTGCTTAGTGCAACCGCTTATGCTAATGAGAATACAAAGCAGAGCCCAATGATTACAATCTATCAGGGCAATATCGCATTGATCGCTGAATCTCGCGATTTTCAATTAGATGCGCAAAACTCACAACTCTTTCTCCCCAATGTTTCACCTGAAACATTAACAGAATCATTGATGATCTCATTTACCCCAGTAGATACGAAGAACCCAACGCCTAAAGTGATTGAGAAAAAGCTCAATCGCAATCTTCTCTCGCCAAGCGCTATGCTCGACTACTCAGTCGGCAAAACCGTGAATGTCATTACCAATAATAATGGTAAAGAGAAAGTTGAAACTGCGACGATTCTCTCCAATAATGGCGGTCTGCTTCTTCAATATAAAGATCATATTGAGCTAGGCTTACCGGATAATGCTCGTCTCTCATTTACGAGCGTTCCTGAGGGACTTAATACAACGCCGGTGCTCTCTGTGATTTTAAAATCGCTTCCAGAAGAAACAAGTGATTATCGTGCAGATCTAAATTATCTTACGCGCGGAATCTCATGGAATGCCGACTATATTGCCAAACTTGATGATGCCACAAAATCTTTAAAGCTCGAAGGCTGGGCGAATATCCAAAATTCGAGTGGTATGGATTATAAAGCATTCAAAATTAATCTCGTTGCCGGCGATTTAAATATTGTCGATTCTCCGCAGTTTGCACCAAAGCAGATGAATCTTATGCGAGCCTCAATCGCACCTGAAATGGATGGTGGCGCAATGCCTGAAGCAATGGGCGATTATCACCTTTACAACATTCCTGAAACATCAACGCTAAGTAATAATGAGCAAACTCAGATTTCGCTCTTTACTGTGGATAGTATTCCTTACACAACTACCTATACTTTTGATAACTACAGCGAAACACAACGTCTCACTAACAATGATCGCCCACAAAATGCCTCCGTTTCCATCAAGTTCAAAAATGATAAAGACGCCAATCTTGGCTTTGCCCTTCCTGAAGGTGTGATTCGCGTCTATCAAGATGAAAATACCGGCACCATGTTTATGGGTTCAGATCGAGTTCCCGCAACACCGAATAATGAATCCGTAACGATCAATACGGGGAAAGCCTTTGATATCACGATGAAACGCACACAATCAAAGTTCGCTGTCGTGAATGCTGATGAGTGGGAAGTAAGTTATACCTTAACGCTTCAAAATGAGAAAGCAGAAGCTGTCTCAACCCAAGTGAAAGAGTCGTTCTATCCAGGTTCAAAAACAAATTGGGAGATCATCTCTCAAAGCGAAAAATCCACCATCAACAATGATGTTGCTATCTGGAATATTGAAGTGCCGGCAAATAGTCGTCAAGAGCTCTCTTACACTGTTCGCTACACAATCTTTAAAGATGATAAGCAAGTGGTTTTACCGCCTCAATAGTCGGTGGTAAAAGATGATATCCCCTGAAGAACACTCTGATCATATGCACAAGCAATCGAAACAAAACACTGTGCAATCATTTACTGAAAAAGTGGCAAATGCTGAATCTACTCAAGCGCTTTTAACGGTCATTGATGAAATTCAGCACTCTCAGGGGAATCATTCATCACGTCTTAGCAGTATCCGAATGCCTGCAACAATCATCGGGGCAATTGCCCTGATCATTGTTGTGGGTATTATTACTGAGTTTGCCATCATGCCGATGGGGATTACGGCAATTGTGTTAGGTATTCTCATCATTATCCAACAACGCGCCCCTAAAAATGCGCTCAATCAGCTCTCAAAGACCATTTTCCAAAAACAATTACTCCTCGTCAATCAATTGAGCACCTCTGAAACAGATCATGTTTTATTCTCGCTCGGCGCACTCTCAACCCGTTTTGATGAATTCACAATGGGCGATAGTAATCGCAGGCTTCAAACGATTGCTCACGGACATTTTTCGGGAGATTTCCTCTCGTTGAATTATCACTACTTTCACTTCTCTTACCATCTTTGGGAGAAGCAAAATAAACATAGTAATTCTGATGCGGAAAAGTTAACGCGCCATCAGCGCTATGGTTTGATTATTGATCTTCCCAAGCAATCTTCGGCACAATTCCCCAAACTTCAAAAAGGGGATTACTATCAAGTCATGACCCAAAAGCCGGATTCAGCAAAAAAACTATTTGAGATACCCACCTATATGCCGGCATCTTTAGCTTTTAGAGAGCAGTTCTTTATCATGACAAATCAAGATGATCACTTCTCCGCAAAGCGCTTAAAACCAGCCGTAGTTGTTCTACTTGAATCGATGAATGAGCAGTATCAAGATCTGATGATCGAACTAAATGATGCCAATGAACTGAAAATCTCCTTCACAAGCCCTTCTCTACTAAATCCTGATTCAGTGAAGATGAATAATCAATCTCGATATAATCTCTCCCAGCCTGATGCATTTAAGTCAGAACTCCTCGCACAATCCTCTTCTTCGGCATTACAATCACTCTTATTAACGACTGAGCGTTTATTGCAAGAATGGGATCAAAATTTCTAATGGATTGTCGTGCCAATACTGTATGAAGTCGATTTTAAATTGCCTAACTTAAATTGCCTGATTAAAAACACTCTTAAAAGATGATTTATCTCAGAGAGCATGTTTGCATGCTTTTACGCATCTCTCCCATAAAAAAACGCTTTAACAAATTGTTAAAGCGCTTCTCTTATTACGCTCAATCCTATTCCAATAATCTTAAAATAGCGCTAGCACTAAACTTCGACTTCTGTGCCGATTCCCCGTTTAACCGCTTCACGATAAACCCCTTCCGCCACCGCTAAATCAAAGTAAGCTGAACCCACTGATTTAAAGAAAGTAATCTCCTCAGCCGATTCGCGCGCCTTAACAGCCCCAACGACAACCGCGTTAAGTTCTCCTTTAATCTCATCAAAGGACCAACCCTCTTTCTCAACCGCGTGGATAAACTCCCCAGCTTCTTCCGTTGCGCCATGGAAATCATCTACCACGATCTTATCTGCGCGACGAATAAAGGTGAAATCCACTTCACACATATCCGGCAAATAAGAACCAACACCATTAACATGCGTTCCTGGCTGAATATCATTACCATCAAAGACCGGCGTTTTCGATCGCGTTGCGCAGTTGATAATATCCGCACGCTTAACCGCATCTTGTAGATCCTCGGAGATCTCAATTTTAATCGAAGCATTAATCGGATAGGCTCGAAGGTTCTCCGCAAACTTCTCGGCATTAGCGCGAGTCGGATTAATGAGATAGATCTCTTCAATATCTCGCACTTCTAAGACGCCGAGTACTTGTTCAAATGCCATTCCGCCCGTACCAATCACGGTGAGCACTTTACTCTCTTTTCTTGAAAGTAGATTCGTCGCAATTCCGCTCAGCGCACCTGTTCTTAATCGTGTTAAATATGAAGCATTCAAGAGCGCAAGATGCTCGCCATTTTTCGCATCGGATAATAAAACAACCCCTTGCGTCGTATTCATTCCACGACTCGGGTTATTGGGGAAGATGGTCACTGCCTTCATGCTCATAAGATCATTTTCAAGATCAGCGCAAGGCATATAGAGCACAGAAGCATGCTCTTCTGGGAATTCAATCACCGTACGAAGTGGATTATCCACTTTCTCATTAAACTTTGCTTTTAAGATATGTTCAACATCCACAAGCGCTTCCGGCATCTTGTAAATTTCTTGGATCTCTTTCTGGCTTAAAATTCTCATATTGTCTTTCTCCTCTCTTCACTGCTTTATTCTTGCGAGTGATTATATTGTCCTCTATTGTGCTACGACTTAAATCACTATACCGATTGATTATGATTTATCAAAAGTACTCTGCTTATTCTTCGCACATGCAATTGCCACTAATGAAATAATGCCGGTAAGAACGATGTAGAGCGCAATGGGTACGTAAGAATCAAAGTAGCTCAAGAATGCCACTGCGATTAATGGCGCTGTTCCGCCTGCGAGCGCGGCGCCGATTTGGTAACCGAGCGTCACACCTGTGTAACGAATTTCTGGCGCAAAAATCTCAGAGAAGAAGGTACCCAGAACCGCTGTAATCGGTGCCCAGATAACTCCAAGACCAATAATCGTTGCCAGAATTAAGAGTGCGACTGATTTTTGATGAATCATCCAGAAATACGGGAAGATAAAGGCGATCATTAAAATTGTGCCGATCACATACACCTTTTTACGACCAACCTTATCAGAGATCGCGCCCATCACCGGAATTAAGAGCGATGTAATCACACTTGCAATCATCACTGCGGTTAAGGTAACTGTCTTTGAGAACTCTAATGTCATCGTTGCATAGGAGACGATAAACGTACTAAAGATGTAAAACGGTGCTGTTTCAACAAACTTAGCGCCCACTGCGATTAAAACTTCGCGCCAGTAGAAACGGAATGTATCGATCACAGGTAATTTAGGAATCTTACCCTCTTTTTGAACTTCTTTAAATGCCGGCGTTTCATCAATACCATTACGAATCCAAAGCCCTAGAACCACTAAAAGCGCACTCAAAATAAATGGAATTCTCCAGCCCCATGATAAGAAATCTTCATCTGGCAATAACGTCATTAAAGAGAGCACTAATGTCCCTAACACCATTCCAACCGGAATACCGACTTGCGGGACACTGCCGAAGAATCCACGCTTCTCTTTAGGCGCATACTCAACAGCAAGGAGTAATGCACCGCCCCACTCTCCGCCAATACCGATCCCTTGAAGCAATCTAAAGAAGATTAAGAGAATCGGTGCCCAGATACCAATCGTATGATAGGAAGGTAAAAGCCCAATCGCCATTGTGGCAATCCCCATTAAGCTTAGCGTTAATACCAGCGTCTTTTTACGCCCGATTCTATCGCCGATATGGCTAAAAAGAATCCCGCCAAAGGGCCGAATGAAGAAGGTTAAGGCAAATGATGCGTAGGAGAGTATCAACCCTATTGCCGGATCTTCACTTACAAAGAAGATCTTATTAAAGACAAGGGCCGCAACGGTCCCATATAGAAAGAAATCAAACCACTCAATAACGCTTCCTGTCAGGCTCGCTATCAAGATTTTACGCATCGTTTTTGGGTCATGTGCTGTTGTCGCCATAACGCTCTCCTCTTATGATGTTTATAAACGTCCTTTGGATTAATCGATGATGTTTCTATGTATTTAATCTTCGAGAAGATCAATCAACTAGAAGCTTCTTATTGAGCCTTCATCACCGTTAATGATTTTGAATCTTTTGCTATAAATATTTTGTTATAAATCTTTGGTTATGAATCTTTGGTTTTAAATTTTTAGTTTTAAATCTATGATTTTAATTATCTGATTTTGAATATCTATTGTTGGTATTCATCATTCGATTTCAAACATCAAATTTTGCCGTCATTATTTTATTTTTATCAGGCAACGATCACGATCGTTATTTTTATCCTCCTCATCTTTATAAAGACTCTCAATTAATTAAGCAATCGAAATTACTTGCTAGGCGCGATCATCAATAATGATGGATCAAATCGATTCATCAATTCTCTGTTGAGAATCTTGATGTTACAATAACCATTCACGCTTTGAAGCTCACCGCATTTGTTGAAAAATAGTTTTTAACGGCGATTGAATAGCGCTCCCTGCTCCCCAATCATCATAGCTTCTCAATTAACTTAAATTTCTCTATAAAATAAGGATTCACCGCGCTATGCCAACAGTCATTATTGCCCTGATTATCATTGCGGTTGTGTTGGGTATTTACATTATCAAAACCCATAACACCATTATTGCTGTCTATAATGCTTGCCAACGTGCTTGGGCAGATGTGATTGCGCAGGAGCTTCAAAAGAATCGTTTATTACCAACGCTTGAGAAGATGGTCACTGAATATAAGCTTCATGAATCTTCCCTCTTAACGCATATTACTGAACTTCGAAGCTCCTTAAAAAGTCTTCAGCGAAATGCCCCGAATATTGATCAATTACAAGCGGTAAACCAAGATTCTAAAGCGCTTCTCTCTAGCCTCAATATGGTTGCTGAAAACTATCCTGACCTCAAAGCTTCTGAAATTTACCAAAGCTTTATGCGAGAGCTTTCTGAACTTGAAGGCAATATTAATGCTTCGATTCGTATCTATAACGGGAATGTTGAGAAGTTTAATACGATGATTGAAGTCTTCCCTAATGTATATGTGAATAATCTTCTTACCCACAAACAGCGATTAGATCCCTTTAACGATCTCACAGCCGAAAGTGCCTTTGAATATAAACCGAACTTTTAATAGCCCTTTATATGTCGAAATTAGTCGCGTTCAATCGCTTCAAGATATTAATCAAATAAATCACATCATCAAAACGATCAAACAATCAAAACACGCAAAGCCTTATCGATCATCTCGATAAGGCTTTTCTCTATTGCCGGCATTTTAAAGCAATGAATATCCATAATGCCGGTATTATCAACCTTCTAGTCATCTTCGAAATAATTCAGCATAACGATCGATAATATGGCGGTTAAAAATCATCTGCTCGCTTATGATGAATACAATAAGCGAATAAAATAAACGAATACAATAAACGAATCAAAACTAGGGAATCACAAGGAGTTCATTATGAATCTACATCAGTTTGCGAACCTCACTCAAAAATTCCAAACCACCCAAAAGATGCCAATGCTCTTTTTAGGTCATGGTAGTCCGATGAATGCAATTACCGAAAATGCCTTTACCGCTTCTTGGAATCAACTCGGCGAATCACTGCCGATGCCTTCTGCGATTCTCTGTATCTCTGCGCATTGGGAGACGCCGGGTACGTTTGTTACAGCGATGGAAAATCCTAAAACAATCCATGATTTCTATAATTTTCCACAAGCACTCTATGATATGCAATACCCAGCACCCGGCGATCCGGCATTAGCTTCTGAAATTACGGCGATTAATGAACATATTCATCTTGATCATGAATGGGGATTAGATCACGGCACTTGGGCTGTGATCTGCCATCTCTACCCTAACGCGAATATTCCAACCCTTCAGCTAAGTCTCGATCATTCCCTCTCGCCGAATGCTCATTATGAGCTTGCGAAAACACTCTCATCGCTTCGTGAGCGAGGCGTTCTCATTATCGCTTCCGGCAATATTGTGCATAATCTACGTCGCCTTGATTTCCAAAATCCAGAAGGCGGTCATGATTGGGCAGAAGAGGCGCGTGTTTCCATGCGTGATATGGTGTTGTCGCATGAGCATCAAAAACTCATTCAATTTAGAGAACAAGGAGAAGCATTTAAACTCGCAATTCCAACGGATGAGCATTATCTCCCGCTTCTCTATACGCTGGCGCTACAAGAAAAGTCCGATGAGATTGCTGTCTTTAATGATCAATCTGTATTGGGCTCTCTATCTATGACTTCTTTTATCATTGGTTAATTCCCACTAAAAGCATATTAACCTTGATGACTTCTCTTCTTCGCGAGCATTGAATCGATACTCGCGATTTTTTTGATATCTAAAACTGAAGTTTTACGACTCAAAAACCCCATCATCCGAAAAAGATATTTCTCTAGTTTCCCTAATTTCATCCCAAATCAGGTACAATAATTGACCTATTTACCGAAATGATCAACATTGTGAATGACACAAAATATCCGCATGGATTCCATCTGGATTAATATGATCCATGGACTTTTACAAAATTTGTTAGTCAATTTGTTAGTCATCAAGTCAGGTCTCCAAATTCCTTTTTAATTTAACTTAGCGAAAAGTATCGATGCATATTTATAAACAATCCATCCTCTCTCTCTTTGTTTCATCCATCCTAGCAACACCGCTTGTTTATGCTGATACCCCTGAATGGGTTGAAGAGAACACCGAAAATGCGGAAGGTATTGCGACATTTAACAAAAATATCCCCACCGTTGCCTTAAGCAAAGTGGTTGTGACAGCTGTTTTAAAAGAAGAGCTTGAAATCGCAGAGAGTGCGGCTTCTATCTCGCACTTTGGTGCTAAAGAGGTTGAACGACTCAATGCAAGTTCTTTAAATGCGCTTCTCGCATTTGAGCCTGGCGTTGATGCTGATGAGAGTACTTCTGGCGGACTTGAAAATATCCGTATTCGTGGAGTGGGTGATGATAAGGTTCTTATCACCGTTGATGGTGCGCCAATTCCCGCAGCATTTGAATTTGGTGATTATCTCGCAACAAGTGGTAACTACTTTGATATTGATGCGATGAAGAGCATTGATATCATTAAAGGCCCTATGTCGACACTCTATGGTGGTAGTGCGCTTGCGGGTGGTATCTTTATGCAAACAAAAGATCCTAGCGACTTTATTAAAGAAGGCAATCGTTTTGGCGGTGAAGCAAAAATTGGCTATAACACTGCTTCACGTGAAACCCTCTACTCAGGAACGGCAGCGGGTCAATTCACTGATAAATTATCAGCTTTTGTCCGTGCAACCTATGCAGATGGACATGAGCGCCGCAATGCTTTCGGCAAAGGTTCATCTTCATCTGTCATTGGCCCTGATCGTAAACACCCAAATCCATCTGACGTTGATTTCCACAACATCTTAACGAAAGTGGTTTTTGAGGCAAATGAGAACCATCGTTTTAGTGCAAGCTATGAAAACTTTGAAGAGACAGTAAAGACTAAGCCACTTTCTAATCTCGGAACAATGAAAGACGCTTTAGCAAATGAAGCTAAATTTCATTCTATGATGAATAACCCATTTATCCCTGATTATGTTAAAGCTCAAGTCCCTAGTAGTGCCCCTGTACGACTTGATAGTCACATAAAAAACAAAAATAAACGTGAGCAATTTACCTTCCGTCATGACTTTGATGTTCAAACAGCGCTCTTTGATCGAGGTTTTTGGAATCTCTATTATCAAGAGAATAAAGCCCAACAGTGGTCAGATGAATATCGTGCAATCTACTTTAAAGACCCAAGTAAACCGATGATCTTTGCAGATAGAGATCGCTACTCTAACTACAAAAACAAAAGCTTTGGTATAGGTGCTGAGTTTAATAAAGGCTGGGAACAAAATATTCATGTTTTCCATAATATTACTTACGGACTCAATTATCGTGAACAAAAACTATCTACCACTCGCTACGGCGACACTATTGATCGAGCAAACAATATTTCTGTTGAGGACGAAATATTCCCTAATAAGAGTTTCCCTGACTCCAAAGTGAAAGAATATGGTCTTTTCATTCAAGATAGAATAAGCCTTTTAGAAGGACAGTATGAAATTATTGCTGGGCTTCGTTATGATCATTATAAACTCTCTCCTAAAGCAGGTTCTGCCTTTGAATCAGCCAATGGTGTTGCTGCCCCTGTCAGCATGAGCAAAGGTCGCCTTTCTAAACGCCTTGCTTTTCTCTGGCACCCATCTGAAGAGCAGACAGTATTTCTAAACTACTCTGAAGGTTTTAAAGCACCTAGTTTTAGCGCTGTAAACATGGGCTTTGGAAAAGCAGAGTATAACTACACAAGTCGCTCTAATCCAAACCTTAAACCTGAATCAAGTAAATCGCTTGAACTCGGTTGGAACTATATTGATGACAGTAAATCTTTCGCAGTAACTGGGTTCTATACAAAATATAATAACTTTATTGAAGAACAAGTTTGTACTGAAAACTGCAGCGGAGGTACTGGTGTTATGGTATTTGAATCTATCAACCTTAATAAAAGCTATATTTATGGCTTAGAAGCTAAGGCAAGCATGGATCTTTTCTCTGTCCAAAACGGCAGTGGCATGGTTGGCTTTAATGCAAGCCTAGCCTATGCGAAAGGAAAAGAAAAAGATGGCACTAAAGCACCGATTAATAGTATAGAGCCATTGACTGCAACTTTCGGCATTGATTATGCCTATTTAGATCAATTCTATATTACAGGTCGTCTGAAAGCCGTTGCTGCTAAGAAAGAGAATGATATCAATACGAAACAGCTAGATGCCATGCGTGCCGGCGAAGTAGGAAGAACCGCAGGTTATGCAACCTTCGATATCATCGCAGAATATAAGCCTACTCGTGATATCACAATCAACGGTGGTCTTTATAACATCTTCGATAAAAAGTATATTACTTGGGGAAATCGCCAGCTTGCTAGAACGACAGGTGATGAAAATCGCTTAACCAATCCAGGATTTAATGCGGCACTATCTATCAAATATGAGTTCTAATTTCAGATCTAATATTAGCTAGAAAAGAGATATAAACCGTAATATCTCGTTTAAAAAAATTTAAAAATTAATTAAACGATCACTTAAACAGTTATTTAAATAATTGTTTAAGTAACCTGATAAGCCTAACGCGTAAAGCGCGTTAGGCTTTTTTATTGTCTGAAAAGATTGTGTCTATTTTGATCATTTATTATACATATTTGAAAATATTA
>CAZPIQ010000059.1:0-11651 GCA_964586665.1 uncultured Ignatzschineria sp. | reverse complement strand
ATCCAAAGTATCGTTCGCACACATCAACTCAGGGACGAAATATGGCCGGTGCGCGTTCATTATGGCGCGCAACAGGAATGACTGATGAGGATTTTAAAAAGCCGATTATTGCGGTCGCAAACTCATTTACACAGTTTGTGCCAGGGCATGTCCATCTAAAAGATTTAGGGCAAATGGTCGCGCGCGAAATTGAAGCGGCGGGTGGCGTTGCGAAAGAATTTAATACGATTGCGGTTGATGATGGGATTGCGATGGGTCATGATGGAATGCTCTATTCACTTCCAAGCCGCGATCTTATTGCAGATTCAGTGGAGTGTATGGTCAATGCGCACTGTGCAGATGCGCTCATTTGTATCTCAAACTGCGATAAAATTACCCCAGGAATGTTAATGGCATCTCTTCGCCTGAATATTCCGACGATCTTTATCTCAGGTGGCCCGATGGAAGCAGGGAAGATCACTTGGGAAGGTCAAGAGATGAAGTTGGACCTTGTTGATGCAATGGTTATGGCGGCAAGCGATGATGCTGAAGATGATAAGGTCTCAGCGATTGAGAGCGCTGCTTGCCCAACATGCGGCTCGTGTTCAGGGATGTTTACCGCAAACTCAATGAACTGTTTAACAGAAGCGCTGGGTTTAGCGCTTCCTGGAAATGGTTCATTGCTTGCAACACATGCGCGTCGTAAAGAGCTATTCTTGGAAGCTGCTAGAACGATTGTGAAGATTACAAAAGACCATTATGAAAATGGTAATCAGAATGTGCTTCCTCGAAATATCGTGAATTTTAATGCTTTTGAAAATGCAATGATGCTTGATATTGCAATGGGGGGGTCAACGAATACCGTTCTTCATCTTTTAGCAGCTGCGCATGAAGCGGGTGTTGATTTCACGATGAAAGATATCGATCGATTATCGCGTAAAGTACCGCATCTCTCAAAAGTGTCACCTTCAACGAATCTATATCATATGGAAGATGTTCATCGTGCCGGTGGTATTTATGGGATTTTGGGGGAGCTTGATCGTGTAGGGCTTCTTCATAATGAACAGCCAACTGTTTATCATTCGACTTTAAAAGAAGGTTTAGATGAGTGGGATATTGTTCGTTCAGACAAGCATCATGCTTTCTTTAAAGCCGCGCCTGGCGGTGTTCGTACAACAGAGGCTTTCTCGCAAAATCGTGCTTTTGATGAGTTAGATCTTGATCGTGCCTCAGGCTGTATTCGTAATGTTGAAAATGCTTATAGTCAAGATGGTGGGATTGCAATACTTTACGGAAACTTAGCAACTGATGGCTGTATTGTTAAAACGGCCGGCGTTGATGCCTCAATTTTAAAATTTGTGGGTAAAGCGCGTGTCTATGAGAGTCAAGATAGTGCAGTTGCCGGCATTTTAAGTGATGAAGTGAAGCCTTGGGAAGTCGTGATTATTCGTTACGAAGGACCTAAAGGCGGGCCGGGTATGCAAGAGATGCTCTATCCAACTTCTTACCTGAAGAGTAAGAAGATCGATGCAGAATGTGCACTCTTAACTGATGGACGTTTCTCAGGCGGAACATCAGGATTATCTATTGGTCATGTATCGCCGGAAGCGGCTGATGGTGGTTTGATCGCGGTTGTTGAAAATGGTGATGAGATCGTGATTGATATTCCGAATCGTTCAATTGTATTGAACGTAGATGAAGAAACGCTTGCTAAACGCATGGAGGTGCAACGTGAGAAAGGCTTTGTGCCGGCACAAGCGCGTCCACGTAAGGTCTCTAATGCATTAAAAGTCTATGGTGCACTTGCAACATCCGCAGCATTTGGGGCGGTACGTGATGTATCACGTCTTGAGAAGTTAAAATAATCAAGAAGCAATCTTGTTGCTTGTATGATCTCCTTAACAGAGATCGCACGTGTTATTTGAAGTAATGCGTAGAAAATGATCTTGCGTTATTTTAGAAATCGACTAGAATACATTTTCTATTCCTCGATAGCTCAGTTGGTAGTAGCACTTGACTGTTAATCAAGGGGTCCCTGGTTCGAGCCCAGGTCGAGGAGCCAGAATAGAAACCGAAGCTTTATAGCTTCGGTTTTTTATCGCCTTAATAAAAGTGAGAAGTATTAAAATTCCCTTTTTAAGGGAAGCTAATTTTGATAGCTTTTGATCTAACTTCCTCGTTTAACTTAAAATCAAGGTATAATAAGACCCAAATATTTTAGATTTGCGTTTTGAGGAAGAGACATGGCATTAGATGAACGATTGCAGCGTTATGGTTTGAGCTTTCAAGATCTCCAAAATAGAGAGGGATTGATTGAAGTCGATACGCTCTATCAGCAGATTTTACCGGAAGAAGTTCAAGCAACCTTTTTACAATGGCGTCGTGGTGAAACGACTTTTACCGCTATTGAAGAATCTGAGTTTCAGATTAAACTCGGTGAATATTTAAATACATTTATTGCTAAACTCTTCGATATTGAGAAAGAGAGTGAATCTTTAATCGATCGTGCAACGCGTTATGAAACGCTGATGACCTTTAAAGAGCAGTTTATTCAACGAGGTGCAAAGCGTTACCGTCAAGCGATTGAAGGTACATTTGCAGAGCACAATGAGAAACTGTTAACAAAACTTAAAACAACCGCAGATGATGCTGATCTTGAATTTAAAATTGCAAAGTATGCTTTAGGCTTAGATGCTGAAAAAGATGCAGATGAGATTGTGGCAATTCATCAGTGGGGCGCATTAGCAGAAGCTGATGAAGCAGGGCAAGCGTTGATTCAAGATTGGATTACCTTTAAATTCCCTGCGCGTTTAGATTTTGATAATTTAGTTGCGACAAAAGAGACGACATTCCACGGTATCCCTGTGAAAGTGGGTTCAAAACCCCTTCGTCAGCGTGATGGCTTTGATTTAACAGATCATCGTATGGATCGTTACGAGATCGCAAGCGAAATTGCCTATTGTAAATATTGCCATGATCATGATGGTGATTTCTGTAGTACAGGTTTCCCAGTGAAAAAGGGCGATCCTACGCAAGGTTTCCGTAAAAATCCTTTTGATGAAACGCTTTCAGGTTGTCCGCTTGATGAGATGATCTCAGAGATGCAACGTCTTGAGAAAGACGGGCTCTCAATTGGTTCGCTCGCAATTACTATGGTAGAAAACCCAATGGTGCCGGCAACAGGGCATCGTATCTGTAATGATTGTATGAAATCTTGTATCTATCAGCGCGCAGAGCCGGTGAATATTCCACAAATTGAAACAGGCGTGCTCTCAACCGTTTTAGATCTTCCTTATGGAGTTGAGATCTATAACCTGCTTGCAAGATGGAATCCGCTTAAACCGACGGATTATCTTCCGGGTGAAGAGAATGGTCGTAAAGTACTCGTGGCTGGAATGGGCCCTGCGGGCTTTACAATGGCGCATTATCTCTCACAGCAAGGTTGTCATGTTGTCGGTATTGATGGCTTGAAAATTGAACCGCTTCCAGCAGAGATTTTAAATCAACCGATTGAATCATGGGAATCGCTTGAAGAGAACTTGGGCGATCGTATCCTTGCTGGTTTTGGCGGGGTTGCCGAATATGGGATTACCGTTCGTTGGGATAAAAACTTCTTGAAATTGATCTATCTTACATTAGCGCGTCGTCAAAATGTTGAGATTTATGGTGGTGTTCGCTTAGGCGGTACTTTAACGCTTGATGATGCTTTCGATCTTGGTTTTGATCATGTCTCACTTGCTGTAGGTGCAGGTTTACCACGTGTTCTAAAGATTGATAATTCTCTTGCAAAAGGAATGAAACAAGCATCAGACTTCCTTATGGCGATGCAATTAACAGGTGCGGCGAAAGATACCTCAATTGCCAATCTTCAAGTTAGATTGCCGGCAGTTGTGATCGGTGGAGGCTTAACCGCCATTGATACCGCAACAGAAGTACAGGCTTACTACATTAAACAAGTTGAAAAGACGCTTCATCGCGTTGAAATCCTGGGTGAGGAGAAGATTCGTGAAAACCTTTCGCCAGAAGATGATGAGACATTAACAGAATTCTTAGTGCATGGTCGTCAAGTTCGTGAAGAGCGTGAGCGGGCAGCTGCTGCCGGCGTTGAGCCAAACTTCAATCCATTGATTGAAAAATGGGGCGGCGTGATGATTGCTTATCGTCGTACGATGCAAGAATCACCGGCATATACGCTTAACCATGAAGAAGTAACAAAAGCCTTTGAAGAGGGAATTCACTTTGGTGAAGAGCTTAATCCATTAGGTGTTGAGCTTGATCAGTATGGTCATGTAAAAGCGATTCGTTTCACTAAGTCAGGTGAGAAAGAAGTCGTTGTGCCAGCTCGTGCAGTGCTAGTTGCTGCAGGCACTTCGCCTAACACTATCTATGGTACAGAATACCCAGGTTCTATCGAAATCGAATCTAAAAATCATTTCCAAGGTTATGATATCGATGGCAATTTAGTACCATTTAACTGGGGAACCAATAATAAAGAAGCATTCGCACCTTTCACTTCATTCCGCCGTGGCGAGAAGCGTGTTTCCTATATTGGGGATACGCATCCTGTCTTTAACGGTAACGTCGTAAAAGCGATCGCAAGTGCGAAAAAATCTTCACGCTTCATTATGGAAGCGCTAGATCGTCTGCCGGAGAATACACTCCCTAATAGCGAATTATCACTCACAATGGCACAAGGCTTAACGGCAACGATTCAGTCGATTGATTCATCAAACCCAACGGTTTGTGAAGTTTGGGTGAAAGCGCCAATGGCTGCGAAGAACTTTAAACCAGGTCAATTCTTCAGAATGCAGACATTTGAAACGGGCAGTGAAATTGTCGATGGTACACGTTTACAAATTCCGCTTCTGACGGTTTCAGGAACAGGTTCAACCGATGATGCGATTCGTCTTCTTGTCTTCCAATGGGGCACAGGTCAACGGTTAATCCCATCGCTCAAACCTGGCGATAAAGTGGTGCTCGCAGGACCAACAGGTGCGCCAACCGATCTTCCATCAGGGAAAACAATCTTAGTAGTGGCTGGTCGTTGGGGCGCTGCTGTGATGCTTGATATCGGTTTTGCACTACGTAGCGCCGGCAATAAAGTGATCTATCTTGCGGCAATGGGTTCTAAAAATGATGTGGACCATATGGATGAGCTCGAAGAGGGCGCAGATCAAATCATTTGGGCTGTCGGTAAAGGTGACCCAATTGAAGCGCGTCGTCCGCAGGATCATTCAGTTGTTGAATGGGATGTGATTAAGCTTATCAAAGAGTTGAGCGAGCAAGGCATTGTCGATATGAGTGAAGTCGATCGCTTAATGGCAATGGGTTCAACCGGAATGCTTAAAGGCTTCCAGAAAGAGCTTTCAGAAGGTGGATCACTTAAAGATCTCTTCAAAGAAGATCTTCATATCACTGGCACCATCGGTAGCCCGATGCAATGTATGATGAAAGGTGTTTGTGGTCAGTGTCTACAGTGGCAGATCGATCCGGCAACAGGTGAGCGCACCAAAGCAGTATTCACTTGTTCACAGCAAGATCAACCGCTTAAATCAGTGGATCTAGATAACCTTACGGCGCGTACAAGTCAAAATAGATTGCCGGATATTATCTCTTCACATTGGTTAACGCATGTATTGGAAGATCAGAAAAAATCAGAGTAATGGGCATGACTAGGATTGATCAGCATTAGATGAATTCAGATTTTTTAGAGATTCATGATTGATTTGATTTCCCGTTTAGATCAATAAAGCCCTCGATAGTTAAATATCGAGGGCTTTTTAATGATTTATTTTCAATGATTTATTTTTGATAATACATTTTATAATCTGTTTTAATTTAAATAGTTTGATTAAAAATCTTCTACCTTTATTACATCATATGCCGGCGTTTCATAAGGATGGGCTTTCTTCATCGCATCGACAGCATCTTGAATATAAGCATCCTCGACAACGAGCTCCACACGCCATTCAGGTACTTTCTTCAATGTATCTACAACGCCAGAATAGGGATTGCTTCCCGGCAATGGTTTAAACTGCCCTTCGCCTAATACTTGCCAAGCACAGTGAGAGTAATGACCAATTAAACCGCCTTTTGCATCAAAAATAGCTTCTTTTACACTCTCAACATGTGAATCGGGCACAAAAAATATGAATTTATACATCTTGCTCTCCAATTTCGGTAAACTAACGGAACTCATTCAAGGGATATTGAAAGATTATACCCTGTAATGAACCAACGACTCATGTGATCATCATTAGATCAATAATGTAGTCATTCTTGTAAAAAATGAAGGAGTATTTATGAAAATTCGATCACTCATCGTAGGGGCTACCGCTGTTTTATTAACCGCATGCGCCACTGCCGATTTTCATACCGATAATACCGATAACAGCGCTACTGAGCGAGTGACATTAATCGTTGCTTCAGAAATGACAGATTGTGTCGGTGTTGCGCCGCAGAAATGTCTACTTGTGAAAGAGAATCCATCGCAACAAGATTGGCACTATTTCTATAGTAATATCGATGGTTTCAATTATGAGCCTGGTTTTGAGTACATGCTATTGATTGATAAGGTGCCACGTAAAAATGTTGCGCAGGATCAGTCATCAATTGAGTATCGTTTAGTGAAAGCACAATCGAAAAAAGCAATCACTTCGAAAAACTTGCCAAAGACGATGAGTACTACGACAAAATGGAATCGTATTCATGGGAAGCCAGCAACGCCAGCAGGCCGTCCGGCATAATTGAATAAGGTTATAAAATTAATGAGCGATAATCATGATGATCAATCAATCATGACAGAGTTCTACTATGATCCGCCGGTTGATCCATGGCTTGATATTCTCTATCAGGATGATGCCATTATGGTGGTCAATAAACCAGCGGAGCTTCTCTCCGTGCCGGGAAAAGGTGTGGAGCTCTTTGATAGTATTATCACGCGTATTCAGTGGGAATTTCCAACGGCTGAAACGGTGCATCGTCTTGATATGTCCACAAGTGGAATCTTAGTGGTTGCCTTAACCAAAGATGCCGAGCGTGAATTGAAAAGACAGTTTCGAGAGCGGGAAACAACGAAACGTTATATCGCAGATGTTTATGGCATTATGGCAGAGCATGGCGGCGTAATTGATCTTCCTTTAATTTGTGATTGGGATAGAAGACCAAAGCAGATGGTCTGTTTTGAGCGCGGTAAGAATGCGGTGACAGAATATCGTGTGCTTCATCGTGATATTAAAGCGAATTATAGCCGAGTAGAATTAATGCCAATCACAGGAAGATCTCATCAGCTGCGCGTACATCTCTTATCATTAGGGCATGTGATTCTAGGTGATCGCTTCTATGCCGAAGGAGATGCGTACACAATGCGAGATCGATTGGCGCTTCATGCGAGTGAATTAGGTTTTTATCATCCTGAGACAAAAGAGTGGCTCTATTTTAAATGTGCGCCTTCTTTTTAGGAGGAAGAGTGAATATAAATCCCGGCAATCCGCTGATCAATAAGGTCTGATGAGTGTGGTCGAAAGAGAATCTTTCAGAGGCACTTGAGTAATTTTGTAGCTGATGTACTGTGTTGTATTACTATAGTATGACAATTGATGTCGTATTTTTTGATTACTGACTGTAAAATTATCATGCATTTTAAGAGAGGGGTTCAAACACCATGAAGTATCTCGCCCAGAAAGGGATTTCGCTGTCGCCACGGATTTATTTTATTGATGCTCTAAGCTATATGGCGCTCGGGCTCTTTTCATCACTTTTGATGGGGTTGATTGTTAAAACGCTGGGGCAACAGCTTGGTATTGAATCTTTTGTCGAACTGGGGAGTTTTGCCATGAAGCCAGAGATTGTCGGTGGAGCGATTGGTGTTGCGATTGCGTCAAGTTTAAAAGCCCCACCTTTAATTCTTTTCTCGGCAGTATTTGTCGGTGCGTTTGGCAATAATATTGGTGGACCGGCAGGAGCGTATATATCTGTGCTTTTAGCGGTGGAGCTTGCGAAGCTTGTCTATAAAACTACAAAACTCGATATTATCTTAGTACCATTTACAACGTTTATTATCGGCTTCTGGGTAGCTAAATGGATTGGAATCCCGATTAGTGAGCTTATGAATGGTTTAGGCGATATGATCAATTGGGCGACAGAGCAGAAGCCATTTGTGATGTCGATTTTGGTTGCAACGCTGATGGGTCTTGCATTAACGGCGCCGATCTCAAGTGCTGCGCTCTCCTTTATGCTTGGACTAGAAGGTTTAGCGGCCGGTGCTGCTGTAATTGGTTGTAGTGCGCAGATGATCGGATTTGCAACGAGTAGTTATCGAGAGAATGGTTTTGGGGGCTTTATTGCGCAAGGTTTAGGAACTTCAATGCTTCAAATTGCGAACATTATTAAAAATCCGGTGATTTTAATTCCACCGACTGTTGCCGGCATGATTGCTGCCCCGATTGGGGTTGTGATCTTTAATATGACGAATAATGCAGCAGGCGCAGGAATGGGAACAAGTGGTTTTGTTGGACAATTTATGGCATTTGAATCAATGGGTTTTACAACAACAACAGCGATCTATGTAGTTTTAACGCAGTTCCTCTTGCCGGCATTTATTAGCTTTATCCTTGCGAAATGGTTCTACCAAAAAGGTTGGATTCAATCGGGAGATATGAAGCTACATTATGAATAATCGGTTTGATTAAGTTTTTTCTCGAAGAAAATAGGGGGTTGATGTCGGATGTCGGATGTTATGTTCGATGTATCTCCATAAGTCGATGCGCCGACATTTGTAAAGCTCGAAGGCTTTCACAAAGCTGGCACGGGATTATTATAAGCGCGTAAGCATTTGCCCCAGCCCTGAGTCGTCTCATATTTTTCCAAAGAAAATAGGGTGCTAGATGTCGGATGTTATGCTTGATGTATCTCTATAATTCGATGCGCCGACATTTGGAAAGCTCAAAGGCTTTCACAAAGCTGGCGCAGGGTTGTCATAAGCGTGCAAGTATTCGACCCAGCCGTGAGAGATTCTAAAATGAATATGCGAATGCATTTGATATTACTAGCCTTATCAATAATAGAACTAAAATAGTCCTATTTTAATGCTACATGCGAATCGGCGCTTATGGTATGATCAAATAATGAGGTCAGGGCAGAGAACTTTTTTCAAGAATTGAATCTGCCGGTGATTTCGCGTCGTATTTCAAACACGTTTTCCGAATATTTTTTCAAATGATAAAGGACTTAACATGACAAATAGAACTGGCATCACAATGGGCGGTAATCCTATTACTTTACTAGGTACAGAAGCAGTCGTTGGTGAGAAAGGCGCTGATTTTACCGTTGTAGATTTTGGCTTACAGCCTGTGACACTTGCTAATTTCGAAGGCAAAGTAAAAATTATTTCAGTTGTACCTTCAATTGATACAGGTGTTTGTGCAATTCAAACTAAGAAATTTGAAGCAGAAGCAGCAGAATTAAAAGATACAGTGGTATTAACGATTTCTGTCGACTTACCATTTGCACAAAAACGCTTTGCAGGTGAAAACTCACTTGAGAACAACCATCTTCTCTCAGACTATCAAACCCATGATTTCGGTGTTGAGTATGGCTTTGAAATCGAAGGTCTTGCACTTTTAGCGCGCGGTATCGTGGTACTCGATAAAGAGAATGTTGTTCGTTACGTTGAGTATGTGAAAGAAGTGACAACAGAACCAGATTATGAAGCAGCGTTAGCAGCCGCAAAAGCATTAGTTTAAATAATGATTAGGGAGTCTCTTTGTAGGAGAGGTTTCTGATTTTGAATGCTTACTTTGAAGATTCAATGGTGAAAGCACAATAGCAAAAGGTCGATGAGATGAATCATCGACCTTTTTCTTTGTTCAATTTCTCTGTTCAATTTCTTTGTTTAATTTATCTGTTGAATATTTTCTATTTAAATAGCGCTATGATTATTTCAAGAAAGCCTATCGTTGCCGGTGAGGTTTGATTTAAAAATGAAATTCCGTGCCGGCATTTATAAGATAGGCGTTATTCTAATAACATTATTGACCAGAAGCTGTTAGCTTTTCAAGATACTGATTAATCGTATCTGACTCATACATCCAGTTAACAGAGCCATCTTCATTTTGAATGCGAAGACATGGTACTTGTTTTTTGCCACCTTGAGATAATAACTCTTCAGCAAATTGTGCATTGTCTTTAGCATCGCGCAATTCGATATTGAGATTTAGTCGTTTCATTGTACGGCGTACTTTTACACAGAAAGGGCACATGTGATATTGATAGAGCGACAAATTTTGAGTCTTCTCATCAATGAGCGCCTGCGCTTCTGGTGAGCGTTTTACCGGTGTTGGTGCGAAAGTCGTATCAAAAAAGATAATAGCTTTACCAAGAATATTACGAATAAGTTTCATAGACGATTCCTTATAGTGATTAATGAAGGGATTATCGATGTCAGATATCGGCATTTTCATGCAGACTTCGCTCACCTTTCAACGATCTATTTTTTATTAAACTGAGAGTCAGTTAGGGCTGATAGTGTATCAATCTTTTGAGGAAAGTGGAAAGCAATCTCACAATATAGCGTGCAGGTTTAAATAGATTCTGAACTATCCGTTATATACAGCGATAGTATTATGCCTGAGGAATGCTGTAGATCCTTCTTCATAAATGCTGAAATCTATTGACGATGATGATCTCGAAGCCAAAGGTCTAAGCTATTGGTAAAAAGTTGACGATCTTTTTGTGAAAGCGGGTCCGGCCCTTTAGTCTGAATACCGCTTCCACGAAGAGCATCATTAAAATCACGCATAGTCAGTTTGGCATCAATAGTGCCTTGATCATAAAAATAACCACGAGGATTAAGCGCAAGCCCACCTTTATCGAGCACATCTTTCGCAAGAGGAATATCCGCTGTGATGATTAGATCGTTTTCTTCAGTCATATCGACTATCTTCTGATCGGCGACATCAAAGCCTGATAAGACTTGTAAGGATTTAATAAATGGAGATGGGGGTAATTGAATACGCTGATTTGCGACAAAAGTCGTTATGACTTTTTCACGAGAGGCAGCTCTTGTGAGAATCTCTTTTAAAACATTGGGGATCGCATCGGCATCGACAAGAATTTTTGGCATAATTTTAAGGGCTTTAGATAGGTAGCAGATATGATTAGAGGTAATGCATTATACAGTATTTAAGGTTGGTTATCGTTTCTCGGAACAAAATAAGAGCCCTTAAAAGGGCTCTTATAGGATTCATACCGAATGAATTCGGTGATTAATTATCGTAATAAAAATCTGATTAACGAACGATCATCATGTCACAGGTTGAGTGACGTACTGTGCTTTCTGAAACCGAACCTACGAACATGCGTTCAACCATACCATAACCAGTTGCACCCATAACGATAAGATCAGCATTCACTTCTGGTGCAATTTTCTTAGCGATAACAGTTCTTGGTGAGCCTTCTCTTTTGAGGGTTTCAACAGCAGTAAGCCCCGCATCAGTTGCTTTTTTAGCAGCATTTTCGAGGATTTTCTTTGCGTTGTCTTCCGCATACTCTTCTAATGGCTCTCTATAAGCGATAGCAAGTGAGTATGAACGAACATCGATAACATGAGCGATCACTAATTTACTAGTGTAGAACTTCGCCATTTCAATCGCACGATCAAGTGCTTTAAGTGA
>CAZPIQ010000058.1:0-11690 GCA_964586665.1 uncultured Ignatzschineria sp. | reverse complement strand
CGAGCACTTTATGACTTTTTCTCAATCGCCTTAATCACTTGATGATTGCTATCGCGCATCTCAATATTTGTGTAAGGCATGCTCCAGCCTTCTTTTTGAGCGCAACGCAAACAAGCTTCTTGTAATAAACGACCTGATTGGAAGTAGTAAGCCGCACCTTTACCTTTCATCGCTACAATCACGGTGTAGACAAGGGAAACGCCTTCATTGATTTTTCTGAATTCAACACTCACTGAATCATAGAGATCATGCATATCGGTTTTTGATAAGAACTCAATAATATAAGCTTTAAGCTTAGTGAATACTTCATCAACAGGCGTATCAAAATGCTTGTATGAGAGCCCAAAGTCCGCAACTGTGTAGTAACCATGTGAGAGATTCGTCGGTGCACCTGAAATAAAGTCAGCTGTTGGGTAGATAATAGTGCTATTAAATGAGGTTAAATAGACAGATTCAGGGGTTAAACGTTTAACCTCACCAAATGTGCCATTAGGTAGAATAAAACTCTCTCCAACTCTTGCCGGGAACCACAGTTCATCATTTTCAAATGGACGTGATGTTAATGTTTCGAGCTCAGGCAGCATCAGGCGAATACGACCATTATCGAGTGATGGATTCACAAGTGTTGCACTATAGAGCGTGATACGATCAATTAACCACGGGATTCCGCGGTAGATCACGCGTTCGCCTTGTCTTGCTGAGCCGAGATTCAAGAAGAGACGGATTTCTGAGAAATATTTCGGCACATAGTTTCTAAATGCAAAAATGAGCGCAAGCAGAATTAAGATGGCGATGCCAAAGAGTACCATATCGCCCATCGAGTGCAATACAATGAGGTAGGCGATTACGGCTAATACAATGGAAAAAATACGATAGAAGAGGAGCAATAATCTGCCACGAAGATTGACTCGTTGCTGGCGGCCTCTATTTTTCTCCATACGGCGATTAAGTAGGAAATCCATTCCTTTTGTTAAGAGATAGAGAACAAGCACAAATGTAGAGAATGAGACGACAAGAATTAACCCGCGACCTTTCACAAAATCAACGATGCCATCCTTAAGAGATTCCATAAAGCTCTTATCAGTTGTCATTGCATCTAATAGGGTCTGAGTTCGATCACGTTCGCGAACGAGATCTGCTAAGAAAGTCTCCCAATTTGTTTGAATGACCGCTAAGCGTTTTTGAGATTCTTCAGAAAGTTGTTCAAAGGGGGCTTTTTTGAGAAATGATAAACCTTGCTCAAGTTGGCTAATTTTTTCGTTATAAAGTGAAAGATCACGATTGAGGATATCGCGTTCACGGGAGCCCTTTGTCAGGCGCTGTACTTCCGCAAATACCGGTTGGACGATTTGAAGAAGCTCTGCTTGCCAATCATAGTTGAGGTCAGTAATGTTCTCTTTTTCTTTGAGGTATTGAAGATCAATACCGCCGAGAGCATACTTTTCAAACTCGGAGCGAGATTGTGTGAGCCTTGCTTGAAGCTGGTTGATGCGCTCTTCAATCGCAGCTTTTGTCTCGTCAGTATCAGCGACTGCGAGTTCTTTTTTAGCTTGCGTGAGTTTATCTTGCGTATCTAAAATCGATTGCTCGGTAGATTCTAATACCGCATAAGCATTACTATCTTGGATAGTTTCTTGTGCATTAGTATGAATTGGTACTATGAGAAGTAGTAGGGGGAGGAGCAGTGATAGGAGGTGTTTTGAGAGCCCTCGATATGACATAAATTCTTCCTTATAATTTGAAGTTCTTTGATTTTTTAAATCTTGATGAAAAACTATGGTAGCAAAGAGTCGTTATGAATTCATGAAGATAGCCTTTAAATGTATTATATTTAGTCATTTATTGAGGGGTGATCATTTTTGGGGTCACATTAAGATCCCAAGTGATCTATCAAAGATAACGCTATTTTTATTAAACCAAAGGCGTGAAATGAATATTAAGGCGAATGTCTAATGCGGTATTCGTTTTAATATTTCGTTTTAATATTGATAGATAATGATAAATAAAAATAAGCCCATGACCTAGATTCGATATTAATCTAAGGTGATGGGCTTATCTGAGTAGAATCGGTATCAGTCGTAATTGAACGATTGATGATTATTGAGTGATGATTTATTGAATGTTCATCTTTTCTAATGCAAAGCGTACAGCATTCACCGCTTGTCTCATCTCAAGGGCTGAGATCGCACCAATTGAGCCGACACGGAATGTCTCAACTTCTGTGAGTTTACCGGGGTAGAGCATGAAGCCTTCTTCTTTCACAACATCATAAAGTGTTGTGAAGTCATATTTATCTGAAGCAGGCGCTAAGAAGGTAATGATGATCGCGGTTAAATCCTCTTCCTTTAAGAAGGGTTTAATGCCGAGTTCTGCCATCCCTGCTAATAATACATCTGAGTTCGCTTGATAACGTGCAAGACGAGCTTCTTGTCCGCCTTCTTCAAAGTACTGTAAAATCGCTTCATAAAGCGCCACAACCACATGTGTTGGAGGTGTAAAGCGCCATTGACCGGTGCGCTCCATATAGGTGTACTGATCATAGAGGTCAAGAGCAACCGATGGGCTATTATCTTTTAAATCTTCGATAATCGCTTTACGAAGGAAGACAAAACCCATTCCCGGTACGCCCTCAAGGCATTTACCACTTGCTGCAATAAGCGCGTCAAATTGTAATTCGCCCGCTTCAGTAGGATACGCGCCAAATGAGCTCATTGCATCTACGATGAGACCGACATTTTTTGCTTTACAGAGATCGCTGATCTCTTTTAATGGGTTTAAAATGCCCGTACCAGTTTCGCAGTGAATCAATCCAACGTGTGTGATTGAAGGATCATTTTCGAGTTGAGCACGAACTGTTTCAACATCTACTTTTTCATTTTCAGGGAAAGAGATCATCGTGGTTTTGCGACCCATCTTTTCACTGACAAGCGCCATACGTTTACAGTAAGCACCATTATCGAGAACGAGTAGATGCCCATCCTGCGGTAAAACGCTACCAATCGCCGCTTCTACAGAGAAAGTACCACTGCCTTGCATAGGCACTACAGCGTATTCGCCGTTATCCTTGATAATCTTTAAGAGTGCTGCGCGTAATTTTGCAGTCACTTCTTTAAAGTCAGCATCCCACGAACCCCAATCATTGAGCATCGCTAATTTTGTACGAAGCGTGGTCGTTAAAGGACCTGGGGTTAATAAGATTTTATCGCGACTCATGAAAAACTCCTTTGTTTATACTATTTGTTATACATGTAGGTTGTGTATGTGAATGAACTTAGGTTCAACTCTACGGACATTTATCTACGGATATTCAATCAATTAAATTCAGTGTAATATTCTTAATGGGGTATCGATTTTGAAACCGATACTGAATGGCTATTTCGATTGTGTGCTTCTCCAACCTTGCGTTCTATGCAATACAATCTTCTCAATGATGGCAAAGACAATGAGAGCAAGTACTGAGAGCGCTGTAATAATCACCGCCATTGCGGTAGCGCCACCGACATCTCCGGCATCATCTAAGTTTAGAATTGCAACGGCTGCAAGCTCTGTTTCTGGCGAGTAGATGAAGATCACTGCTGAAATTGTGGTCATCGCATTGATGAAGAGATATCTTGCAACATCGACTAATACCGGCATTGAGATTGGAAGTGTCACTGTACGAAGGGTTCTAAGAATCGGTGTTTTTAGTGAAAGCGCGACCGCTTCAAATTCCGCATCAATATTCTTAAGTGAGCCACTAATTGAGATAAAGCTTGTGCTAAAGAAGTGGATGATGGTACAGACCACAAGGATCGTCATCGTATGGTAAAGCCCGTGAAGTGGATTCTCTGCCATGTTGAAGAAGAGGATATAGCCGATCCCTAAAACCAGTCCCGGTACAGCCATCGGAAGCATTGCAAGTAAGCGAAGGGCAGATTTAACTCTTGGGAAACCATCTGTTTTTTCAAGTAACCACGCTGTCATGAAGACTGCGAATGTTCCGAAGATCGCTGTGCCTGTTGCTAGTGTTAAGGTATTAAAGATCGTATGTGCTAAGTCTGACTCTACTAAAATAGAGTTGTAGTTGATAAGGCTTAAGCTCATGTTATAAGGCCAGAAGCTAACAAATGAAGCGTAAATCGGCATCAGTAACATCGCTAGCATAAGGCCACAGATAACCCAGCAGAATGACCCAATTGCTAAATCAAATTTAGTTGATTTTTTCGGCACTAATACGACTGATTTGGAGGTTAAGGTCGCTGAGTGTTTCTTACGGATCATGAAATCAATTGAGAAACTAAATACCGCCGGTAACAGAAGAAGGAGCGCAACAAGGGCGCCTTGCTGGAAGTCTTGTTGACCGATCATGAGTCTAAAGACATCGGTCGCTAAAACGTCAAAGTTACCACCAACAATTTTAGGAATACCAAAGTCTGTAATAGTGAGTGTAAAGGAGACCATCGCTGCTGAGATAAGCCCATATTTACAAGCTGGCAGGGTAATTGTCATAAATTTTCTAAATGACGAGGTTCCCATCGTGTCTGCGGCTTCATAGAGTCTTGCATCAGCAATTGCGAGCGTTGTGGTGAGAATCATCAGAACATGTGGAAATACCGCAAAAAGTTCAGCAAGGACAATGCCGGACATGCCATAGATAGAGTCAAAGCCTAGCATCTGCCAAAACTTCAGTGCAACACCCTGATTTCCAAACCAGTAAATAAGAGAGATTGCAGAAAGAAGGGATGGTGCAAGCAGTGGAATGAGGGAGATTGCACGGCTAGTGCGCTTAAATGGCATACAGCTTCGCGTTAATCCATATGCAAAGAAGAAAGCGATCGGAATAATAATAACCGTCACTAAAATTGCAACGGATAAGCTATTCTTTAAGCTATTTAAAAGAGAAGGTTGTCTGAAGTAGCTCGCAAGTCTATCCCATACTGAAGTGCCGGCAAAGCCAGGATCTACGATAAAGATATGTTCAAATACCGTGCCAAGAGGCAGGATTAAGAAAGCAAGGAAGAAGAGTGCGATCATCGCAGTGAAACCTGCGATGATCATTTTATTAGGTGTGAAACGATTCATTACTAACGTAGCCATTTGATTATGCGCTCCTAAAAATCGTCATGCGAGATTCAGGGAATCTGACTTTAAGGCTTTTACCAATCTCAATACCGTGCGTTAAGCGATCTTGTAGCGAGAAGAGTAGTGTGAGAGGTCCCTCATTTTTGGCGCACTTAAATGTTGCAAGTGAATGGCTTCCTAAAAATTCAAGGGCTTCAATCGTGCCAGTTAAGCCAGTTTGATCCGGCATTTCGGCGGTCACAATTTCATGGTCTTCAGGTCTGACGAAAGCACTGATCACTTCTCCTTGAGGAATGGCTTCGCTATGGTCAATCTGAAGTGCAAGATCGCCAAATTGGAATGCTTGATTCCCAAGGCTTTGCCCTTTGAGTTCATTCACTCGTCCGACAAAATTTGCGACAAATGGGGATGCTGGGTTTGCATAAACCTCGGCAGGTGTACCGACCTGTTCGATCACGCCATGATTCATAACGACGATACGATCTGCAATTGAGAGGGCTTCTTCTTGATCATGGGTTACCATAATGGTGGTAATACCGAGTTTTTTCTGAAGGTTACAGATCTCTTGGCGAAGATGTGTTCTCACCGTAGCATCTAGTGCTGAGAGTGGTTCATCTAAGAGGAGAAGATTTGGGGAAGTTGCAAGTGCACGAGCAAGTGCTATTCGCTGCTGTTGTCCACCTGATAGTTGCGCGGGATACTTATTCTCACTCCCAGAGAGTCCGACAGTTTCAAGTAGCTCAGTCACGCGACTTTTAATAGCGCTTTTGGGCATTTTGTTATTCACAAGGCCATAAGCGATATTTTGGAAGATGGTGAGATTAGGGAAAAGTGCATATGATTGGAAGACGATTCCATAATCTCTCTTTTCGATGGGTGCGTGACTAATGTCACGCCCATCTTGAATGATTTCCCCATTTGTTTGAGTTTCAAGGCCGGCAATGATGCGTAGCAGTGTTGTTTTACCGCAACCTGAAGGGCCTAAGAAGCAGATCATTTCACCTTGATTTAAGGTTAAATCAATATCTTTAAGAGCGGTGAAGTTACCAAACTTCTTTTGAATGCCACTCAATTTTAAATAGGGTTTACTCATTGTTATTTTGCCTCTGTTTTACTACCGAAACGACCATTCCATTGCTCTAAGATCTCACCACGATCAAGTGCTGCTTCATCGAAGTTGATCTCTACTAAACGTGACTCATAGTCATCTGGAATATTTTTTAAACGGGGTGCAACATTTGGTTGACCTGTGATTGCAAAGCTTTTCGCGTAGAGTTTCATCGCATCTGTGCTTGAAGCCCAATCAGAGAGTTTTTTCGCAGCTTCAAGATTATCCGTGCCTTCTAAGATTGCGAATGCTTCAACATCCCAACCTAAACCTTCTTCAGGGAATACAAGGTTAATCGGTGCGCCACGATCTTTGTTTGAATGTCCACGATATTCAAATGAGATACCGATAGGATATTCACCCGTTGCCGCCATGTTGCATGGTTTTGAACCTGAGTGCGTATATTGTGCAACGTTGTTATGAAGACCATCCATATATTCCCATGCGCCTTCTTCACCAAACATGCTCATCCAACCGATCACGTTTAAGTAACCAGTACCTGATGAACTTGGGTTAGGCATCACGATTTGATCTTTGTAAACAGGGTTTAAGAGATCTTTCCAAGTTTTTGGCTCAGGGAGGCCTTTTTTCTCAGCTTCTACAGTATTGAAGCAGATCACAGCGCCTGTTACATCTAAGCCCCACCATCTTGGTGGATCTTGATGGTCTTTAAATTTAGGATCGATATTAGCGATATTTGCTGGTGCGTATGGCATCAAAAGACCTTCGCTATTAAGAACGCCTAAACCCGTAATTGCAACGCCCCAAACAACGTCCGCTTGCGGGTTATCTTTTTCAGCGAGGAGCTTAGCAGCAATAACACCTGTTGAGTCACGCACGATACGAAGATCGATATCTGGGTTCGCCTTTTTGAACTCACGCTCATACTCTTTAAGCTGATCAACTTCGATCGCTGTGTACACAGTCAAAGTCTCTTTTGCTGCTTCAGCAACCGTTAAACCTAAAGTTAATGCTAGTGCTACAGATAAAGTTTTTTTACCAAGTTTCATATAATCCTCACCGAAATGGGTTGTGTTAGAAGATGAGATGAGTATAGAAACCGAATGTGACGATTCTATGACAATCCGTCGAATAATTTTTGCGCTATCGGGTTTAAGATAGATAAAACCTAACTATAAAATAGTAAATTTATAACTATAACAAAATGATTTATATTGAAAAATACTGAATATGACGGTCTTTAGGGTGTTTGTATTGAGGGTCGTCAAAATTAAAAACTCATCAGTGGAATGATTGATTTTTGATGAAGTATTGATTCTCAAAGATGATAAAGATGGTGATTATGATTGAAGTTTATGCGGAAAAATGTCGATATGTGAGATTTTCTGATGAGAAAAATAGATGAAAAATCGGCTCTGAGCTGATATCACTCGATAATTGATCAATAAATGAAATTCTCAAGCTGAACATGGCATAATATCCAACAAACATAAGAATCTTAAGTGATGTAATGCATGAATGATTCGTCGACCCAAGTTGTATATTCGATGTGAGTGTGCTTCTGAAAATAGAAGGTTCGCCATCAATATGTAACGCAACATTCAATTTGGTGTAAGGAATTAGAAAAATGATGACAAAAGATAAGGTAAGAGAATTAATCGAAGCAGAACTCAAGTGTGACTTCATCGAAGTTAAAGGTGATGATGGTGTGCATTTTGAAGCGATTATTGTGAGCCCTGAATTTGAAGGTCTCTCTATGCTCAAGCAGCATAAACTTGTCTACGCAACACTTGGTGATCGTCTTAAAACTGAAGAGATTCATGCCCTTGCACTTAAAACCTATAAACCAACGGAGTGGAATAAGTAATGAGCGATAAAGAACGTCTACTCGTTGAAGGCAATGGACCATTAAAAGGAACCGTTAGTGCAAGTGGTGCAAAAAATGCGGTACTTCCTATTTTAGCTGCG
Organism: uncultured Ignatzschineria sp.; assembly: GCA_964586665.1. GTDB lineage: Bacteria > Pseudomonadota > Gammaproteobacteria > Cardiobacteriales > Wohlfahrtiimonadaceae > Ignatzschineria. Next base: position 3,592 of record CAZPIQ010000058.1, on the reverse strand, counting down.
ACTATTTTAGCAACTGAGCCTGTAACCCTGAAAAATGTGCCAAACCTTCAAGATGTGATTGTCCTTTCTAAGATTCTTGAAGATTTAGGGGCAATAGTGACAGCTTCTGGAAGTACTTTAGTGATTGATCCGCGCGGTATTGATAAAACCCGTGCAAATCATGATCTTGTGATCCAAATGCGTGCATCAATCCTAGTATTAGGACCCATTTTAGCAAAATTTGGTGAGGCGGAAGTATCCCTACCAGGCGGATGTCCGATTGGTACGCGTCCTGTCGATCAACATCTTTTGGGTATGGAAGCATTAGGTGCTGAGATTAAAATCGAACATGGCTATGTGCATGCGACCGCAAAATCGGCAGATAAACGCTTGAAAGGCGTGCATCATGCATTTGATGTCGTAACTGTGACAGGCGTTGAAAATGTGCTCATGGCGGCAGTACTTGCCGATGGTGAAACGATTCTTGATAACTGCGCGAAAGAACCAGAAGTCGATGATCTTGCCAATATGCTCAATATGTTAGGGGCAAAGATCGAAGGAATAGGTACAAGCCGTTTAACGATTACAGGTGTTGAAAAACTTCATGGCGGTGAATATAGCGTCATGCCGGATCGTATCGAGATTGGCACATATATGGTGGCTGCTGCCATGACTTTTGGGGATGTGACGATTGTTGATTGTATTCCTGAGCACTTAGAAGCGGTCTCTTATGCGCTTCGTCAAGCAGGTGTGAATGTAGATGTTACAGATAACACCATTCGTGTTTATAAGGGTGAGCCTGTTCTAAAGGCACTTCGCTTAAAAACTGCGCCATATCCGCTTCTAGCAACCGATATGCAAGCGCAATTTATGGCGATGGCAGCGATTTCAGAAGGTACTTCCTCAATTACTGAAACGATCTTTGAAAACCGTTTTATGCATGCCAATGAGCTTGCAAGAATGGGCGCTGATATTAAAGTCGATAACCGTCTTGCATTAGTGGATGGCGTTGCGAAATTATCAGGTGCAAGTGTGACAGCAACGGATCTTCGTGCCTCAGCAGCCCTCATTTTAGCGGGATTAGTCGCAGATGGTACAACAACAATCGGTGCGCTTCATCATCTTGATCGTGGTTATGAGAATATTGAGGAGAAGCTCACAAATCTCGGCGCGAAAATTCGTCGTGTGACGATTGATTAGTGCGAGCATATAAACGCTGAACTTTATTAAGTTCATTTCAATATGTTCACATGATGTTTAAGTTGCGTTCAAATTATATTTAAATAGAAAGGCTATCTTCAATGGGAAGATAGCCTTTTTGCTGTGGTCAGTCTTATGATGAATTTTCAGCTTGTGAGTTGTTTTTGGATGATTACTGTTACTGTTGATAGTTATCAATAATGAAATTGATATGTCTTAAGAAATCCTCTTTGGGCACACTTCCCATGACGCGGAAGTTCGGCATCTCTTTACCATTTTGATCAAAGAAGAGCATTGCCGGCGGACCGAAGATGTTAAAGTGTTCTTGTAAGCGTTGATCTTGTGCATCATTTTGAGTGACATCGCTCACAAGTAAATGCATTTCGCCCATTTTAGCTTTCACTTCAGGATCGCTAAAGACATACTTTTCCATCTCTTTGCAGGCCACACACCAATCGGCATTGAATTCAAGCATCGTGATACGCCCGCCATTTTCTTTCAAGCCCTCATTTAAACCGCTAATGCCTTTTACCGGCATAAATATTGCAGTTTCGATGGTTTTTCCAGATTCATTCATGGAATGTATACCGAACATCAATGTCCCAAGTGCGAGTAAACCAAAGAAGAAGCGCGCTTTTTTACTGCTCTCTACAACCGTCACGACTAACCAGATAAATGTCGCAAATGCGATAGTCGCATAGAGCATCTGCTCGAAATAGTGTGGCAATGTTCGGCCGATGAAGTAGGCCGCAAGTCCAAGAAGCATAAAGCCAAAGAGAACTTTGATCTTATCCATCCAAGGACCGACTTTTGGAAGTAGATGGCCTGAAGATGCGCCGAGCACAAGAAGGGGAATTCCCATGCCTAGACTCATGCTAAAGAGCGCAGCGCCCCCAAGTAGATAGTTTTGAGATTGTGCGACAAGGCCAATAATGCCAATCAAAGGCGCAGTAACACAAGGTCCCACAATCAGCGCAGAAAGCATCCCCATAATCGCAGTGCCGGTATAACTATTCTTGCCTGACTGGCGATTACTGAGTTTACTAAGCGCCGATTGGATTTTTCCAGGCATTTGAATCTGATAAACCCCAAACATAGAAAGGGAGAGCACTACAAAGACAAGGCCAAAACCAATCAAGACATAAGCATTTTGTAAGTAAGCGGCTAAACCTTTTCCAAAGTACGCAGCTAACAGGCCAAGTAATGTATAGACGAATGCCATTGCGAGTACGTAGACAAGCGAGATGGAAAATCCTTTACGTGCAGAGAGATTGCCGCTACGCGTTAAAATGCCGGAAAGAATCGGAAGCATTGGCAGTACGCAAGGCGTAAATGTCAGAAGTAGGCCAAGCACAAAAAATAGGGGGATTGCGAGGTACTCATTATCGTGGAGATATTGCGTTAAGCGATCATGCTCAGAGATCATTTCAGGCATCACTGTCGTATCTGTTTCGACGATAGTCGCGGCAATAATATCTTGGGCTGGGTCGATGGCTTTATTGATCTCAACATCTAATGTATAGGTTTGCGGGGCAAAGCAGTAGCCACTCTTAGCACAGCCTTGTGCCTCTATCTCAAAATAGGCGGTATTGATGCCATTTTGCGTATTGATCAAAAAAGGAATCACAAGTGGCATATCGTAGATCTCTTGCTTGCCAAAGAACTCATCCTCGTGATCTTTGCCTTTCGGTAGATCGATCGGTTCAAGTTCACCATTACTGTTTTTCAGTTTAACGGAGATCTTATCTTTATAGAGATAGTAATCAGGATTGATATCCCACAATAATACTAGCTCGCCTTTTTCGGCATTCTGGACATGAATTGAAGGCTTAAAGGCTTCAGTGGGTCTTAATAGTGTCGATGGGTCAAGACCAATTGCTGGCGAGCCATTCATCGTTTGCGCTTGATTACTTTGAGCTTTATTCGCCTGAGATTGATTAAAGAGTGTTTGCGCATGACTGCCTTGAGTCATTGCAAAGAGTGCGATCACTATCAAAAGAAGAAAGCGTTGCATGATTGTTTGTAACATAAACATCACCCTATATTGTATTCCGGTCTAGTACGTGTGTTGTCCGCGATTATTATTGTGCTACGGATCTTTGATCGAAACCTCAGTCTATCATTTTATGAATTGATTTGAAGTGGTCAAATGGAAAAACTGAAAATCTTGAGGAAACAGAGTCAGGATTATATCCTATTTCAAGGTCTGGCTTTTAGTAAAGATCCGATATATCTATGTCAAAGGGTATATTTAGAATGGTATATTTACGTCAATTTTTGAGATTGATAGTAAGCTTTGCACAGTGTTTATGCGAATAGGAAAGATTGTTGATAGTTGGTTATTATTTGCGCTCAAATAGCGTTGACACTTTTCAAAAAAATCTTATAATACTCTACATCTTCTGCGGGAATA
>CAZPIQ010000057.1:0-11718 GCA_964586665.1 uncultured Ignatzschineria sp. | reverse complement strand
ATCGATTTTTAAAGTATTCCCCTAAAAAAGAATCTTCGCCACCTCATTAAAGTTCTCCACAAAATGAAGCTTTAACCCTTCTAAAAGATACGCCGGCAATTCGTCCGCATCTTTCTTGTTATCTTTCGGGAAGATGATCTCTTTAATGCCAACACGTTTTGCCGCAATCAGCTTCTCTTTAACGCCACCAATCGGTAGGACCTGACCAATAAGTGTGAGCTCGCCGGTCATCGCGACATTTTTAGGCGCTTTATTGAGCGCAAGTGACATCAGGCAAGAGGCAAGCGTAATGCCGGCACTTGGGCCATCTTTTGGTGTTGCGCCTTCTGGGGCGTGAATATGGATGAATGCTTTTTCGAAGAAGCTCTCTTGTAACCCAAGTCTTGCAGCATTTGCCATAATATAGCTATAGGCAATATTGGCCGATTCTTGCATCACTTCGCCGAGCTGACCCGTGAGTTTAATACCACGTTGCAACTCATGAATTTTAACGGCTTCCACAGGAAGCGTTACGCCACCCATAGATGTCCATGCAAGACCTGTTACAACACCCACATTCTCAACAGGCTTTTCACGGTTAAAGTAAGGATTCCCCAAGAAGGGCACAATCTCATTCACGCCGACCGTGAAATCAGTGAGCTCTTCTGTCTCAAATTTCACTGCGGCTTTTCGAACAATCTTCGCAAGTTGCTTTTCAAGCTGACGAACGCCGGCTTCGCGTGCATAATCATCAATCACGCGATCAACGGCAGCTGGTGTAATACGAAGTTCTTTCTTATCAAAGCCCGCTTTCTCAAGCTGACGAGGCCAGAGATATTTACGTGCAATCTGGCTCTTCTCTTCTAAGATATAACCTGAAAGGCGAATCACTTCCATACGATCAAGCAGTGGCCCAGGAATAGAATCGAGTGTGTTTGCTGTACAGATAAAGAGGACGTTTGAGAGATCATAACGTACATCTAAGTAATGATCTAAGAACTCGCTATTTTGTGCAGGATCTAATACTTCTAATAGGGCAGAAGCAGGGTCGCCTTGGAAAGATTGTCCCATTTTATCGATCTCATCGAGCATAATGACAGGATTATCGGCCTTCGTCTCTTTGAGTGCTTGGATCAATTTCCCCGGCATTGCGCCAATATAAGTACGGCGATGACCTTTGATTTCAGCTTCATCACGCGCGCCACCAAGGCTAAAGCGATAGAATTTACGGCCAAGGCTATCTGCCACTGATCGGCCGATAGAGGTTTTACCCACGCCCGGTGGACCGACGAGTAGAATAATAGTGCCCTTGATCTCACCTTTACGTTTACCGACAGCAAGTGTCTCAAGAATGCGATCTTTCACATCCTCAAGGCCAAAGTGGTCATGATCTAATACTTTACGAGCATGTTTAAGGTTAAAGTTATCCTTTGTCTTTTTGCCCCAAGGCAGGTCTGTAATGATATCGAGATAATTACGTGTTACCCCATATTCAGGCGAACCGGTTTCAAGCACTTGAAGTTTCTCAAGTTCATCATCAATACGTTCTTGCGCGGCTTCTGGAATCTCTTTATCCATTAAGCGCTCAACAAATTTTTCGATATCCGCAGCTTTATCATCTTTCGCAAGTCCAAGTTCTTGCTGAATTACTTTGAGCTGTTCGCGTAGGAAGTATTGACGCTGCTGATCTGTGAGTTGATCTTCTACCTCTTCACGAATAGAGCTGTGAAGTTTCGCAACTTTGATCTCTTGCTGAATAATGGCAAGTACCTTACGCAGTCTTGGCACAAGAGGAACGGTTGCCAGCACTTCTTGAAGCTCCTCTTTAGAGCCAGAAGTCATACTTGCCGCAAAGTCCGCAAATGGCGAAGGATCGCTACTATTAAAGCGAGTTAAGAAGTGCTTTAACTCTTCTGAGAAGAGCGGATTGAATGGAATGAGCTCTTTCAGGGCATTCACAACGGCCATTGAATAAGCACGAACCTCTTCGGATTTATCGAGCATCGATTCATCAAAGTATTCAACTTGCGCCACAAAAGGAATCTCTTTCGAGATCCACTTTTTAATACGGAAACGCTGTGTTCCTTGCGCAATAAATTGCACCTTCCCATCTTCACGATGCGGATGATGGATATGCACTAATGTGCCATATTCATGAAAATCATCTGTTTTAAGATCAAAATGCTCTTCACGTTTAGTCAGAACAAGGCCCACGACTCGCGTACGGTTATCCATAATCGAATCAAGGGTTGTGAGCCACGGCTCTTCATTTAAGAGAAGTGGCGCAATTTGAGGTGGGAAGAAAGGGCGATCATTGAGCGGAAGGATATGGATAATGTTCGAAACAGTATCCCCTTCAATAATGACCTCGTTATGCCCTTTGACATCTACGTCAACGGCTGGAAGTGTCGATTTTTTATTATCACTCATAGTATTCCTTAATAGGTACCTTTTGTTATCTGCTTATGGCGATCGATGATCGTTAATGTATTATTACCGGCAATCAATTGTCATAAGTCATTTATCATTTTGACAGGCTATTAAAAGCTTAGTCGCTAATTAGATAGTGGGGATCTCTTTGGGGATATCAACCATAGGAATAAACTAATATCAAATCGGCGATTTATTCAAGTTTGGCTTGTGGATAACTTTGTAGATAACTCAGGGAATACGCGTGTATAAGTCATGAACCTCTATTAATGCGGATTATCCGGCATAATGGTTTAGAAAATCTTTGAAAAAAGTCGTAAAAAGTGGCATAAAGATTGATGGAGCATTGAAAATGCTTTTTCAGGGTCGTTTTCAGGATCGCTATGCTAGATCAATACCAAGAGCTGTTTGTCATCAAATTGAGTTAAATCATCGGCACAATAAAAAAGATAGCGTAAAAAGATAGCACCTAGATAGTACCTAGATAGCATTAATAAGCCATCAGTCTGATCTTAATAGTCTAATTCTGTATACCGAATGGTTAGATCAGTAGCATAGTGCATTGATGCATTGATGCATTGATGCATTGAAAAAGTATTATAAGTTGAGATTGCAGAAACAAAATATTTGAATTTGAGGAAGTGGAGAGAAGTCGTATGAAAGAGACACCTATTGATGCAGCGCATCTAAAATTTGCAGAACTTGCGAAAAACATTTTGGGCGAAAAGGGCGTTTATACCGATTATCTCTACCGCTTTGCTTATGGAACGGATGCAAGTCTGTATCGATATGTACCGCAAGTTGTTGTACGTGCAAATAGAGAATCTGAAGTTGTTGCCTTGATTAAAGCCGCGCGTGAATGTGGCGTGGCATTGACCTTTAGAGCTTCGGGAACCTCGCTCTCAGGTCAGACTTCGAGTCAATCTGTGCTTGTACTGCTTGGACTTGAGTTTTTACATCTTCAAGTTCAATCTCAAGGCGATCGTGTGACAGTGGGCCCAATGGTAATTGGTGCAAATGTGAATAAGGCGCTGAAACCTTTTAATCGTAAGATTGGCCCTGATCCTGCGTCGATTAATGTTGCACGTATTGGTGGGATTGTTTCCAATAATAGTAGTGGCATGTGTTGTGGTACGAAGAATAATACTTATCATACTCTCCAGGATATTCGTTTCATATTAAATGACGGTACGATATTAGATACAAGAAGCGCCGAGAGTATTGAAGCATTTCGTGAAAGTCATGAAGGCTTTTTAAATGAATTGTCTTCACTGCGTGAGCGCATTGTTTCGAATCCGATCTTAAAAGAGAAGATCGCCGTTAAATACCGTATTAAAAATACCACCGGTTATGGCGTTAATGCTTTAATCGACTTTGACGATCCGATTGATATTCTAAAGCACTTGATTGTCGGTTCTGAGGGAACGCTCGGTTTTGTGAGTGAAGTCGTTTATAAAACGGTGCCTGAGTATGATCATAAAGCATCGACTTTTGTCTACTTCACTTCACTTCGTGAATGTTGTGAAGCGGTAAAAGCCCTTCGTGCAGATGCGCCGGTTGAAGCTGTGGAACTTTTTGATGGTAGAACGCTTCATTTAGTCGGAGAAGCAACCCCAGACTTGCCGGGTTTCTTCTATCGTCCGCTTAATAAAGATAGCGCATGTTTGTTGATTGAAACTATGGGCGAGAGTGCCGCTGAACTTCAAGCAAAAATTGCAAAGACAGAATCTGTATTAAGTCATTTTGATGTGGTCGAAGCAACCGGTTTCCAAACAGATCCGGCGATTACGACTCAATATTGGAATACCCGAAAAGGGCTCTTCCCGATTGTGGCAAAAGGGCGAAAAAGTGGGGCGAATATTATTCCTGAAGATGTGGTATTCCCAATGGAATACCTTGTTGAAGGGGTTGAAGCACTGACAGCACTTTTTGAAAAGCATAATTTCCCAGAAGCAACGATCATGGGGCATGCGTTAGAAGGGAACTTACACTTCCTTCTCACGCCTTCGATGACTTCTGAGAAAAAGATTAAACAGTTCGATACCTTTATGGACGAACTTGCAGAAGTGGTTGCGGTAAAATATAACGGCTCTCTTAAAGGGGAGCATGGTACAGGTCGTAACATCGCGCCATTTGTAGAGGCGGAGTGGGGTAAAGAGATCTATCAAGTCATGCGTGATATCAAAGCGCTCTTTGATCCGAATAAGATCTTTAACCCTGATGTTATTATCACAGATAATAAGAAGCTCCACCTTACATCGCTTAAATCGATTCCTGCCGCAGATAAGCTCATTCATGATTGTGTGGAATGTGGTTTCTGTGAACCTGCGTGCCCTTCAGATGGGCTCTCATTAACGCCAAGACAAAGAATTGTTGCGTATCGTAATATGCAAGCACTGCCACGCACCGGCGAAAGTGGGAAGCTCTATGCGAAGATGAATCAACAATTCCAATATGCCGGCATTGATACCTGTGCTGAAACGGGCATGTGTTCATTGCGCTGTCCGCTTGGGATTAATACGGGTGAATTTATTAAATCAATTCGTCCGATGAATACTAAGGCGCTTGTGAAAATTGCCGGCAATCACTTTGGTCTTGCTGAAAAGAGAATGCGCTTTACGGTCAATGTTGCACATAAGGTTGGGATTGAGCGTGTACACAATTTAAGTAAGGCCGCCCACAAAGTATTTAAAGGGATTCCGGTAATGCCGGCAGCAATGCCGGAAGTTTCCACCTCATTGCCGACATTGCCGGTGCCGAGTAAGATTGAAAACTCTGTGGTTTACTTCACAACTTGTGTGAATCGCAATATGCAAGAGATCAAAACCACAAAAGGCCGAGAGGCTGAAAACACTTTTGATCATGTCGTCAGTTTGCTTCATAAAGCAGGCTTTACGCCATTCTTCCCCGATAAGATCTCTGGTATTTGTTGTGGCCAACCCTTTAGTTCCGCAAAAGCACCGATCGAAGCCGATCAGATGGCGCGTAACTTAAATGATACGCTTCTCAAGGCTTCTCGTTATGGCGAGATTCCGATCTATGTGGATAATGCGCCTTGTGCATTACAAGTCCATGATTTACAAAAGCGCGGTTTATTAGATGAGCGTTTGATCCTCTATCATTCAACAGAGTTCCTTTTAAATGAAGTCGTACCAAAGCTCACAATGAAGCCGAAGATCGAAAAACTCCTACTTCATACACCCTGTTCAGTATCGAAAGATGGCGGGGCGGAGATGCTTCATAAATTAGCAACAAAATGTGCTGAGGAAGTGGTTTCAACGAATATTGAATGTTGTGGTTTTGGCGGTATGAAAGGTTTCACAGTGCCGGAGATTAATGCCAATAGCCTAAAACGTTTACCAAAAGATGCCAAGCAACAATTTGAAATGGGCGCATCGATGAGTAAAACATGTCAATTAGGTTTAACCACACACACAGGCTTGCAGTTTAAGAGTATTGAAGCTTTATTAGATGAGTGTGCGCTTTAGTCGATTTTAAATCATCAGATATCCCTATCATGATCTCTCAGAGCCTAAGGCTTGTCAGAATTTCATGATGGGGATTTTTATTGCCGGTATTTTTTAGAAATTTACACATTTTGTACTTTAATCTCTTGACCTCAAGTAAGCTTGAGATCTTATGATCAACAACAGTTTCAGATCAATAGAATATTGAGAAACATTTTTGATACATATAAAAAGGAGATGTCCATGAAAAGCATTTTACAAAAAACGATACTCGCATTTTTCTTCATCACAGCAAGTCATATTGTGATGGCTCAGCAGTTTTCGCCGCAACAAGTGCTAGATGATTTAACTGTTGAGCAAATCAAAGAAGTTAACGCATTAGGCCGAATTTCAGAAAAGAGTGTTACAAGCCCGATTTATGATTTTAAGCTCTCGAAAATTTTAACGCCGGCACAGGCGAGTAAATACAATGCATTAAAAGATGGCGAGAAACAGAGCGGTAGTACAAACTATCCTTTTAATATAGATAGTAAATAAGTTGTAGGGAAGTAAGGTAGCTGGGAAATATAGAAACTTGTTGTAAGACTTTTGATTGAAGATTATTCCGGCATTCATGTCTTAAATATTTAAAGCATAATCTGAAGAAGTTTAAAACAGATGGACAATAAAACCGCACAATCAGATGGTTGTGCGGTTTTATTATAGAGTGATTGATGAGTTTATTGTATTAATCTCTTCAGACAATAATCTAGCTTTTAGCAAGTTTCTTAAAAAAGTAATCCATAAAAATACGAGATTTTGCCGGAATATACTTTGCACTCGGATAGACGATATGAAGCATTGAAATAGGCGGCTCTAGTTCAGGCAGAATCTCTACGAGTTTGCCGGAAGCTAAAGCATCATCCACCGTAAAATCAAGTAACTGCGCAATACCTAAGCCCTGAAGAGCACCTTCTAATGCACCAATTGCGTGGCTATAGATTAATGAGGGATCAAATTTAAATTCATCATTCTGCTCGCCAATTGACCAAGGTAAAACGGTAGCGCGACTTGGGAATTTCATGCCGATACAGTGATGTTTTTTTAACGCTTCAAGGGATTTGGGTGTGCCATATCGTTTCAGATACTCCGGCGATGCTACCAATTTATGGGCAATAGGGTGAAGTGGTTTTGCCACTAATCGCGCATCTTTAAGATCTCCAATACGAATTGCGAGATCAAATTCATCTTTTGTAAAGTTAATGAGCGCAGTGCTCATCGATAGTTCCACTTTAAGTGTATCGCCATAGGTTTGATGAAACTCTTTCATCAGGGGAATCAATCTTTTAATCGCATAGCTCTCCGGCACACTGATGCGAAGTGTGCCGGTTGGAACGCTACTTTTTGTCAGCTGATTTTCAATATCTTGAATATTGCCAATCGCTTCACGGCAGACTTCATAGTAACTTTCGCCCTCTTCAGTAAGGCGCATCGATCGAGTCGAGCGTTCAAAGAGTTTTAGCGCGAGCTTAGACTCAATTCTAGCAATCGCTTTACTGACAGATGAAGGCGTGGAGCCGATGAGAATCGCCGTTTCTGTAAAGCTATTGCTTTCAGCAGCTTTACAGAAAATATGGATATCATCGAGTTCTAATTTATTAAATGGTGACATAAAAGTCCTACATGTAAATGGGATTTCTTATTGAGATAGATAGTTTGCCGAAAGAATCGAGTATTTAGCAAGGATTTATTACGAGTGATTATATCTTATAGGGAAATAAAGAATTTCCATTTTACCGTATCAGGGCTAAATGATAATCCCTAGAATACATGCTTCTATTGAGTGATGAAGCAGTATGAACCGCTTATATCACACCCTAATTTGTAAAAGTGAGTTGAATTGATGTGGCATGAGAATGGAGTATTCATGCTTAAAAGGAATAAAGGGCTTTTTAAGAATGTTATTTGCTCATCATAAGACATTAAAAACGACTAAATCGTTGCTCACTTTTACAAACTCTATAAAAATGAGGAATTTATCAGATGTATAATCCAAATATTTGGGTTCGTAATCTTGTGATGAGTGGTTCTTTACAAGATATTTTAGCGTTAGTTGGTCGTGCTTTTTTAGCGTATCTATTTATTGTGGCAGGTTGGGGGAAGATTGGCAGTTATGCTGGAACCGCTGCCTTTATGGAGTCCAAAGGTTTGCCGGGCGAGCTTTTAGGATTAGTTATTTTATTAGAGCTTGGTGGTGGACTTGCCATTTTAGTGGGATTCCAAACACGCGTTATTTCTCTCTTTTTAGTCGTTTTCAATATCGCATCGGGCTTCATGTTCCACGGAGTGCCGGCTGAAGCGACGAACTTCATGAAAAATATCGGCCTTGCCGGCGGTTATATCTATCTGATTTGTTATGGTGCTGGTCGTTTAAGTATTGACCATCTTTTAGAGAAAAACCACTAAGTATGATTTGAAACATCATTATTGAAAGCCACCTATATTGAATGGGTGGCTTTTTTATGTTCAGAAAAACGGGGTTTTGCCGGCATTCTTTCATTGATCCGCGCTTCATTTAAGCGAATATCATTATCTGTGACGATATAGTCATTCCAAAGGGATTGGAAGTTCTCAATCTCTTTTGGCCATTTATAAGTGACATTAAAGCCTCGATTGAGACACTCTTCATGAAGCGCATCATAGCGGTTTTTGAGGAAAAGGAGCTTGTCGCGAAAGAACGTCACATGACCTGTACCTAGAAGATAATGTGGCTCCTTACTCAGTGGCACTTTGCCATTTCGGGCAACGATATCATTCGGAATACGCGTTAATTCACGATGTTCAGCAAGTAGATGCTGATCACAAAGAATCGCCGGGTCAACTACATTAATACGCGTCATAAGTACTCCTTATCAGTAGGTTAGTTTTATGCCTGTAATTTTAGAATAGAAATCATGATATGCAAAAGAGTATCGAGAAGCCTTCAGCTTCTCAATCGCTGGCGCATGATTATTATTAGCATGCAAGCATTCGCTCTAGCTTTGCGAGCTTTCATGAGTTTGAGTATCGAGAAGTTTTCGGCTTCTCAATTGCTGGCGCGTGATTGTTATAAGTGTGCAAGCATTCGTCCCAGCTTTGCGATAAGCCAAAACATTCATCCATGAAAAAAGCACTCTCAAAGGAGTGCTTTCATACTATTTGATGATTGATAGAAAAGTGATTCTATTTAATAGAAGCGCCTTCTATCAAAATATCGCATTAATTACTTCTTAGCAGCGATTACTTCGATTTCGATTAACCACTCTGGGAAAGCAAGTGCTTTCACTTCGAACGCTGAACGCGCTGGAAGTTTAGTTTCTGCGCCTTCACCGAAGAATTGTGTGTAACCTTTCATGAAACCAGCGAAGTCCATTTTACCAAGATCAGGATCTGCCACTAAGTATACTTGCATTTTCACGATGTCACCCATCGTTAAGCCTTGTGATTCAAGCGTTGCTTTAATTCCGTTAAGGATACCGACAGTTTGATCTTCAGTTGAACGTGCAAAAGTACCATCTTCTAATTTTGGTGGTACAGCACCGCTTAAGTAGAAAGTTTTCGCATCAGCAGGAACTTCCACAACTGTTGAGATAGGGAAGCCACCTGGCGCTGGTGTTCTTACGATTTCAGATGCCATTGCACCTGTCATTGTTACGCCTGCGAGAAGCATCATAGCGGTTAATTTTTTCATGTGTTTTTCCTTTATGTTAAACATGAGTTACACAAATTGTTAACGTTCATTATATTAGGTTGAAGATGGCGATTAAAGGAAAACTTGACCTAAGTATAGTTTTTCGGCAGTTTTTGTTGTTAATGCGTAATCGAATACTAAAGCAGTAGAAGCATTGTTACATAAGTACTATTTAATAGAAGTTTGGTTGAGTTCATAGCTTATGTTCAGTTGCTTATCCGCATTGTTTAATCGGCAAACTTTGCTTTATTGTCCAAAAGCAGTTATAACTACAAACTGATACTTTCAATAAATTGTAAGAGTATCAATTTCACTAGGGGAGCCCAAATGTTGGGCTGAGATTAGCTTGAATGCTTAAACCCTCAGGACCTGATCTGGCTAGTACCAGCGTAGGGAAGTAAGAAATCTATGATTAATCATCTGAATATGCTTTTTTGGGGTAAAATCCGCTGAAAAATTGGCGTGATTTTAAACGAAAGTCTTCATCAAAACAGATGCTTAAACATGTCGATTAGGCCTGAGTTTAACGTGAAACATTTCACGGATGCTCGGGCTTTTTTGTGCCAAATTACGCCCATGCCAGAATCTCGTCTTTTATTTTTAGGATAATAAAGGAGAGGTTTTTATGTCACAACAATCATCAATCACACTTATGAAGCAGTTTCCAAAGAGCCGGAAAGTTTACGTGGAAGGAAGTCGTCCGGATCTATTGGTGCCGTTTCGAGAGATTGAGCTTTCAGATACACTTGGGCCAAAAGGCGAAGTGATCGAGAAAAATGCGCCTTTTCGTGTATACGATACGAGTGGCCCTTACACAGATGAATCTTACACGGTCGATTTAACACAAGGATTGCCGGCATTGAAACGCAATTGGGTTATCGAACGTGGCGATGTCGATGAATATGAAGGGCGCGTTAAAAATGCCCGTGATGATGGCTATAAGCGCGAAGATGATCCTCGCATTAATGAAGGTATATTCCCAGGATTAAAGCGTAAACCCTTAAAAGCAAAACCGGGTCAAAATGTGACGCAGATGCATTATGCGCGTCAAGGGATCATCACGCCGGAGATGGAGTTTATCGCCATTCGTGAAGGCTTTACGCCGGAGTTTGTCCGTGATGAGGTCGCGATTGGTCGTGCGATTATTCCATCAAACATCAATCATCCTGAAGCAGAACCGATGATTATCGGGAAAAACTTTCAAGTAAAGATTAATGCGAATATCGGTAACTCAGCGATCACGTCTAATATCGAAGAGGAAGTGGAGAAGATGACGTGGGCGACTCGTTGGGGCGCAGATAACGTGATGGATCTCTCTACCGGAAAAGATATTCATAAAACTCGTGAGTGGATTATTCGCAACTCCGCGGTGCCGATCGGTACAGTACCGATCTACCAAGCGCTTGAGAAGGTCAATGGCATCGCCGAAGATCTCAACTGGGAAGTATTCCGCGATACACTTATCGAGCAAGCAGAGCAGGGCGTGGATTACTTCACGATTCATGCCGGCGTTTTACTGCGCTATATTCCATTAACTGCTAATCGTGTTACCGGCATTGTTTCTCGCGGTGGTTCGATCATGGCGCAGTGGTGCTTGGCGCATCATAAGGAGAACTTCATCTATGAGCATTTCGAAGAGATCTGCGAAATCATGAAGCAGTACGATATTGCCTTCTCACTCGGCGATGGTCTTCGCCCAGGTTCAATCGCCGATGCCAATGATGAAGCACAATTTGCCGAGCTTAAAACTTTGGGCGAGCTGACGAAAATCGCATGGAAGCATGATGTGCAAACGATGATCGAAGGGCCAGGACATGTGCCGATGAATAAGATTAAAGAGAATATGGTCATGCAAGAAGAGCATTGCCACGATGCGCCGTTTTACACGCTGGGTCCATTAACGACCGATATCGCGCCGGGATATGATCATATCACTTCTGCTATCGGTGCTGCGCAAATCGCATGGTACGGCACTGCGATGCTCTGCTATGTCACACCGAAAGAGCATTTGGGTTTACCGAATCGTGATGATGTTCGTGCCGGCGTGATTACTTATAAACTTGCAGCGCATGCGGCAGATATCGCCAAAGGGCATCCGAATGCCCAAAAGCGTGATGATGCTTTATCAAAAGC
>CAZPIQ010000056.1:0-11772 GCA_964586665.1 uncultured Ignatzschineria sp. | reverse complement strand
GCAAGTTCCGGCGACAAGGGATATATTAAAACAATCTATTATTTAATATATCAAAACAGAATATTCAGATTTCAATCCCTAATACCTAATACCTAATACTATAAGGAGCCTATCATGCCAGATCTTTTGATTACCCTCACCGCTCACGAACGCGATTCAAATAACGTGACCATCGCCTTTACGATGGCTGTTACAGCCCTTAAGAAAGGTCATTCCGTAGATCTTGTTCTCCTCTCTGATGCCGTGAGCCTTGCACAGAAAAACTATGCCGACAAAATTGATATCGGCGCACCCTTTAAACCCATTAAAGACTTACTCCCTGAATTTCTCGAAAATGGCGGGAAATTCAAAGTCTGCACGGCTTGCATGATTCATAATGGTGTTTCTGAGGATTCGTTAATTTCTGAAGCAATGATGATTAACGCTGATGATGTGATTGATCTGTTGATGGATGCGACGCGGAGTTTACAGTTGAATTAATACACCTTGATCGATGTTGACAGATACCCTATTTATTTAATCGGGTATTTTGATATGTTTAAAAAACTCGAAAATTTCGACATATTATTGCGATATGTCGATGGCGTAAACATATCAGGGAAACGTATCGATAAAATCGAAAAAAATCGACATATTAATAACGCGTCGATTTTTTTATCTCATGATCTTGATTGAATGCCCTTAATCAATATATAATCTCAAGCAATACGCCCGGGATCCCTCTGCATTGCACATGTAAGGCCCGGCTTTTTATTGATTATTTCAATTTATGCATTTTTTCAATTTTTCCTGAAATATTTTTTGAGCCATTCTTGAACGATACTCACTTCAAACATACGTTTGCCATAATCTTGTATTAAAAGCTCTTCAGGTAAATAACTATCATACTTTTCAATAAATTTATTCGGAACTGATTGAGCCAATTCTTCATCAGTGATATCAAGTCTTGATATTTTTTCCAATATTTCTACTGTTTTCTCTATATTCATATTTAAGACTTCAATCACCCCTAAATATGTGTTGGCATCTAAGCCTTGCCGCATTAATAACATTGACAATGTAAATACAGCCCTATCGCCTAGCCACATGAATATACTAACATTTCGACCTTTTTGGATAATCTTATTATTTTTTAAACTAGATCTATTAAAAGTATCAATACCTTCTAAAAATGATTTCTTAGCTATTGCATTTAAAAAACTAATTTCATAAGTTCCCATTTTTATTGCATCATTACCTCGACAATAAATCTCAAACATTTTTTGTCTTACACGATCATGAATATTGAGACTCGTTCCACCAAATTTGGGAGCATTTCCTTTACGCGCATTCTCTACATAAATAGTTTTTTTCTCTGCATCAATCTGTAGAACTCTCCAATACTGCCCTCCAAAAACAATCTGTTGTTCTTCCACTAAAGGATAATCTATAGGTAAAGTTCCTAATCGCTTTGATCCGAACACTATTTCAAATTCTTCAGGTGTCGTAAAAACTGCGTAAAATTGATAATTTCCCGTCAGTCTTTCGCCATTTAAGCCCAATGTAAGCTCACCACTTCCTAGTTGAACAATAAAATCTAGCTCTCCCATTTTTCGCAATAACTGCGCAAATTGAATTGACGATATATTAGTAAAAGGCCCACCATTTTGACATAAAATCAAGTACAGTTGATTAGCCCTAACACCACCGTATTGAGCTGTAATTGCAAGTATTTGATGCAATAACGTAGAAAAATGATAGGACTGATGTACGGGGGGTTCAAACCATCTGTCTTTCACTAGAAGATGTATCAATGCAATAGATAATACTGTTTGTAAACGTAAATCATCTATAAGATCACTATCTTTAGATATTTCATTTTCAGGAATCATCATTCTTAGAACAGAGGGATTTCCGCGTCTACCCGATCGACCTAAGCGCTGCCTTAAGCTAGAAACAGCATAGGGTGGCGTGACTTGAATGACAGAGTTCACCTTACCAATATCAATACCTAACTCTAGCGTCATCGTACATATAGCAGTGGTAGGTAGCTGTTCTTTTTGTAATCGCTCTTCTAATGTCTCTCTCAACTCTTTAGATAATGAACCATGATGTGGAAAAAATTCGTTAGGCACCAAATTTTTTTCACTTTCATCCTTTAAACCTGCCGCTAATTCTTCTGTACGTTGTCGACTATTAGCAAAAACTAAATGTGAGCCCCCTCTACATAGTCGATAAAGATCATTTTGAATCATTTCCATCGCACTTTTTCGATCATTATGAACCATTCCATCTTCAACCGATTCAGTCTCTATATCTATTTCTATTGCTGGCTCATAGGGTTCTATATAACCGCGTAATTGCATTTGGATAACGGAATAAGATTGATCTCCTTCAATGACTTCACAATTAATAGATTTATTCGGTCTTAAAATCTGAGGTATTGTTTGGATATCCCCTAAAGTCGCGCTTAAAGCTACTCTAGGAATAGGTCTATCCGTTCTTTCTAAAAGGATCTCTAATCTGTTTAGTAAAGAAATTAGCTGTACACCTCTTTCTGATCCAATAAATGCATGAAATTCATCAATAACAACATATTGAAGAGAAGAAAAAGCCTGTTTTACCCATCCCATTCTTCTCATCAAAAGTGATTCTAATGATTCAGGTGTTATTAATATAATACCCGATGGTTTTTTCTCAAAAAAACGTTTTTTACTTGGAGAGCTATCACCATGCCAAGAAACTAATCCTATATCTAAATCATTACATAACTCTTCAAAACGCCTATATTGATCGTTTATCAAGGCTTTTAAGGGACTAATATAAAGAATTCCAAAACTGTTTTTTATATCTGCTATCGCGGTACAAGCTGGCAAGAAAAATGCCTCAGATTTACCTGCTGCTGTAGAAGCACTGATCAAAATATCACTATCTTGTGCCAAAATAGGCTCGATAGCTTTTTTCTGAATGAAACGGAGATCTTCCCATCCCTGTTTAAAAATCCAGTTTTGAATAATCGGATGAAGCCTCTGATATTCTTTCATTGCTATAATTTAAAACTCGCTAAAGTATCATCAGCACTATTATCTTCGATGATCTCATCTAAATCTGAAGGCTGCTCAAGGTCTAAAGTTATTTTCTGAATTAATGAATCCCATTTTATTTCTGGATTTTGCGATAATACCGCTAGCATATTTAAAAATTCCTTAATAGTATTTCTCGGCGTTCTAAAATAAGCATCCCCGATTGTCTTGCTACAATGCGCTAAGAAAGCATGCAAGGCCTCATCTGGAACAAGATAATGATCAGGATCCCCACCTGCAAACACATGTCGTAAGTTCTCTAATAAAATATATAACTCTTCCGGCGTTAAACTTGCGAGATGTAGTGTTGGCGCAGAATAGTCAATAACACCAACCTGCTGTGCAAAACGATTTTGTGCTAAACGCGATTGTAATGCCTCATAACTATAAAGTCCTTTACGTGTATCTAACAAAAACTCAGGTGTGCCACCTAAGATAAAACCGATATATTGGGCAGACCCTTGCAAGCAGTCATTTAAAATTCGTAATATTTGCTCATAATTGGATGTTCTCGCTTGCGTGCTTTGTAGTTTATATAGGTTAACCATTTCATCTAAATTTACTAAAAACCCAGCATAACCAGCTTGCCTAACAAATAAACTCATTAATTTCAAGGCATCATAAAAAGATGTGTCCGAAATAATCGAACGAACCCCTAAATCTTTACGCGCATCCGTTTTGGTTGAGTACTCAGCACGAAGCCAACGTACAGCATTATTTTTTAATTCATCATTATCCTGTTCATGTCCATTCCAGTATGCTTCAATAACTTTTGAAAAATCATACCCACCAACCATCTCCGTTAAATCATATAACTTATCAGCAATAATAGTTGTTACGTCTATACCTTTAATGTTGGCTTCCTTAATAGCTTCCGTAATAAATCGTTCAACAATGCTTGTTAAAGCATTTCCATCTGGCTGATTTCGCGTTGAAAGATTACGCATCAATTCTGCGTATAGATTACGTGCTTGTCCTGATGATGCATGAATTCGTCTATCTGGTGCCAAATCGGCATGCGCGGTAACCATTCTCTTTTCCAAGGCTATCGATCTAATCACACTTAAAAAAAAGGTTTTACCTGAACCGTAGTCTCCAATAACTAATCTGAAGGTCGATCCACCATCAATAATTCTTTCAATGTCCTCATATAAAGCTTTCACTTCATTAATTCTACCAACCTGAATATGTTGAATTCCAATTTTAGGAGTAACACCGGCACTCAAGGATTGAATAATTGCATCTCTCTCTCTTGCTCGGATTCTTTTGACTGTCATACCCTTTTTTCCTCTATTTCTTCAACAATTTCTAAATCTATATAATAAGGATCACTACCTTCAACAATCGGAGAGTCAACAAGCTCAAAGGCCCAATCATTAAGTACTTCTATTGCGCCATTAATCATAATGTTGAGCTCTTCACCAAGTATAATCATCTCATCTTTACTCCACTCATCTCTACTAACTAACCGTTGATAAAGCTGAAAATGTAATGAATCTAATCCCAATGTATTATTTTCTCCTACTTCTGACTGCGGTGCTATTTCTTCAACTTCCTCTTTTATAGTTTCAGTTAAATCATCGTTATTCTCAGCCTCAGAAAAAATTTCTTGTAGCATGTTCTGTACATGCTTTGTTTCTGCTTTATGTTGTGCCAGCACAGTCTGATCAATAGCAACACCTTGTGTAATTGTTTCATTAGTTAAGGTTCTATTGAATCCACCAACACTCAAATCATGTATATCCTTAATCACTAAAGAACTTTCTAAACCAAGGACACGATATATCTTTTCAACTTGTTTAATTTCATCAGGACTACTCTCCCCATCGGCTAAAACGACATTAATAATCATCGATCTTATTGACTCTATCTCTTTATCGCCTAATTTTTCTATACGGGATTTCAAACCTGCAAGAGTCGATTGGCTATGCAATCGCCATTTTAAATATGCTCTAAGTGATTCTTTCTCGAACTCCTTTAAATGTTCGTTATTAACAATTAAACTGTGTAAATAATTCAGCTCGTTGTCATCTAATTGACCATCTGTTAATGCAACTAATGATCCTAATCTCAAATAAAGCGTTATTTTTTGAAATTCAACTGAAGGAATAAACTCCTCTATATTTGACTTTTGGTATAAAACAATATTTTGATCGGGCTTCACACGAACATTATGATATCTCTCATCAGGTGCATATCCGTAACCTAAAACATCGCAAAGTGATTGCAATAGTTCAATTTCTTTTTTATTAATTCTTTCTGGTTGATCTAATCCTAATAAAGACCAAAGCTTAGTTACAGGAATAATGCCATTAGTAACTTCTATTTCCGATGATAAGATAGTGTTTAGATTTTTAAACGTCACGTTATCATCTTGTAATAATTCGGTAGGTAGCAACATCAATGCATTTATATCAGTTTCCGAATTCCCCTCTCTTCCCAAATATCGGCTAAATGCATCTAATTTTTCTGTACAAGTATCTGCCAATGGTTTTAGTTGATTATTTACGGGGGATTTTAACGCAGTAATATCTGGCATAAAACCAATATTTATACGCGTTCCTGCTAATACCATGTTTGCAAAAATACTCTCTACTTTTATAGCCGTTTTATTAGGTTTTAAAATAAACCCCTCTGGAAATTTTTTTGTAAATCCAATCTCGAAAAGCTTCCTAAATTCTGCATTACAACGTTTTGCCGGCGTTAATAATCTATATTCAGAAAAATTTACCAACCATTCATATGCAAGATCTGCGCTAATTGCTTTTCCTTCAATAACTATTTGAGATAATTTAATTTTAAATATAAGAGGATGAAATTTGAGATGTTCTAATTCTTTGATTGAGATAACTTTAGGTCTTAATAAACACATAATAGCCATTAAGTTCGTAGAATATCTATTAAATGAATGGTTATCTCCATACAATTGATCAAGCCGTTTTACTTCATAAAATATCTCTTTAAATTCAGAATCTGTGACAAACCCCTCCTGAGAATCAATAATCACTCTCCGCTCTAACCCATCGAGATAGATAAAAGCATAACTAAGACCGAAAAAAGTGTTATCACGATCACTTGCTAGCCAATCTAAATAAGTTGCTCTTTCTCCAGGATTTAATCTTTCATAACTCGGCCAATAACCAATATCCTCACCAGCCCTATTCATGGAATAAGAAACTTCTAACGAAGGGTCTACTAATGAGGGATCAACGCTAAACCCATTTATAGGCTTTAAAACCTCACCATAGTAAAAAAAACCATTAATAATTTTTCGGCCATGTACTTCAATCGTCTCACCAGCTTTAATCCATCGCCCTGCAACTTTATTTCTACTTCTAGTAATAGGCGTTTGTCGAAAGTGTTTAGGTGCTATTACAATTGTTGCTAAATCATCATCATTATCTGGCTGCCATCGGTTTTCCATTTTTGAGTTTCTAACTCCATCTTCCTGAAACTTAAGAGAATCTTCAAAAACAGCTATATCAAGCTCAGGGGTTTCCTTTATATCTTTGATTAATTTATCTAGAATTTCACGTTCTTTACGTTTCTTTTTTTTATTTGCCAAAATCAACCAAACAACAATTGCGCCAAAAAATAATAGTATCCAACCCATCACACCACCGTATATTTTATTGTATATAATTAATAGATATTATCTAATGATAAGCTCTATTTGAATTTATTTTAATTAATAAAATAATTAAAGCCAGCTCTACCCCCTAAGCGGTAAAACCCGCTCCACGATCATTTCTGTATAAGCTTCTTTGACCGTTCTCCAGTAGCGGAGTCTGTTGACGGGGTTTTCTGTGTTGGCTTTGTAGGCTTCAAAGTCACTTGTGGCTCTGAGTTCTGATTCGCCGATTTGGTCTTCTTTGCTTGGGTCGAAGTTGGCGACTAGGAAGTCGAAGTCATCTTGTTTGAGTGCCCATTTTTCGGCGAAGGCTTCTGTAATTGCTTGAATGGTTTCGTGGATTTTACGATTGAGGAGCGTTGGGATTTTTTGGCCTCGGTAATCTTCTGGGTTGGTTTTGATTTCATCCCATAGATTGAGCATGATCTTTCCTAATGCCGGATTTTCAGATTTTAGGGTTTCGATATATTCATCAACTTCTTGATATTTCGCTTCATCAATGAGCGGGATCGCTGATTGTGCTTGATCTGCCGGCACAAATGCTTGGATCAAGGCAACGATGTATTGATAATTGATCTCTTCTGTTCGGTGTGTGAGCAGCTCATATTCAATATCAAGCGGATCGATCTCTTCAGTATCTGGTGCTTCTGCTTTGAGCTCTTCGAGGATATTCACATAACGTCCGTAATACTCTTCAAACTCCGGCATATCTAAGCCAAAAGTTTCTGCGAGCATTTCCGGCTTGAAGTTTGCATAGACGCGAATCGCACTGATCGCTTTATCGAGCTTTTGGAAGGCTCTGACGAAATCTCGCTTTTCTTTAATATCTAATTGATCAAGATCTGCCGGCAATTCAGCGATCATTCTTACAGCTTCAACCGCTGCGATTAAGACTTCTGCTGCTTCATCCCATGTTGGCGCTAATACAGATTCTTCGCCGCCACATGAATAGAGAATTAAGGCTTCATTCACTGCTTCTTCGAAGAGATGCGGCATTTGGAAAGTGACAATTTGTCCGTAGGGTTTTTCAGCATCAAAGAGCCTATTGGTTCTTGAGAAGGCTTGAATCAGATCATGCGGTCTCATCGGCGGTCTGTCGATAAAGAGTGTGGAGATACAAGGCGCATCAAACCCCGTTAAAAGACGATCAACCACGATAATGATGTCTATCTGCTCGGCACGTACTTGATACTTTTGTGCTTTTCGTGCTAAACGCGCATTGATATTTTGATTATAAGCACGCAGTTGATCAAGGCTATAACTCGTGCCGTAGAGCTCGTTATAGTCGATCAATGCTTCTGTCATCTTCGTCTGATTATGGATCGATGCTTCCTCATTTTCGGAGATCGAATAAGTAATCGCAACTTTAGGGAAATCTGGCAAAAGTCGCTTCGTCTTTTCACTCACTTGAATCGGGCCATTGCCGGCAATGATGCTTTGAAACAGATCATAATAGGCTTGCGCAATACTAATACTCGGTACCGTTAACATCGCGCCATAAGCGTAGCCGGCTTTCATATTGAGTTTTCGGCGGGATTTATTAATGATGAAATCCACCACTTGAATACGATGTGCTTCACTTTCGTAATAACTTCTCGGCAATAAACGCTCTTTTTCAATGGGCGATAGTAATCTTGCTTCTTTGCCAGGATTTTCATGTTCGATAATTTCATCCAAAGTCTCTTCTGAGATCGTATGGATATATTCCACCTGAAAACCGAGAACCGCTTTATCGTTAATCGCTTCTTTCACCGTATATTGATGAAGGCAACGCCCATATTGATCTTTCGTGGTTCTTGCAAGATTGCCGAGTTCTGCTCTCGCATTAATCTCAAAAATCGGCGTGCCGGTAAAACCGTACCAATAGGCATTTTTAAAGAAACCATCTAGTTCCCGTTTCTTTGCCGGCGTCACTGCGCGGTGGCATTCATCAACGACAAAGGCAACGGCTTTCTCCTGAATCTTCTCTAAACGCCGGCGTTCTGTTGCCGAAATGTCCGCTTCTTCTAGCTGACTTAACCTTCTCATAAGATGGTTTAGCTTCTGGATAGTGGTAATAATCACCGTTCGATCATCGCCGGCCAATTTACGCATAAGATCAGATACGTTATCTGTTTCATCAATAGAGATCGGATCGTATTCCGCATAAGCGGTAAATGAACTGGTGGTTTGCTGATCGAGATCGACACGATCCACGATGAAGATTGTTTTATCAAGTTTGGGAATTTGGAGCAGATTGCCGGCAACTTTGTAGGATGTCAGGGTTTTGCCTGAACCTGTCGTATGCCAAACAAAGCCCGATTCTTGCCGGCGCGAGGCTTCTTTGACCGCTTCAATGGCATGAATTTGATAAGGACGAAGTAAAATGAGGGCTTTACGATCACGATCCATCACGGAATATTGCGATACCATGAGATGCGCTTCTGGAATCGAGAGGACTTTTCGCGCAAAATCAATATACTCTTCCACCGGATTATTATTTTTATCGACCCAGCGGCTAAGGAATCGATCATTAAGCTTATCAAATTGTCCGGCAGCGATATAACGTGTTTGAGAAGCATTGCTCACGACAAACATCTGAAGCGTTGAATAGATGCCACTAAACTTCCCTTCTTTCACATACTTCTGAATCTGGCGAAATGCTTCGATATAAGGGTTGCTACGATTTTTCAATTCAATATGAATCATCGGCAAGCCATTAATCAACAGTGTGACATCAAAGATTCGTTTACGATCATGCGTCTCTTTTTTATCGCTCGTATATTGATTCACGACTTCATAAACAGAGCTACCGCCGGCGATATTGTTATTATTAATCACCATCAAGCGAATCGGCTCAGGGCTTAAAGTAACATCATCTCGGCGAACCGTAACACGCGCAACGCCATTTTCGCCGGAGAGCCATTTCGCAGCATCGAAAAAGGTCGGAAATTGAAGCTGTGTTTGGACTTGCTTGAATTCAGCCTCCGTGAGCGCAATGCCCTTTAAAGCACTCTGATTATTCTGCTCCAAAATCTGCTTGAAGTTCGCCCAGAGTGCATCTTCACTCGTGAGGTCTCCCCGATAAGTCCATTGCGATTCCCCCATCGTTAATTGATCAATAAGGGAATATTCGATTGTTTTCTCACTCGTAAACTTGCTCAATGATGCTCCTTTTCGCCCAATTCCTCGGCATTCTCAGCGATGCTTTACGGAACTAGTGGTTTAAAATTTTTAGGCTCTCAACTTATTGAGTGAGAGATGATCTCTCACTCAACAACAATCATCTTTTCGATTTTACTACGTTTTTCGACAGTTACTTATTATCACTGCTGACAACTATCACTGCGCTTGTTGCCTTTACGACTACATGCAACGATCACTACTCTTATTATTTTTACAGCTCTTACTGCTTTTTACTGCTTTACTGTTTTACTGTTTTACAGCTCTTACTATTTAATCTACCTCTAAGGCGCTGAATGGCAACACATCACAAGCTCAAGTTCGCCGGTATGTTCATCAATCTGCTCACCTTCAATGGTAAAACCATGCTTTTCATAGAAATGGATACTCGGCGTATTTGCTTTATAAACGCAGAGCGATAAATTCCGGCATTTTGATTTCGCATGCTCAAGTAACTTTGAACCAATGCCGGCACCTTGCTTATCAGGTTTGACAAAAAGCGCCATCAACTCGCCATTAATCAGCGCATAAAATCCGCAGACTTCTTGCCCTTCCATCGCGAGATAGAGATCGGATGTCGGCAGATAGGTATCGCGCATATCACAAACACGCGCCTCCCAGAAACTCGCCGGCACAAAATCATGCGCCTTAATCGAAGCCTCAAGCCAAATATCCACTATCGCCGGCAAATCCTCCGGACGATAGAGCGCACGAATCATGATCGGGGAATGTTCTTTCACCTCAGCCATTACACAAACATCCTCTGAAGCATCGCCTTCTTCATCGCCTGAAGCTTCTCAAGCTTCGCAGATTCCGCCTCGATCTTCTCATCAAGTTTTTGGAAAAAATTGCCGATGGCGGTTTGTTCTTTTAAAGATGGTGATAAAATCTGTAAACTCCTAACTTGCTCTAACGACAAATTTGGTTGAGCTCCTATTGTTGGATTTTTTCGAATATATTCTTCAACAATATTTCCTGATAAAGCAGTAATTAAAAAGTAAGCATCGAAATTATAGCCTCTGATAATAGCTAATGCCTGATTAGTATTTGCTGGCAAAATCTCTTTCTCAACAAAAGCTGTTCGCCCTAATGTTCCTGCGATAGAAAATAAAATATCGCCGTATTCTAATCTTGATCTTTTAAGATAGTTATCATGTTCAAATTCCGACGTTTTATATATTGGATTGATTGATCCATTATTTAAATTTTCCACCTTGATAAAATTAATCTCACCTGAATTATCATTAATCTTTGGTGTTGTACCTTTTGTGATTAAATTGGTGTTATTACCTAATTTTTGCTCTTTCCAATCCTCACTAAACCCACCAAACCTCACTCTCGGAACTTTTTCCCCTTTTTGTGGGAACATCTTTTGGAGCATCGATTTTTTATAATCTTGGGTTAATGCTAAACGCTTTTGTTGAAGCTCGATGACTTCATCCATTTTTTGGAAGAAATTGCCGATTTGGGTTTGTTCTTCAATAGTAGGTAGATTAAGAAGCAAAGCTCTCTGATCGGTAATGCCAATATATAATCTCGTACCGCCTGAACCTGATGCTAACAATTGTCTTTTAAATGAAACAGATTGAAAACTATAACGCAAGTATAGATTAAATAAGGACTTTGGTTCTAAAACTCGGTAATAGGTTACTTGAGGAGTCAAAACAATATATGGTTTATTATCTAATGTAGGAACAATTGCTGTTTCACCAATTGTGGCCTTATGAGTTAATAAAACATCGCCACTCTTTGCAAACCCTTTCTTTAAATTTTCAGATAACTCTAAACTAATATTTTTTGTAGTTTTGAAATCTAATTTTCCCTCCAATAAATCATTAGCCATAATAAAAGGTATACCGTCAGAGCAGTAATCCGAACTAGTAGGATGAATTGCACCGTGATTTCCATCCATCGGCT
>CAZPIQ010000055.1:6050-11874 GCA_964586665.1 uncultured Ignatzschineria sp. | reverse complement strand
GAGTATATGAGATAGGATTTCGATAAAAGATCGACATCTTTAATTGTCACCATTGTGATATTTGGATGCGGCTGGAATTCATGAAGTCCCACATAACTAACACCAAGGCCGGCAATACTTGCTTCTCTAGCGCCCTCTCTACTACCTATTTCGATCGTAGTACTTAAGACAATTTTCTCTTTTTGGAGTGCTTTTTCAAAGATTTTACGGGTACTTGATCCTCGATCACGATGGACAAGGGGAATGCTTTGAATATCCATCAGTGTTGCCGATTTTTTCTTTGCAAGTGGCAGATGGTTGGGAACAGCTAAAACTATCGGTTGCTCTGTAATAGGAATAGAGAGAAGGTCCGGATGTTTTTCATCGGTTGCAAGAATGGCAACATCGAGTTCACCATTAAGGATGCCTTCCATAATATTACTAGAGCTTCCCGGGATCAATTTGATTTCAATTTGAGAGTATTGTTTATGGAACTGCTCAATGATTGGCATCGCAGCCGCAGGGCTAACAGCCCCAAAATTTAATGTTCCCATTGTGAGATTGCCGTTAGAGATGAGCATTTTTCGCGTTTTTTCTTCCAAAGAGAAGAGCATTTTGACTTGTTCAAACAGCTGTTTGCCAACATTGGTTAATGTATTGTTGTTTCGCTTTCGGAAAAAAAGGCAGACATTATATTGCTCTTCAAGTTCTTTAACTTGAGCGGTAATGGTTGGCTGAGAGATATGTAAATAATCTGCGGCTTTTGCAAAGCTTCCGAGTTTGGCAACGGCATAAAATGATCTTAACTGAGTGTAACGCATGTAAAATAGCTCCTCTTTACGAATGATCCGGGGAGGATCTTTGATCGCTGTAAATATAGATAGATTTTTTCTATCTATAGCAATTGTAATTCGTATTTCTGTGTCATTAGGTTGTAATAAATTGCCGATATTCTGATCCCATAGTTAATTCAACGAAGGATCAAACAATATGTGGCAATTTCAAAATCCGGTAAAAGTTCTCTTTGGCAATGGTGCTCTTGAAGAGATTGGAACTATTCTACAAGGTCGTTGTTACGCAATTGTGACATACAATAATTCTTATTTTGACGAACTTGCTGAGGTTATTCAGAAGTCCGCTGAAGGATGTGCTGTTGTACTCAATCAAGTACATGAAAATCCGGATTTAATGGATCTTCCTGAAATCTGCGAAGCTTTCAAACCTTACATGGGTCAGGTGGAAGTATTCGTCGCGCTCGGTGGTGGATCTGTTATCGATACGACAAAAGCTTTAGCCGTTGCGCTTGATGATCCTAAACGTATTGAAGCAGTACTTAAAAATGGCGCTATAGTTGAAAAAGCATTACCGATTATCGCCATTCCGACAACGACAGGAACAGGGAGTGAAGTGACTTCATGGGCGACGATCTGGGATAAAGCGAACAATTCAAAATTCTCGCTGAATGATCCAAAACTTTATGCAGTCGCTGCGCTTTGTGATCCTCTTTTAACGCTTAAACTACCAGTATCTCTTACTGTTCAAACAGGTCTTGATGCGCTTTCACATGCTATGGAAAGTATCTGGAATAGAAATGCTAATCCGCTGTCACTACAATATGCGACGGTTGCGATTCGTTCAATTTTAGAAGTATTGCCGGCATTAACGCGTGATCCTGAAAATATCGAGCTACGTGAAAAGATGATGCTCGCATCGATGAATGCAGGTTTTGCTTTTTCGAATACTAAAACATCGATTGCGCATAATATCTCTTATGCTGTCACGCTTAATAAAGGTGTTGCGCATGGCATTGCTTGCTCATTCACACTTCCAACGATCTTAGGTTCATTTGCAAATAGCGATTGTTCGATTGCCAATAACCTTCGTTCGATCTTTGGAGAAGATTTAACACAAGCATCTAAAGAACTCTCAGCGTGGATCGAATCACTCGGTATTAAAACCGCGCCGAAAGATTATGGTTATGAGAGCGATCACTGGACACAACTCATTATTGACGCATTAGGAGGCGAACGCGGGAAAAACTTTTCAGGCAACACCGATCAACTGATTCAATCATTTAAATTTTAACCATCGTACAACCTTATCGAAGTACACCTTAAATTATTAACATTGAAATAGGATGAACAAATATGTCTTTTAAAAAGTCTTTTAAGAAACTCGCAGTCAATCTTGCCATTGTGGCATCAATTACCGTCTCATTTGCCTCAGCACAAAATTTAGAGAAGATTCGTATGGCGCTGATTCCATCGGAAGATTCTCGTGCAATGATTAAACAGAGTGAAACACTCATTAATCAATTAAGTGAGAACTTAGGCGTGCCGATCGAGAGCTTTGTTGCGACAGATTATAACGGCGTGATTGAAGCACTTCGTGCAGGTCATATCGATATCGCTTATTTAGGACCATTTTCTTACGTGAAAGCAGCAGAGCTTGCTGATGTAGAAGCATTTGTGGTTGCAGAGACGCAAAAAGCGGGTGCGGTTGCTTACCATAGCCAAATTATCGTGCCAATTTCACGTACGGATATTAATACGCTTGAAGATCTTCAAGGGAAAGATTTTGCTTTCGTATCGCCGACGTCAACATCAGGTTACATCGTGCCATTAGTGGGTTTAAAAGAAGCAGGGATCGATCCTAAAAATTTCTTCGGCAATGTTGTTTATACCGGTGCTCATGATGCGAACATTTTATCTATTAAAAATGATCGTGTTGATGGTGCGACAGTTGCAGACAGAATCATTGATTCAGCTGTGCAAAAAGGCATGATTGGCGCGGATGAATATAAAGTGATTTGGAAATCAGAAGCGATTCCAGAATCTCCAATGGTTTGGAGAAATGCGCTGTCAGATTCAGATAAAGCACGAATCAAAGAAGCATTTTTAAGCATTGAAGGATTAGAGTTTGGTGATCAAGGTGTTGTGAATCGTTATGTTGAGACAAATGATGCAGCTTATGATCCTGTTCGTAAAGCAGCGGAATTAAGCCAGCAGTAGCACTGTTTTTCCTTGTTATAAGGTGATCGAGATTATCAAGGTTATCAAGGTTATCAAGGCTATCAAGATCATAAGGGATTTTTAGTGAAGTGCTCACAGGAATTCCAGAAAGAAGTTTCACAAGAGCCTTATGAATGGAGATCTTGTGAGCCCCTAGGCGTGAATGATTCGTGTTCCAAACCGAGTGATTCACGCCACCTAATGAAAGAGATGAGTAGGAGATTGAATATGTTAGAGATTAAAGATCTACATAAGTCATATGGTGATAACGAAGTATTAAAGGGGATCGACCTTAAGGTGAAAGAGGGCGAATTCATCGTGGTTTTAGGTCCATCTGGTGCCGGTAAATCAACGCTTTTACGATGCATTAATCGTTTAAATGAGGCAACAAGTGGTGAAATTCTTTTAAATGGCAAAAATATCGCCCATGTTGAAGGTCGAGAGCTGATTAAGATTCGCCAAGCCGTGGGGATGATCTTCCAACATCATAATTTAAGTCGTCGTCTTTCTGTCTTGAAGAATGTTTTAGTCGGTCGTATGGCGGGGCTTTCCGGCATTATGAATCTCTTCCAGTTATTTCCGAAAAAAGATATTGAAATTGCAAAAGAGTGCCTTCGCCAAGTGGGTTTAGAAGAGAAGACTTATGCGCGTGCAGATAACTTAAGTGGCGGTCAGCAACAACGTGTTGGTATTGCAAGAGCGCTTGCACAAGAGCCACAGTTAATGCTAGCAGATGAACCGATCGCAAGCCTTGATCCTAAATCTTCAAGAAGTGTTCTAAATTACATCAAAAACAGCTGTAAAGAGCGAAATATCTCCGTTCTTTGTAATTTACATCAAATTGATTTTGCGATGGAGTTTGCTGAGCGAATCGTGGGGATTTCAAAAGGAAAGGTGGTATTTGATGGGCTTCCTGAGAATTTAACGCCGGCAATTATTAGTGAAATCTATTCAGGTTTAGAAGATGAGAGCATCAATAAACTCGTTGAGCGTATGGCAAAAGAGCGCTATGACTTACGAATTGCTGAAGAGCTCTCAGCATTAAACTTAACACAACAGGTAGCATAGTTATGAAAGAGCAAAATTTAAGTTTCGTTGTCAATCGTCCAAAACGGGGTTGGTGGATCTATATTCCGATTATTATTGCAATCTATGCTGTTTTACATTGGGCGGCTGTTGGTTCACGCATGAACTTTGAATCGTTAGCCAATGGACTTCCTTGGATCGCAGACTTTCTTTCACGAATGTTCCCGCCTAATTTAAGCTACATTAGCGAAAGTCTGATTGGGCCTGCGCTTCAGACTTTCCAAATAGCCCTTTGGGGAACAATTCTCGCTGTTATTTTGGCAATTCCACTCTGTTTTATGGCGGCGAAAAACTTAGCGCCAAATGCATTTGTCTATCAAACATCGCGCCAGATTTTAAACTTACTGCGCGGTATTAATGAGTTAATTCTTGCGCTAATTTTTGTTGCAGCTGTCGGTTTAGGACCTTTTGCCGGCGTTCTTGCATTAGCACTTCATGGCGCTGGAATGGTGGGGAAATTCTTTGCTGAGGCAATTGAAGAGATGGATCAAGGCCCAATCGAAGCGATGAAAGCAGCAGGTTGTTCTAAACTACAGATCGTTGTTTTCGCAGTTTTCCCTCAAGTATTCCCTTCATGGATCAGTATTAGTCTCTATCGTCTTGAATCTAATATTCGTACATCGGCAGTTTTAGGAATGATTGGTGCCGGTGGTATTGGCTTTGAGTTAATGACTTCAATGAAGATGTTTGAATATAACGACACAGCGGCTTGTATCATCGTCATTTTAGGGCTTGTCTTCTTCACAGATATCGTCTCTTCAAAGCTCCGCCAGATGATTCGTTAAGCAATCGATCTAAAAACAGTTTATGAGTCGTCAGATTGTCACATTCGTTATGTATAGTTTACGACAGGATTTATCGCAGTATTTTAAGACACAAATATATGGTTATTAAAGGTTAGTTGAACGTGATTAACCTTTCAGAAAGATTTTATAAGATAGGAAGAAAAAAATGAAAAAAGTAGAAGCAGTGATTTTTGATTGGGCGGGTACAACTGTTGATTTCGGTTCATTTGCACCCACACAAATCTTCGTAGATGCATTTAAGCGCGCATATGATTTTGATATCACACTTGCAGAATCACGTGGACCAATGGGAATGGGGAAGATTGATCATATCCGCACATTATTAAATGATCCAACAATCAAAGCACGTTGGGCAGCCCAATTTGGGAAGGATCCCTCAGAGAAGGAAGTTAAAGAGATCTACGATACCTTTATGCCACTTCAGATTGAAGCTGTTGTCAATTTTGCTGAGCCTTTAGATGGCGTTTTAGAAGTTGTTGATGGCCTTAAAGCAAATGGCGTGAAGATTGGTTCATGTTCAGGTTACCCAACACCTGTAATGGCAGCATTAGTGCCGGCAGCTGAAGGTTATGGTTATAAGCCTGATTGTGTTGTGGCAAGTGATGAGATCAAAGCAGGTTCACGCCCAGGTCCTTGGATGGCGCTTAAGAATGTGATTGAGCTTGGCGTAATGGATGTTGCCAACTGTGTGAAGGTTGATGATGCGGTTGCCGGCATGCAAGAAGGTATTAATGCCGGGATGTGGGCTGTCGGAATCTCAGTTTCTGGAAACGAATTTGGTGCAACTTATGACGAGTGGCAAGCAATGACGCAAGATGAGATTGATGCGCGTAAACAAGTGGCTGTTGAGAAACTCACAAAAGGTGGGGCGCATTATGTCATCGATACCGTTGCGGATCTTCCTGCTGTAATTGAAGATATCGAGCGTCGTTTAAATGCCGG
>CAZPIQ010000055.1:0-5950 GCA_964586665.1 uncultured Ignatzschineria sp. | reverse complement strand
TTTAGATGTTTAGATATGAGATATCAATGAAACCTGTAATAGATGAGTATTACAGGTTTTTTTGTATATCAATTGTATGATCCTTATCGCAAAGGCTTATATATGCTATCTTGAAAGAATCCCTATCGTGAATAGCAGAGGCAGATTATGAGTCAGAGTGATCATTCTAAAAATTCTTTTGTGGTGGCTGATCAAACGTATGAGCATTCACTCTTGAAGAATTATAGAGAGGCAGAAAATTACTTGAAGCAGGTCGCTGTTGAAGAGCGTGATGCGGTGATTCAAGATATGAATTTTCAAAAGGCGCAGAAAGCCTTTGCCCGTTGTGAGCTTATTTTGAACCAAGCAAGTTTTAAGGTTCGACATATTAAGATTCGAAATCTGCGACGCTTGAGTGAACTTGAGATTACCTTTGATGATCGCTTAACGGTGTTGATAGGGGAGAATGCGACTGGAAAAACCACAGTTTGTGAGAGCTTAACAAAAGCATTATCTTGGGTCTTAAGTGCGATTAAGCGAGAAAATATTGCCGGCATTGAGATTGCTGAAGATGATATTAAAATGGGTGAGATGAGCGCCGGCATTACGGTGGATATGGAGCTAGATGCCCATAATAAAATTCATTTTGCTTTAGAGCGTAGCTTGCAAGATGGGGCTGTTGCCGAAAAATCCGATTTTAAGCAGTTAGAGGATTATGCGCGCGTCATTCGAGAGTGTATTACTGCCGATGATTGTCATATTACGTTACCGTTATTTATTTTCTATAGTGTCAATCGTCCGAATTTTGTTCGAGGTGCGCGGAAAATACATCTGAATCGTGCTAGCGCCTATGATCATGCGCTTGAAGAAAAGGTGCGTATTTCAGACATGATTGAGTGGTTTGTTACCCTTGAGAATTTATCACATCAAGAATCAGGCTCTGAGCTTCGAGATCTGATTCAATTTAAAGGGCTACTAGAGGGTACTTTAGCAGACTTTTTAGATGAAGAATCGAAAGCAGATCCCATGAAGCGAGCTCTGCTTGAAGATGCGCTTGGCGGTATTCGACAAAAGATTGCTGAGACCGATGAGAAGATTGAAGCGCTTCAATGTCGTCCTGTGAATACGGCGCAGAAATTGAAGAAGATCGTGAGTGAAATTGTCTGTGATCTGATTCCGAATGCCGAAGGGATATTTGTGGATCGCTCAACTGGAAAAGATCGCGTGGTTCTCTCTATTTATGGGGAGCTTCATGATATTCAGCATCTCTCTCATGGTCAGCGTTCCGTGCTCTTTATGGTAGCAGATCTCATTTCTCGTTTAGAGATTTTAAACCCGCATCTCGAAGATCCAAGGGAAAGCCCAGGCGTTGTGATTATTGATGAGATCGAACTTCATCTTCATCCGACATGGCAACAGACGATTATCGACTCACTGCTCAAGATCTTCCCCAATATGCAATTTGTAATTACCACTCACAGTCCGCAGGTCATCTCAACAGTGCATAATAATCAGATTCGCTTCCTAACGAATGATTATAAAACGAATCAAGTGCGCGTTCATTCGCCGAGCTTCCAAACGCGAGGATTATCGGCAGATAATATTCTGCTTCGAATCCTCAATATTGCCGATGTGCCGAATGTGCCGGAGTATCGCCAATACCAAGAGCTTGAGAAGATGATTGAAAATGGCGAAGATGAAACGCCGGAAGGAAAGGCGCTCTATCAGCGTTTAGAAAATCATTTCGGCAAGGGTAGTGTGGAGATGGAGAAGATTCGCCATCAGCAGAAATTACAAGCCCTTAAAGCACGGATTCGTAAGCGCCGAAAATCTTCGGAGTCACAAGCTTAGGAGGCGTTAATGAGAAAGTTAACAAGACCTCAAAAACCACCAAGATGTATTGAACGAGCTCAAAATGCCGGTGCCACCAATTGGCAACGACTTCGGGGGCGAGATCGCCGGGAAATTTGGATAAAGCTCAATGAGATGCAACATCGTATTTGCGCCTATTGTGAAAGTGCCTTCTCGGAAGGCGATAGCCACATAGAGCATCTCTATCCGCGCGCGAAATATGAGGGATTAACCTTTGAGTGGAAGAATTTATTTGGTTCTTGTAATAGCCAAAATAGCTGTGGAA
The DNA here is from genome assembly GCA_964586665.1 of uncultured Ignatzschineria sp. Lineage (GTDB taxonomy): Bacteria > Pseudomonadota > Gammaproteobacteria > Cardiobacteriales > Wohlfahrtiimonadaceae > Ignatzschineria. Next base: position 3,834 of record CAZPIQ010000055.1, on the reverse strand, counting down.
TCTATAAAGATAGTGCGCGAAATCCAACCGCAACAACTCATGAGCTTCTGATTAAGCCGGATCATGATGATCCTCATCGTTATTTCCAATATTATAAAAATGGCAGAATTGCCGGAAAGCCTGTTCTGCCTGAAAAGATGTATCAACAGGCGAAAGAGACGATGCGCGCTTTTAATCTCAATAATAGTGCATTGGTTAGTTTAAGAAGAAGTCATCTTGAGCCATTGATGCAGTTAGAGGAAGAGTTTATTCTCTGGTGTGATCTTTGTGAAGATGATCCGGACATGCTTTATGATTTAGAACGAGAAATCCGCTCACTATTAGAAGAGCAGATCGATACCGCTTATCAATCGATCAAGCAACACTATATTCGTAAGCATCTCGATCTTTTGGGGTTAATCGATGAAGGGGAAGAGATCTTCAAACCTAAACCGCCGGCACCGAAGCGTAAAAAACGAAAGCCCAGAAAGAAACGCCGGAATCGCTCATATAGAGCATCTCAAAACAGACGTTCAAATACGAATAGTCAGCGTCAAAATAATTCGCAAAATAGTCAAAGACGAAAAAAACGTAAACCTAAAAAGAGTCATAGTCAGCAAACAAAATCAAAGCAATAATCATCGAACCAAGCACCAAGCAGGGTTTTGATGATATTGCCGGACTCACTGCTAGCGCAAGATTGATATAAGCATGCAAACATTCTTCCCAGTCATGCGTCAACCAAAGAATCTTTAACTGATAAGGTAAAGATAAAAACGTTTCAGAGACAAGTAGAAATACTCGTATAATAAAATTTCCAATCCCTTAAAACACAATGCCGGCATCGCCGAGTAAGAGAGTGAATGATGATCGAAAGAATTAATAAAGGTCCCCGTATGTCTGATGCCGTTATTTACCAAAATACGGTTTACTACACAGCGGTGCCGTTGAATGAAGAGAATGATATCTATCTTCAGATGAAATCTACATTAGAAGATATTGATCAAATGTTAGCAAAAGCAGGGACTGATAAATCGAAGATTTTAGATGTGACAATCTTCTTAGTCAGCGCACTTGATATTGATGAGATGAATCGTGCATGGGATGAATGGGTCGATAAAGACAATGCGCCAGTACGTTGCACTGTGCAAGCCCAACTAATGCGTTCTAATTGGAAAGTCGAAGTGAAGGTTGTCGCGGGCATCTAATCTGCTCATAAACTCCCTCAATCAACCAACTTAACCAATTTGACCAATTTGACCAATACACTTCACTTCATTAGCGCAAAAGGTCATTTTGTTAGATTTATAAAGTAAACGAAAAAATGCCGGAAGTAATGAATTCTTCCGGCATTTTAGTCACTATTTAATTTTCAAATCCATTATCAAATGAGATTGATTGGGCAAGTAGGTTACTCTTCAGTCTCTTCTTTAGCTTCTTCAGGGGCTTCATCAGCAACCGTTGCGATCTCTTCGATGATTGCGCCTGATTCATCAGTTTCAATATCGCCACAATCTTCATCAGTATCACAATCCGCATCATTCTCTTCGATGCGTGACATCCCCACAAGCGTATCGCCTTCATCTAAGCGAATGAGACGAACCCCTTGCGTGTTACGACCTAAGATTGAGACTTCATCAACTGCGGTACGAACGAGAACGCCGTTACAAGAGATCAACATCACTTCATCTCCCTCTTCAACGATAGAAGCGCCAACGATCTGACCATTACGCTCTGAAGTTTGGATACCGATGACCCCTTTACCACCACGATTACGGCGCGCAAAGTCTTCGATCATTGTACGTTTACCATAACCATTTTCGGTTGCGATAAGCACAACGCCATCTTCAACAACAAGCATCATTGAGATAACATGTTGATCTTCAGAAAGGGTAATCCCTTTCACACCACGAGAACCACGACCGGTTGCACGAACATCTTCTTCAGTGAAGCGGTTGACTAAACCGGTATTCGTGTAGAGCATAATTTCGTTATCACCATTAGTGATCTCTGTACCGATCAGTTCGTCGCCTTCATCGAGGTTTACGGCGATTAAACCGCTAGAACGCTGACTTTGGAAACTAGAGAGAACTGTTTTCTTCACAACACCATATTTTGTGGCCATGAAGATATAACGATCATCATCATAACTATCCACAGGCAACATTGAGGTAATACGCTCATCTGCTTCAAGAGGTAGCAAGTTGATAATCGGACGGCCACTTGCACCGCGACCAGCTTCAGGAAGCTCAAATGCACGTAACCAGTAAACTTTACCGTATGATGAGAAGCACATGAGCTGAGCATGCGTACTTACGACCATTAAGTGTTCAACAACATCTTCATCGACAACACGAGCTGCTGATTTACCGCGTCCACCACGACGCTGTGCACGGTATTCATCGAGTTTTTGATATTTGATATAACCACGGCGAGAGAGCGTCACAACGACATCTTCTTCAGCAATTAAATCTTCCAGATTAATATCTTCAGCCGCTTCACGAATTTCAGTACGACGCTCATCACCAAACTCATCACGAATTGCGATTAATTCTTCTTCGATCACTTCACGAAGACGATCAGGATTCACGAGAATTTCGATTAACTCACGAATCGTGTCTAAAAGCGCTTTATATTCATCTAAAATCTTGTCTTGCTCAAGACCTGTTAAGCGTTGGAGGCGCATATCAAGAATTGCTTGCGCTTGTTCTTCAGAGAGTCTGTATTCTGTACCGATTAAACCAACTTCGCCTAAACCTTCCGGCGTTGTTTTGAGTTCTGCCGCGCGTTCAAGCATTGCAGAGACATCGCCAGGCGCCCAGCCACGAGCAAGCATACGCTCTTTCGCCTCAGCACCGGTTGCAGATGTTCTGATAAGTTGAATCATCTCATCGATATTCGCAAGCGCAACAGTTAGACCTTCTAAAAGGTGTGCACGGCTTCTAGCACGTTTAAGATCGAAGATTGTACGGCGAGTAATTACTTCACGTCTATGAAGTAAGAATGCTTCTAAAACTTGTTTGAGATTCAATAATTTTGGCTGCCCACGATCAATCGCAACCATGTTAATTCCAAAGCTTGATTGAAGCGCAGTGTGTTTGTAGAGCTGGTTCAGGATCACTTCACCCATTTCGCCGCGGCGAAGCTCAATCACAATGCGCATACCATCTTTATCTGATTCATCGCGAAGACCATCTGGCGCAATGCCTTCGATCACTTTTTCACGGTAGAGTTCAACAATACGCTCAATTAAGCGTGCCTTGTTAACTTGGTAAGGGATTTCAGTGATGATGATTACATCACGATCACGTTTCTCATCACGTTCAATCTCCGCGCGTGCGCGCATAATAACGCGACCACGGCCCGTATGATATGCTTCGCGAATACCGCGAGTACCATTAATAATGCCGGCAGTTGGGAAATCGGGTGCAGGAATAAATTCCATCAACTCATCAATTGAGAGCTCTGAGTTATGAAGTAATGCAAGTGATGCATTAATTGTTTCAGTGAGGTTGTGTGGCGGAATGTTCGTTGCCATACCGACCGCAATACCCGCAGAACCATTTACAAGTAAATTTGGGATACGGGTCGGAAGAACTGAAGGTTCTGTTTCTGATTCATCATAGTTCGGTGTGAAATCAACGGTCTCTTTTTCGATATCTTGTAAGAGTGCCTCAGCGATCTTACTCATACGGACTTCGGTATAACGCATTGCAGCAGCTGAGTCACCATCGATTGAACCGAAGTTCCCTTGGCCATCAATAAGCATATAACGAAGTGAGAAGTCTTGTGCCATACGTACAACAGAGTCATATATCGCATAGTCACCATGCGGGTGATATTTACCCATGACAT
>CAZPIQ010000054.1:7033-11960 GCA_964586665.1 uncultured Ignatzschineria sp. | reverse complement strand
TGTTTAGGGTTAAGCCTCCAGATTTTCCAAAGGCGTAACTAAACGGTAAAACCGCATAGCACCCCCGCCTAGGAAGTAAGCATCTGTGAGTAATTAAAGTTAAAAAGTAAACCCGATATTGAGTCTACAGGTAATTGTCAAAGTTGAATGGATTCAAAGAGTTCCGATGACTTTCGTCATGGTCATGATTGAGTACAAAACAACCAAAATGACAAGCCCAACATTATAGTCAAAAAACTTGATATAAGCTAGTGAATTAAAATAATAAAGACAGAGAAGAGAGGGGGAATATGCTATAATCAAGCCGATATAAATTTTAGAAAATTTTAGATTTAGGACAGAACAATGACTTATAAAAATGATCGTTTTATTCGTGCCCTTTTGAAAGAGAAAGTAGACAGAACACCTGTATGGATGATGCGCCAAGCAGGGCGTTATCTACCAGAATACCGCCGTGTTCGTGCGCAAGCAGGTGATTTTATGGCGCTCTGCCGTAACGCAGATCTTGCTTGTGAAGTCACGCTTCAACCGATTGATCGTTTCGGTTTTGATGCAGCAATTTTATTCTCAGATATTTTAACCATTCCAGATGCAATGGGCTTAGGTTTAAGCTTTGTTTCAGGTAAAGGCCCTGTCTTTGAAAGACCGATTACTGATCCATCACAAGTGGCAAAACTCCCTGTTGTGGACGTTGAAGATTCATTAGGCTATGTGATGAACGCTGTTTCAACAATCCGTAAAGCCCTCAAAAATGAAGTGCCATTAATCGGATTTACAGGTAGCCCATGGACACTTGCGACTTATATGATCGAAGGTGGTGGTAGTAAGGATTTCGGTAAAGTCCGTGGTTTCATGTATGAGCATCCGCAAGCGATGCATCTTCTTTTAGAGAAGCTCTCAGATATCGTGATCGACTACTTAAATGCCCAAATTAAAAATGGCGCAGCAGCCGTTCAGATCTTTGATACATGGGGCGGGATTCTCTCTAAAGAGCATTACCAAGAGTTCTCACTTCGTTATATGGAGAAGATTCTTGCAGGCTTAATCACTGAATATGATGGCCAAAAAATCCCAAGCATTGTTTTCACCAAAAATGGTGGCATGTGGCTTAAAGAGCAAGCGGCAATCGGTGCAAACGGTTTAGGTTTAGACTGGATGACAGATATTGCTGAAGCAAAAGCATTAGTGGGTAAACAAGTCGTGCTTCAAGGAAACATGGACCCAGGCGTTCTCTACTCAACACCAGAAGTGGTGCGTGAGAATGTGAAGAAAGTACTTTCAGGCTTTGGTCATGTGGGCGCGGATGAAGGTCATATCTTTAACCTTGGTCACGGTATCCATCCGGGTATTGATCCTGAAAACGTGAAAGCAATGGTGGACGCAGTTCGTGAATTTAGCCCTGAGTATCACTAAAGGTTAGATATGAATAGCAATCCTCCAGAGATTTTATCTTGTGGAGCGGTCGTTGTTAGATGGGATAGACATGAGTTTCGGTATCTTCTGCTTCGGGCTTATAACTTTTGGGATTTTCCAAAAGGGCAGATTGAAGCAGGAGAAACACCAATTGAAACAACGTTAAGAGAGGTTCGCGAAGAGACAACGATTCGCGATCTCACTTTCCCTTGGGGTCTTGATTATTTTGAAACAGATCCCTATTTTAGAGGCAAGAAAGTAGCTCGTTATTACATCGCTGAAACTAAAAGGCGAGGCATTCGGTTACCGATCAACCCCGATCTAGGTAGGCCCGAACATAGCGAGTGGGCATGGCTCACAAGAGCAGAAGCATTAAAGCGTGTCACGCCAAGAGTACAAGAGGTAATCCTCTGGTCAGATACTTACTTAGCGTATGATCGTCGAGTATCGGGTAATCGATACTAAGCATCTATCGATGACGTATAATCGCAATATAAAATAGATCAAATAAGCGAATATTAATAAGAGGGCGTTGTTGAAGTATTCTTCAGCAACTCTTTTTTGTCGTATAGCCAATTAAAGAGTCAGGAGGTGATGAGATGAATTCATTAGAAAATGTTCTAATATTAACGAGTGATGATGAGTTAGTGATTAAATTTTCAGAGATGTTTCAAGGTTCAACATATCACTGTTGCAGACATATTTTTGAAGCGAGCGAATTAATAGAAGACGGATTGGTACCTGCTTTGATCGTATGTGATCTTGTCCTTCCGGAATTAACCGGTCCTGAATCTTTAGATCAACTCCAAAAAAGCCTAGCACCGCATATTGTGCCGGGGATTATTGCCACCAGTAATGATCGACTCGTGCTCTATTCGCTTCCAAGGCCACCGCATCTTTTGGGGGTAATTAGTAAAAAGGGTGATACTCAGCAGATTTATGAGCGATTGTTGAAGCTCTGGGATGAGTATCAAGCTCAGTTAGTCGATGGTGATGCCTCTAAAGATGATACATCGGAAGTATAAACCCGAATTTATTCGAAGCACCTTGCCTGATGAATGATCTGATGAATGACCTGCTGAAGATCATTCATGAATCCCAAAGAGCGCTTTGAGTAATGCGACATATTCCCGGCGTTTCTCGATCGCATTTTCTCCGCCATTAATCAGCCAGCTAATGAGATCGCCATTGTCATCATCGGCAATGAGATTCAAATCAATCGCGCGATAACGCATTTCTTGGGAAAGGGTTGTTTGAGGATAGTGAATTGAGCGCATCGGATAGCGCTTGCCACCATAACGATTCGGTGCGCGCCATTTCATCGTTTGCGCATTCCCTGTCACGACTTTTCCCTCAGCCCAGAACCAAGTGGCCGATTCAATGGCCGGCAGTAAGCTATTCATAATGCGTTCAGGTTGATGTTGGTAATCATTGTATTGCGCTGTTTGTTGGATGATTTGTGGCGCTCTTCGTGCCGTTCGATCAAATCCCGTAGCATATTCTAATGCACTATTAAAATAAGCATTAAAGCCGGCATAATTACTTTGATGGGTAAGTTGCAATAAGCCTCGGCCAAAATAGGGTGAATAAGGCATGCGATTACCCTGATATTCTACGGTCGATCGAAATCGATCTGTCTCGGCAAATGCTTGCGCGAGAAAGTGAACCTTCCGTAGTGGCGTATTAATCTCAAAGCGAAGAAAATACCAATTTATCAAGCGGGTCAAAAAGGTGTAATTACGCTGATAGCGTGGAATCGACATCCCCATTCGCCGGCCTTGTGATCCGTTAAAGAGTTGCCGGCTTTGAATGCCTTCAGATTGACGCAGGCTTAGGACGATCGATTTCAAATCCTGCGCACGAAAAGAGCGCTTGCCATTGATGATATTAGAATGGACGGATGTGGCAGATCTTTTAGCTGATTGTCTGTTAGATGTTGATATCAATGAAATGGGGGACATTGAAACCTCCTTGGCATGAGCATGGAGATTTCATTGTAGGACTTATTCGCTCTTTTTGTAAAATTCGAGCAAGCTCTCTTTGGTTTTCATCGTTCTAAATTGCACAAGTGGCTTTACGGCATTGCCGGTATCGATAAGGCTTTTCAAAGGCGATTCGATAGAGAGCGAGGTTAAGGCTTCTATGAGGGGATTTTCCGTGAGCGTTTCAAGTAGCATCGGGTAGAGATCATGGAAAAAGGGTGGATCTAAAAAGAGATGAAGGCGCGCGTTGAGCGTGAAAGCTTCTGTCATCACATTCTGAAGTGCCGGTGAATCCGCTTGTAAAAATGTGAGAGAATCGCCTTTAATCAGCTGATATCGCTCTTTAGGAATCTTAAGCGCCGTCAGATTAGCTTGTAGTGTTTTATAAACGCCGGCATCTTTCTCGATGAAGATCGCTTTTTTCGCACCGCGTGATAGCGCTTCAATCCCCAGCGCCCCTGTGCCGGCAAAGGCATCAATCACAATTGCGCCCGGCGTAATTGTCTGTAGCCAATTAAAGAGTGTTTCACGAACGCGAGAAGAGGTCGGACGAAGGCCATCGGCATCCATGACCGCAATTTTACGAGAGCGATATTCACCGCCAATAATCTGAATCGCATGTTTCATCAAAGTTACTCCGCACTCACTTTTTCATCGTGCTTTTCGGCATCGGTATTTTCTTTTAGGCTCTCTTTTAGATTCCCTTGCGGTGCTTCTGCCTCTTTAGGCGTTTCAGTTGCCTTGGCTTTTTTAACAATCGGCATTGGCGCCGTTAAAGTCTTTAGCTCCGCTTCAGTTGGCACTAATGGTACATTTAAGGTTGATACGATATGCGCGCGAATCCATTTCTCGGTATGTTTTGCAAGCTCGCCAGTTGAGAGATCTTTTGATTCGATCGGCTCGCCAATCACAATCGTTACAACGCCAGGCTCTTTTAAGAAGCGACCTTTCGGCGCGGCGATTCCTGAGTTAATCGCCATCGGTAATACCGGCGCTTCTAACTGTTTAGTGACAATAAATGCCCCCTTTTTAAAGGGTTCTACTTTGCCAAATGGCACGCGCGTACCTTCAGGGAAGATAATTACAGAACGGCCTATTTCAAAGCGTTCTTTCGCTTGTGTCGAGATCTGTTTGAGGGCATTTTTACCATCTTTACGATCAATCGCAATGGGTTTCGCTTTCGCAAGTCCCCAGCCGAAGAACGGAATATAGAGGAGCGATTTTTTCAGTACAAATGAATGGGGTGGCAGAATCACGGTGTAGATCAGCGTTTCAAGCGCTGATTGGTGATTGGAGATAATAAAGTGCGGACGCTCTTTGAGCTTCTCAAGGTTCTCTCTACCAATCACGCGATAATGGACGCCGGCGCCAATACGCATCCAGCCGATGAGGATATTCGACCAAGCAATTGTGACATTACGATACCAAGAGCCCCAAAGTGCGACAGTGGAGATAAGCATAATGGGCGTAATAATCAGATAGATCACTAAATAGCCCAGAAAAGTAATAAGGGAGCGAATCCAAGTCACCAT
>CAZPIQ010000054.1:0-6933 GCA_964586665.1 uncultured Ignatzschineria sp. | reverse complement strand
AATAAAAAAGGCTATGAGCCAGAGCTGAGCTATGAAGAGCGTAAAGAGCTTTTAGAGGCGATTCGTTATGTCGATGAAGTCGTGCCAAGTCCTTGGTTGCTCGATAATGATTATTTGATCTCTCATAATATCGATCTTTTAGTCCATGGCGATGATAACTCCAATCATGTGCCACAAGAGAAGATGGTGATCTTCCCAAGAACAGAAGGGATTAGTAGCTCAGATCTTCGTGAGCGTGTATTAGATACCCTGACATCTCTTAACTTAAATGGCAAAGGCCCATCTGAAAAGATCGCATTGATGCTTATTGAGACGATTAAGAAAGAGTTTAAACTCGATTAATTGCGGGAAAAGTCATTAGGCGAAGGCTGAAAGAGAAGAGGATTCTATGAAGAAGTTATTAATGAGCGTGGCAGTGTTAGGCGCATGTCTATCACTTGCGAGTGCTAAGACTGAATTAGTGGTTTATACCGCGATCGAAAATGAATTATTGCCGGCGTATAAAAATGCTTTTGAAGCCGCAAACCCTGAAATCGAGATCAAATGGGTGCGTGATTCTACCGGCATTATTACCGCAAGACTGATTGCCGAGAAAGACAATCCACAAGCAGATGCGATTTTAGGTTTAGGCTCAAGTTCACTCATTATTATGGATGATTTAGGCATGCTAGAAGCGTATCAACCTGCTGGTTTTGAGCTTGTGGATACCGCGCAAAAAGATAACGCTGAGAATCCTGTTTGGACAGGTTTAACATCATGGAGCTCTGCGCTCTGTGTGAATAAAATCCGTCTTGAGAAAGAGGGCTTGCCGATGCCAACATCATGGCAGGATCTCACGAACCCGATCTATAAAGGTAAAATCGCGATGCCACATCCGGCATCATCAGGTTCTGGTTATATGAATGTGAGTTCATGGCTTCAGCTTTGGGGCGATGAAGCCGCTTGGAGTTATATGGATCAGCTTGATGCGAATATGAAATCTTATGAGCACTCAGGAAGTAAGCCTTGCGCAATGGCCGCACAAGGGGAAGTGGTGATCGGAATCTCCGCATCCGCATTGGCAGAGAAGCTATTGCAGCGCCGCGCACCTTTAGCGGTTGTCTTTCCGGAGGAAGGCTTAGGCTGGGATACAGAAGCGAATGCGATAGTGAAAGGCACAGATCAATTAGTAGCAGCACAAGCCTTAATGGATTGGGGAACTTCAGAAGCGGCTGCGAAACTCGGCGCAGATTATTCAGGATTGCCGGCGCGCAGTGAGTTTATGACAGAGCAGGGTAAAGCGATCTATGAGAAACTTGCACCGAATGATCTAAAATGGGCCGCGAAAAATCGTGATGCGATCTTAAAGGAGTGGCAGTCTCGTTATGCGCAGTAACTTCTTATCCTTAAAGGCGATTGATTTTTCGATTGCGACTAAAGGAAAAAAAGGACAAAAAGCATCTCCCAAACAGATCTTAAGGGATATCACGCTCGATATCGCGCAAGATGAATTTGTCTCATTTTTAGGGCCTTCAGGTTGTGGTAAAACCACGCTTCTCAATATTATTGCCGGCTTTAATACGCCGACAAGCGGGGAGCTCTATCAAGATGGCCAAAATATTACTCAAGTACCGGTTGATCGCCGGCATTTTGGTATGGTCTTTCAAAACTATGCTTTATTCCCTAATTTAAGCGTGAAGGAGAATATCCTTTTTGGTTTGCCAAAAGTCTCTAAAAGCGAGCGCGAAGCGCGCGTTAATGAGCTTTTGTCGCTGATTGATTTAGAAGCGCATCGGGATAAAAAGCCCCATGAGCTCTCTGGCGGTCAGCAGCAGCGGGTTGCTTTAGCAAGAGCCTTAGCGCCTCGCCCGAAGCTACTGCTACTCGATGAACCGCTATCGGCGCTAGATGCGAAAATTCGTGTTCAACTGCGTAGTGATTTACGTCTGCTTCAAAAACGCCTTGGCATTCCGGTGATTATGGTGACGCACGATCAAGAAGAAGCAATGGCGGTATCAGATCGCATTGTACTCCTTCATGAAGGGCAGATCGCACAAGTTGATACGCCGGAGAATCTCTACTTTAAACCGATCAATAGCTTTGTGGCGGACTTTATTGGCGCTGTGAACTTTGTAAAATTAGCCGAATGGCAAAGAGCGCCGGCGCGATTGAATCAAGTGAATCAAGCGGATCAATCGAATAGGGCAGATCAAGGCGAGAGTGCAATCCGTTATGAGCATTTAGAAGTTGAAGTGGTGAACGAAGCGACGCTTGCAAAGCCAGGGCGAATTGCGTTTCAACTCTTTGATCAGCAATTTATGGGCGCGTTTTATCGTTTAACACTCCTTCATCCAGATCAATCGACCTTTATCTACGCAGATATCGCCTATTCAGAATTCCATGAAAAAGGCTTAGGTACTGAAAAGTATGTGGCGATCTCGCCAAAGCCCGGCATGATGATGCATGGTTATGAGGCGTAAATTGGCGATGATGCATGAACAGCACAATCGCCCGCAGGGCAACGGTATGAGTTTGATTCATCCTATCGCCGGCATTTTTCGCGGGCGAAATGTACTCTTTATCCTATTAGTCTGCTTCCTTGCGGTCGGCATTATCGAACCGCTTCGCCTTCTATTGCTTCAAAGTTTAACGGTTCGCGGGAGCGACGGTTTTTCACTTGGGAACCTTCAGAGCTTCTTCAGCGAATCTCGGCTCATCAGTGCGCTTACAAATTCCATCTGGGTAAGTGCCATTGTTGCCGGCATTAATATTCTACTCTCCACAATGATCGCTTACGGGATTGAAAAGCTACACATTCCCGGCGGGAAGCTTGTTAAAACAGTCTCGGTCTTTCCGCTCTATGTACCTTCGATCTTCCCGGCGCTTGGGCTCATTTATCTCTTAGGCAGTCAAGGCATTGTGATCGAGCATTTAACCGGAATATTGCCGGCATTTGAACTCTATGGTTTTACCGGCGTGATCTTAGGATGTTTAATCTTTACGATTCCGCACGGCGTATTAATGCTTACAACCGCGATGAAAGGGATTGATAATACACTCTACAGAGCCGCAGATACATTAGGCGCTTCTGAATTACGAAAGTTCCTGCGCGTGACGCTCCCGAATATTAAATATGCGCTCATTAATACCTTTTTAGTGGTTTTTATCTTGAGTTTAACGGATTTCGGAGTACCGAAGATTTTAGGCGGACAAGTGCCCTTACTTGCAACCGAGATCTATAAAGAGGTGATCGGCCAGCAGAACTTTGGAATGGGCGCTGCACTTAGCTTATTGTTACTCATTCCCGTACTCATCGCTGCCGGCGTAGATAGCGTTATTCGGGCAAAGCAGAAGGGAATGTCCGGCACGCAAACGGCACTTCATTATGAATTTTCAAAATTGCAACGAGTCTGCGTGATGATCCCTGTATGGATCATTGCGCTGTTGATCATCGCGATTTTAGGCATTGTGATCTACGGCTCTTTTATTAATTTCTGGCCTTATGATCTCACTTTTACGCTTGCGAATTATGATTTCGCGGCGCTCGGTTTTGAATGGCGCGCATACTTCAATTCGCTTAAATTAGCTGGATCAGTCGCGATTCTTGGCACAACGATTGCCTTCATTGGCAGTTATTTAGTAATTCGAAGTGAGCTCTATCAGGGCGCGAAAAATATTCTCTCGCTCCTTATTCTCTTACCGATCGCAATCCCCGGCACGGTTCTTGGGCTGGCTTATCTCTTTATGCTCAATGCTTGGCCGGCATTTTCGGAATTTGTTCGTGGCAATATGATGTTACTCACGATCAATACTACGGTGCATCTAATCTCGGTGGTATTTCTGACCTTCTCAATTCATTTCCAAAAGATGCCGAGCCAATATGAGAAAGTGGGAATGAGTTTAGGGATTCAGCCATTGAGTACGATTCGCAGAGTCATTATGCCGCTTTCTGCCGGCACAATGTTAGAAGTCTTCTTCTTCCTCGCGATTAACGCAATGACGACGATCTCTGCGGTGATCTTCCTCTATTCTCCAGATACGGTATTAGCGGCGATCTCGATCCTTCATATGGAAGAGAGTGGCGCACTCTCATCAGCTGCGGCGATGGGAACCTTAATCTTCTTTACATGCCTTCTTCTTCGAGGCATTCACTTAATGCTACAGAGCTTCCTCCATGAAAAGTAAAATCCTCTTCATACTGCTGATCGGTACGGTGCTAACGCCTTCCTTTGCTTATCTTGACCCCGGTACAGGGAGTATGCTCCTCTCGGCGCTCATTGCGATCTTTGCGAGTCTCTTTTTTGGGATAAAGGCGCTCTACTATAAGCTTTCGACATTTGCGCTTCGTCTTGCCGGCGTAAAGGTGGATAAAACAATGCATGAGCTTGTGATCTATTCAGAAGGGCACAACTATTGGTCTACATTTGAGCCGATTGTGCAAACGCTTCTAGATCGCGGACAGGAAGTACTATTTTTAACCTCTTCTGAGAAAGATCCGGCATTAAAGCTCGAGCATCCGCTCTTTGAAGCGAAATATATCGGCGAGGGTAATCGCGCGTTTGTCTATTTAAGCTTTATCGAAGCGAAAGTGTGTCTACTGACAACGCCGGGATTAGATGTACTTCAATTAAAGCGCTCAAAAGGTGTGAAACAATATGTGCATCTGCTTCATTCACTCTCAAGTTTAGGCTCTTATAAGATCTTCTCATTTGATTATTACGATGCAATTCTTTGCTCCGGGAATTATCAAAAAGAGGAGTTTCGTTTATTAGAAGAGAGACGCGGCACAGCGCCGAAATTACTCCTTGATTCAGGTTGTCCTTATATCGATACGATTGCCCATAGAGCAGAAAAGGCCAAGTTAGAGCAAGTGGATGCACCGCAAAAACGCCGGCAAATTCTGATCGCACCGTCATGGGGCGCGAATGGGCTTTTGCGTCACTTACCGATCGATGTTTTTAAATCGATTTTAGCGCAAGAAGTTGATGTGGTGATTCGGCCCCATCCGCAGAGTATGATCTCAGAAAAAGAATTGATCGAAGGCTTGCAAGAAAACTTAAAGGGCTTTGGGAATCTGCGTTTTGATTTTAACCCTGATAACTTCGAATCCTTATCAACGAGCGATCTCTTAATCTCCGATTTCTCCGGCATTAACTTCGACTTTGCCTTAGCATTTGAACGTCCGATTATTACAGTCGGTACGACCTTTGAAGCCGATGGTTTTGAGCGCTTTGATCTTACTGATCGCCCAATGTGGGAAGCGGAAGTGATTCCGCAAATGGGGCTTCGAATTACGAAAGATGAACTTGCAGATCTGCCAAAGTTGATCGAATCAGTGGTTGAAAATACGCAGTACATTGACAATATTCAGAAACTCAAAGCTGATACATTTTATAATTTTGGTACGAGTCGATCGATTATTGCAGATCAAATTCAGCAATTATTAGGTCATGAAGAAGGAGTAGCACATGCTAGATAGTCTCTATATGATCTTTATCGCGCCGATCGAGACGCTGTTAGCTGTGCTCTTTAGCTTTGCAGAATCGATCCATCACTCTAAAAATGTGCAGATTATTCTTCTAAGCCTGATGGTCAGTATTCTGCTGGTGCCGATCTATAATCTTTTTGATCATTGGCAAAATAAAGATCGCTTAGTTGAACGTGCGATGGCACCGAAGATCGAGATGTTAAAGCGCAGTTTCAAAGGGCAAGAGCGCTTTGCAATGCTGAAAACGGTTTATCGTCAATTTGGTTACCATCCGATCTATGGCGTGCGCAATAGCTTAGGCTTTTTATTGCAGATTCCGTTCTTTATCGCAGCTTATCAGTTTCTCTCTCATAATCCGGCGCTTCAAGGCGTGGCATCTGGGATGTTTAAGAATCTCTCTGCGCCCGATCAGCTGATTCATATTGGTGATCTTCATCTTAATCTACTACCGATTCTCATGACGGTGATTAACCTCGCATCCGGCTTTATCTATACGAAAGGCTTGCCGAGAAAAGATAAGCTTCAGATGATCGCAATTGCGCTTGTCTTCCTAGTGCTGCTCTATAATTCGCCGGCAGCGCTAGTGCTCTATTGGACCTTTAATAATGTCTTCTCACTCATTAAAAATGCGATTCATCGATTCAGATCGCCGGCAAACAAAGTGGAGCGTTTTATGGCGCTTCAGCACTACTTGCCTTATCTCGCCGGCACGCTCTTTATCACGATCGCCTTTTTCTACTTCCCAAGCCAATTAGTGGCGAGTGACCCCGTTGTTTTCACGCCGAAAAGTTATACAGGAATGCTCCTTGGCGGTTACTATACTTCGCTGGTGATCGGCCTCTATTTACTCTTTGTAGTGAAGTATTTTGGATTTAGGCTCACAAAACTGATCGATATCGCACTCTTTGTGATTGCGATTTTTGCACTGTTGACTTCCGTTTATAATATCTACGATGCAGGCGCGTTAGATCACTTTGCCTTTGCAGATCTTGCCGGTAGTTTAGGTGCAATCGAGATGCGACTCATCGTAGACTTAGCGATTGTTGCCGGCATTATTGCGCTCTATCTCTTCTTAAAGCCGAAGTTAAAGCAGATTATGATCGGGATTTCGATCGCGGTCTTTTTCGTCTTTTCGATGGTAACGACTATGTCGATTCCAGCATCAAATGCGCAGAATCTCCTGGCAAACAATAGCGCGGATATAAAAAGCCAAAAGGGCAACAACAGCGCTTTTATCCCCAAATATTTTGAGGAGATTACAACCTTCTCCACCAATCAGAAAAATATCTTTGTGCTAATGATTGATGGCTTTACGAATCCGCTCTTTGGCGAGATTATGGCAATGGATCCATCTCTGAAGGCAGATTTTGAAGGCTTCACATGGTTCTCTAATACGCTTGCAACCGGTGGCAATACCTTTATGGGCGCGCCGGCAATTTATGGTGGACATGCATTAACGCCTTATG
>CAZPIQ010000053.1:4254-12260 GCA_964586665.1 uncultured Ignatzschineria sp. | reverse complement strand
TCAACATGATGAAAGCAGTCCGTTTATTTGGTAAAAATGATCTACGATTAGTAGAAATCCCTAAACCAACGCCTAAAGCGGGAGAGGTTTTGATTAAGGTCGGGGGTGCCGGTGTTTGTCATTCTGATATCCACGTTATGGAACAGGATCTGCCGGAAGGTCATGTTTTTACATTAGGCCATGAAAATGCCGGTTGGGTTGAAGAACTTGGAGAGGGCGTTACGGGTTTAAACAAAGGTGATGCCGTCATTGTCTATGGTCCTTGGGGTTGTGGTCATTGTTCACCTTGCCAGAAATCTGAAGAAAACTACTGTCAGCATCAACCTGAATTACCGGCATTAGGGGGCGGTCTTGGCCTTGATGGTGGAATGGCGGAATATATGATCGTGCCTTCATCGAGATTACTTGTAAAATTAGATGACCTTGATCCGGCAAAAGTCGCACCTTTAACAGATGCCGCATTAACGCCTTACCATGCAATTAAGCGCTCACAACAAAAAATTACACCATCATCCTTTGTCTTAGCCATCGGTATTGGTGGTCTTGGTCATGTGGGCGTGCAGATTCTTAAAAACCTCTATAACGCCACTGTCATTGCCGGCGATATCGCCGATGACAAGCTCGAACTTGCAAAATCTTATGGCGCTGATTATGTCATTCGCACAGATCAGGTTGATGCTTATGATAAAATTCGCGCGATTACCGGCGTCAAAGGTTGCGATGTCGTATTAGACTTCGTGGGCGCAAAACCGACATTAGATCTTTCTTCTCGTGTAGTTGCACTCAATGGCGATTTAACCGTTATAGGTTTATCAGGTGGCGAGATGAGTGTCACAGAACTTCCCTTTGGGGCTCAGACCAGTATTCCTTTCTGGGGAAGCCGTACCGAGTTATTAGAAGTATTAGACATGCAACGCCGAGGCATCATCAATGTTAAAACGACGCAATATCCATTAGAAGATTTTGCAAAAGTCTATGAACTCATGCACAAAGGACAATTAGAAGGACGCGCCGTTCTGATTCCTTAAGCATTATTTCGATGATTAACGATTATCGTTCATCATCTATCGACCTAAAATAATAAAGCTCATCACTCCATATTTGAGTGATGAGCTTTTTTACGATCAAACAAACAATGTTTTCAATATACAAATCTACTGCTCCAAATCCCCATCCTTACCACCTGGAAGTGCTCTTGATCTTGAGATTGGAACGTAAACGCCCTCTTTTGTTTTAATCTGGCATTCACCTAACCACCATGAGTATTTGGTATCTGCTTTCATACTCATGCTGCGGATCTGGCAATCGAGTGTGTAATAGAGCGGTCTATAGCAAGCAATGGAAATACCAACAACAATCACGCCCCATGCAATCAGAAGTGTTTTAAATTTATCGGCAAAAAGTGGCCAAAATTCTTCTTTCTTAAATTTTGCATAAAGCACGACTAGTGTGATTAAAACAACTAATCCGGTCACTTGAAATAGTAAAAACCAATACATACTCAATCCTTTCTCAGAACCTTTGGTTCTGTTATTTATTCATCTGATATCTATTTTGATAGAATTTCAAAATATTTAATATGAGGAAATTCTACCATAAGCGATCACCTTAAGTATGCAATTTAGTACTATGAATCCTTGATGAGTTTTCAATAACCTTCTAATAATGCACACTTAACCATTCAACGCCTCGAATGAGATCCATATCATCATAAAAATACTCACTCGCTGAATTCGCATCTTCTATAAATCGCTCTGTTTTAGTCAGAACAGGCGGAAGGATCAGCATCTCTTGAATCTTGGGCATTACTCCTTGACACTCCCTCAAGTCATTTTCATCATCAACCCATTCATCCTCTTCGTAGTCGTCTTCATCATCAAAGTAACCATTCATATCAGAATAGGTTCCATAATAGCTATAAGTCATCAGGATAAACATTTCAGATTCACTGAATTTCTGTTTTAATAGCGCAAGCACGCTTCGCTTATACTTTTTCGCCGCATAATCATAATAAAGAGAAGAAAATTCAGGTGCGAACTCTGCAAATATTCCTGCAAGCTCCGCTTGTGAATATTCAAATATCTGTTCACCATATTCATCAAATAAATCTTGTAAAGTGATGGGCATTGCGCCAGCAATTTTACGCATTTTTTCATAGTGATAATTCGGAATCTTTTCACTCGAAAGAAAGTCTTCATGCCAATATTCACCTGCGACATCCTGAGTAAATGATCGATAAAAATCAACGAGCGCAGTTGCATAGAGATAGGATTCTAAAACTTCCTCCTCCCGATGACTTTTTACAGCACCCGCCTTCAATAAAACTTCCCACATCACTTCATACCACTCGATATCTCGATCATTACTCCAAACCCCATAAGATTTGAAGTACGGCTCTATTCTCGAAAATTCCATGCTCTACTTCCCTATTTTATGTCAAAAGATCATTGCAAAAATGTTGTGAGAGGTATCTCCATAGGGCCCTTGAAAATAGCGCTTCACAATTTTATGAAATTAAAGGTGCACGCCTTAATATCAACAAATATTTTTTAACATAATAATTTTACTTGTAGAAGAGGTTAGGCAAAAAAATGAAACTTTTACATAAAACTCTTCTGAGTATATTAATTATTGATAAGAAGAGAGGTTTTTCTCAAGACAACAAAAAAGAGCTCTTGCATAACAAGAGCTCTTTCGATTGTGGCGGAAAAAGAGGGATTCGAACCCTCGATACGCTATAAACGTATACACCCTTAGCAGGGGTGCGCCTTCAGCCGCTCGGCCATTTTTCCTTTTCTATTTGCTACATCAGTAGTGAATAGACGTACTATTATAGTGATTCTTTATCATATGTAAAGCTCTAAAATTGATCAATTCAACATAGTGCTTTGACACTTAAAACTGCCCTTTAATTTTCAAAGGCTAATGCACGCTTCTCCATAGCTTTAGCGATTAAAATCAAGATGATATTAACGCCTAAGTAGATCACACCTGCCATTGCGTAATAAGTGATTGAGTCATAGGTTTGACCTGTAAGCTCTCTTGCACGCCCCATAATATCTAAAAGCGTAATCCCCTGGACAAGCGAAGTACTTTTAAAGATTAATACAATCTCGTTAGAATAGCTCGGCAATGCGCGTCTTAAGGCTAATGGAATTAAGATCTTCATCGCTTCAAAACGGTTCATTCCAAGCGCTAAACATGCTTCCCACTGATTTTTAGAAAGATTCTTCACAGCGCCATGGAACAGCTGCGCCGTGTATGCTGCTGAGTTAAGCGATAGCGCTAAAATCGCACAGAACCAAGCTTGTGAGAAAAAGGGTTCCCATAAAAATGAATGACGAATAAAATCAAACTGACCAGGACCTGTATAGAGCAGAAATATCTGCACAAGAAGCGGTGTTCCTGTAAAGAAGATAATAAAACCTCTCGCAATTTTTGCCGGCCATTGATTGCCCCAGAGCGTTAAAACACCCGTTAAGAAGAGCGCTAATATAAACCCTAAGATTAAAGATGCAATCGTCAAACCTAAGCTAAGCGGTACACCTTCAAGAATATAAATAAAATGATCTAACATGTCGCCCCCTATTTCGCCGGCTCTTGATCGTATTTAGTAATACGGTTATAGAGTAAATCTTGTAACTTTTGACTCACAAGTGAGATCACAAGATAAATAAGCGCAGCTGTTGCGTACCATGTAAAACCATCTGAGGTCGCACTGTAGATATAATCGGTCTCTTTCATCAGTTCATGAACACCGATAAGTGATACTAGCGCTGTATCTTTTAAAAGTACCAACCACTGATTACTTAACCCAGGGAAAGCATGACGCCACATTTGCGGCATAACGATATAGAAGAAGGTTGCTGGCTTAGAGAGCCCCAAGACATCTCCACTACTCCACTGATCTTTAGGAACGGCTAATAGCGCACCCCGAATCGTTTGTGAAGCATAAGAAGCATAGATCAACGAGAGTGCAAAAGCACCTAAACCAAAGAAGAGATACTCTCCATACGCATCAAGCATATTAAAATAGGCATCAACAACGGCTACAGGCAACGCATATTCGAACTCAAGGAAAAGATAAGGGAGCCCTAATCCTATCAAGAAGATCACGATTAGCTCCGGCAGCGAACGAATAAGAGAGACAAAAATTGTCACCGGCCATCTTACAATTTTCCATCGACTAAGCTCAAGAACAGCAAGAATATTGGCCCATATAAACCCTAAGACCAAACTCACAATCGCCAACACAATTGTTGTTTTAGCGGCTACGAGCATCGCCTCAAAATAACTACTCGTAAATATATCAAAAATGCTACTTATCCCACTCACACTACGTCTTCCTTCAAGTTTCTAAACAAAAAGCGATGATTGCCATCGCTTTTTGCCTTTTAACTACTTCATAAATAACTATTTCGCTTCAGTTGCTTCAGCTGCTGGTGCTTCTGTTACGACTTCTGCAACAACTTCTGTCGTTGGCGCATCAAACCATTTGTTATAGATTTCGTCATACTTACCGCTCTCTTTAACAGTCTTAAGCGCAGTATTGATCTCTTCTAACAATTCAGTATTTCTTGTACCAACCCCAATACCTAAACCTTGTCCGAAGTATTTTGGATCTGTGACTTTCTCGCCAACCATTACGAAATTATTATTCTCTTTCATATAGTCATTTACAACTTCACCATCTCCAAATACAACATCCACACGACCGATACCAAGATCGCTCATTGCTGAAGGGTATTGCGGATATACAGATACATTAGCGCCTTTATAAGTATCTCTAATGTATTGCTGATGCGTTGAACCTGCGAGAACACCAATTTTCACATCTTCAATGTTTTTAATGGAGTCTGCTTTATCTTTTGTGGTGATGTAGATTGAGTAGTTTTGATAGTATGGGTCTGAGAATGCGAGCTGTTTTGCACGCTCTTCTGTGATATCCATACCTGAGATAACTGCATCATAACGACGAAGACGAAGGTTCGGAATTAATGCATCAAACTCTTGTTCTGAGTAAACACACTCTTTTTTCATCGCCACACAAACTTCATTCATAAGATCGATATCAAAACCTAAAAGCTCATTATTCTCACCTTTGTACTCAAATGGTGGGTAAGCTGGATTTGTACCAATCGTTAACTTCTCTTGTGCTAATGCTGCTGTTGAACTTAAAAGTCCTGCTGCCACTAATAATAGCCCGAATCTCTTTTTCATAACTCTACTCCATCTTTTATGTCTTATTAATACTCTCTAATCAAACGCGTTTTCATCATAAGAACACGCGATTGAATCTCTCTTTAACTCATTGTACGACTTTCAAATGACCCTTTTAGGCTATCTGATAGTACTACTTAGGTGGCACACACCTTTTAGCAGTATATCGCTAATTAATGAGAAAGATACTGTTTAAATTCAACTGTTTTAGGCTCGATAAAGATCTCTTTCGGCCCTTCTTCCACAACGCGCCCATTTTCCATATAGACAACATACGTTGCAATACGTTTTGCAAAGTCAACATCATGAGTCACAACGATTTGCGTAATTCCGGTCTTTGCAAGATCTTCGATAATTGTCGCAACTTGGGAAGTGATCTCTGGGTCAAGTGCGGCTGTTGGCTCATCAAATAAAAGCGTATTTGGGTCCATCATAAGCGCACGTGCAATTGCAACACGTTGTTGCTGACCGCCGGAAAGTTTAAGCGGATAGCGATCATGTAAACCTTCAAGCTTAAGTGATTGAAGCGCTTCATGTCCTCGTTTATTCGCCTCTTCTTGCGTCATTTTACCAAGTTTCACAGGTGCATAAGTAATGTTCTGTAACACAGTGCGATGTGGCCATAAGTGATATTGCTGGAAAATCATGCCGACCTTTTGACGCAGATCACGAATTGTTTTCTCAGAAATACTTTGCGAGAAATCAAAGTTAAAATCCGCAATCTCGAGGAGCCCCTCTTTTGGGCGCTCGAGTAAATTCAAGATTCGAAGCAGCGAACTTTTACCGGCACCGCTTGGGCCCAATAATACAACAATCTCCCCATCTTTCGCCTTAATCGACACATCGAAGAGTACTTGTGTATCACCATAAAAGTAGTTTAAGTGCTTCAGCTTAATCATCTTTGTCCTATCTCTTTCTTATCGCTCGTTAGCCCAAAACACCAAGGTTTATGTCCTAACAAAGCCTCTTTATATTTCACACATTAAAATCTAATTTTCAAACCTGTCTATTTTAAGGTATTTTTGGATTTTATGCTGAATCTTTTCAGACAAAATTTGAACGATCCTCATCCTCTCATTGCTTACTCCTAAATCAGCAATGAATCCTACACATTATCGATTACTATAACCCTTAACTATGATCGCCTGATTGTATACATATACGGGATTAATTATATATCGGGGTATATGTATCAGGGTATATGTAAAGGATATATGTAAAGGATATATATCAGTATATGTATGAATCATGACCTCTGTTAGACTAATACACTTGATATATTTACGTATGCGTTGTATTAATGCAGTATGACAATTTCATTCACCACTATCGATCATCTTATTATGAAAAAAGCACTCGTTGAAAAATTCCTTAATGCTCCTCAGAAAAAAATTGCCCTAATGGGGATGAGTGGCGTAGGTAAGACGCATCTCTCAAAGAAACTTCCGAGAGCCGATTGGTTTCATTACTCTATTGATTATCGAATTGGTACCCGACATTTAAGCGAAGAGGTGCATGATTTCCTGACCCTTGAAGCGATGAAACAGCCGATTCTCGCGAAACTTATTAAAGAGGGCGCGATTTCTGTAAAATCTCAGCTCTCCATCAATAATCTTGCTCCGCTATCTGCCTATCTTGGCATGATGGGAAATGAAGATGAGGGTGGCACATCGCTTGATATATTCTTAGATCGACTAGAACGCCATCGCATTGCTGAAATTAATGCCGTAAAAGATGTGCCCTACTTTATCGACAAGGCTGAAAAACTGGGTTTCCCTAACTTTATTATCGATACAAGCGGTAGCTTTTGTGAACTACAAGATGAGAAGAGCTGGGAGCTTATTGGGCAAGAATCGCTTTTGATCTATATTAAAGCCTCAGAACGCGCCAAAAACTATGTGATAGAACGCGCACAATCTCATCCAAAGCCACTCTATTATCAGAAAGGTTTCTTACTGCCACAAATTGAGATCTACCTTAAAGAGCAAAATCTTCGATCAGCAGATGAAATTACGCCTTCGCACTTCACTCGTTGGATTTTCCCGAAGCTGATTGAACATCGTTTAGGGCTTTATGAGATGATTGCTGAAAAATATGGTGTTACCATTGACGCTGAAAAACTTTACTATGTAAAAAATCAGCAAGAACTTTTTGAATTAATTAAGGAATCAGTCAATGCATAATCAGCAAGGGAATAATGCCGGCTCAACGATTAAACGGGAAACTACCGATAATCTTCATATTAAAGGCTACGCACCGAACTTCTTTCGCTTAAACGATGATAGTGAATGGCAGAACGAGCCTATTCTTCTTATTAATAAGACGATTGAAACAGGCGATGCATTCGCACCGAAAAGCTTTGATGAGCTCACAGAAGCCCATTTTCAAAAATGGCTTGCGTTAAAACCAACGGTCATCCTAATTGGCACAGGCAATAAGATGGAATTCCTCGAACCTAAATGGCGCGCATTCTTCTACCAAAATGGTATCGGCATTGAAACCATGGCAACTGAATCACTCTGCCGCACCTTTGCAATTTTAGCTGCTGAGGATCGTAATGCGCTCGGTGTTTTCTTCCCGATTACTGATACTGATACTGATACTGATACTGATACTCAATAATCCTATCGACAATCTCACTTTTAAGCCTCTCACTTTCAAAGAGTAGAGATGGATCATTAAGATGATTCGTTCAAAAAAAATCACTGAACACCCCATAAAAAAAGCCACTAAGCTTATCACTTAGTGGCTTTCCCAATTTAACCATCCCTAGTCAATTGTTATTC